>JAYRNW010000288.1:0-16275 GCA_041911995.1 Casimicrobiaceae bacterium | reverse complement strand
CGATCGGGAAGAAGCTGATCAGGAACGCGGTGAGCACGGCCGGCACGGTGCCGATGCCGAACCAGACGACGAGGATCGGCACGAACGCGACCTTGGGGATCGCGTTGAACGCGACCAGCAGCGGATACAGGCCGCGGTAGACAAAGCGCGACGTGCCGACGGCAATGCCGAGCGCCAGCCCGACGGCGACGCCGATCGCGAAGCCGATCATCGTCGTCCAAAACGTCTGCCACGCGTGGCCGGCGATGGGCCCGGCGTACTCGACCAGCGCCAGCGCGATGGTGTAGGGACTGGGGAAGATGAAGTCCGAGACCCGGAACGCCGAGCAGATCGCCTGCCAGACGACGAGCAGCACCGCCGACAGGATCCACGGTGCCGCGCGCTCCAGTCGCCGCTGCCGGTCGGTCGTCATGCGTCGGCCGGCTCGCGGCGGATCGCGCCGATGCGCTCGCGCAGGTCGTGCACGATGTGCGAGAACGCGTCGGAATACGTGACCTCGAGGTCGCGCGGGCGCGGCAGGTCGATCGCGCGGCGCGCGAGGATGCGCCCCGGCCGGCGGCTCATCACGTAGACGGTGTCGGCCAGGAACACCGCCTCGCGCAGGTCGTGCGTGACGAGGATCACCGTGAAGCGCCGCGCCGACCACAGGTCGCGCAGGATGCACCACAGCTCCTCGCGCGTGAACGCATCGAGCGCGCCGAACGGCTCGTCGAGCAGCAGCATCCGCGGCTGGTGGACGAGCGCCCGGCAGATCGACGCGCGCTGCTGCATGCCGCCGGAGAGCTGGTAGGGGAACTTGTCCTCGTAGCCGTCGAGGCCGACGGTCTTCAGCAGCGCGCGCGCCCGGTCGGCGAACTGCGCGCGGTCGCGCTTGAACGTCGACCGGTACGGCTCGACGATCTCGAGCGGCAGCAGCACGTTGTCGAGCGTCGTGCGCCACGGCAGCAGCGTGGGCGCCTGGAACGCCATGCCGACGATCTTGAGCGGTCCGGTGACGCGGTGGCCGGCGACCGTGACCGTGCCCTTCGTCGGCGGCTTCAGGCCGGTGGCGAGCTTCATGAACGTCGACTTGCCGCAGCCCGACGGGCCGACGATCGCGACGAACTCGCCGGCGCGGATCGACAGCGAGATGTCCTCGACGGCGAAGTCGGCGTGGCCTTCGTAGGCGAGCGCGACGTCGCGGAAGTCGACGAACGCTTCCGCGCCGTCGGGCTCGCCTGCGGCGGGCTCGCTCATGCGCCCTCGCTTCGGCTGGGCAACCGCTACTTGGGGAACACCATCCGGTCGGCCGCCGGCGGCAGCAGCGTGCCGTTGAAGATCGCGTCGGGCTTGACCGGGTTCTTGAGCTCGAAGGCGGAGGACACCTGCGTCACCATGTCGTTCAGGCGCGCGGGCGTCACGCCGCCCAGCCCGGCGGCCTTCGCCTCCGGCGTGGCGATGACGCTGTCGATCGCGAGGCGCATCCGCCGCCTCTCCAGCACCTCGTCGACCAGCGCGTCGCGCTCCTTCACGTACCGGATCGAGCCGTCGGGATCGGCGAGCACGTCCTTCATGCCCTTCGTGAACGCGCGCAGGAACGCCCTCACCGCCTCCGGCTTCTCCTTCAGGAACTGCTCGGACACGATGATCGCGTTGCCGTACAGGTTGACGCCGTACTTCGGGTACATCAGCACGTCGACGTCCTCGTCCTTGACGCCGCGCGCGTTGAGGTTGAGCAGGCTCGTGAAGTAGAAGCCGGTGATCGCGTCGACGTCGCCCTTGACCAGCATCGTCTCGCGCAGCGGCGGGTCCATCGCGGTCCACGCGATCTTCGCGGCGTCGAGCCTGTTGGCCTTCACGAAGATCGGGAACGCGCGGCGGCCGGCGTCGAACACCGGCGCGCCCATCTTCTTCCCCTGCAGGTCGGCCGGCGCCTTGATGCCGGTCTTCTTGAGCGAGAACACGGCGGCGGGTGTCGAGTCGTACACCATCATCACGGCGACCGGCTTGTTCGGCGCCGTCGGGTTGTTGCCGACGAACTCGATCAGCGCGGCCAAGTCCGCGAAGCCCATCTGGTAGGTGCCCGACGCGACGCGGTTGACGGCGTTGCCGGAACCGTTGCCGGCGTCGATCGTGACGTCGAGCTTCTCGGCCGCGAAATAGCCCTTGGCCTTGGGCAGCAGGAACATCGCCGCCGGGCCCTCGAAGCGCCAGTCGAGCTGGAACGCGATCTTCGTGTCCTGCGCGACCGCCGGCGCGGTGGCGGCGAACAGCGCGGAGGCGAGCGCGGCGCCGACGGCGCGGCGGAAGAGGTCAGGCAGGCGCATGGAGGATCTCCGGGGATGCACGAAAGGGAGGCAGGCTGGATGGGCGGCGGGCGCGCGTTGCACCGGTTCGACGCAAGCCGGACGCGCTGGCGCACGAATCCCCAATGTTAGCGAATTCCGTGCCGTCGGGTGGGGGTAACGGGTCGCAAGGGGTCAGACCCCGCAGGGGTCTGATCCCGCCGGTTCGGCGTGTGAATCAACGGGGATCCGGGCCCAGCGGAGGTGCGACGCCTTCGGTCCACAGCAAGGGATCAGACCCCGCAAGCCACCGGTCATGCCTTGGCGCGCGCCAGTCGCCGCGGGATCTGACCCCTTGCGGCCCGGACGCCACCGCCCGCGCTCTCACGCGCGCCTGCCATGGCGGGATCTGACCCCTTTCCCGACTACAGCAACGACGTCTGCCGCTGCGTCAGCGAATCCACGACGGTCAGCGCCGTCATGTTGACGATGCGGCGGACGGTGGCGGACGGGGTCAGGATGTGCACGGGCTTGGCCACGCCCAGCAGGATCGGGCCCAGCGTCACGCCGGAGCCCGCGGCGGCCTTGAGCAGGTTGAACGCGATGTTGGCGGCGTCGAGTGTCGGCATGATCAGGAGGTTCGCCTCGCCCTTAAGCCGCGAATTGGGGAACGCGGCCATCCGCACCTCCTCCGACAGCGCGGCGTCGCCGTGCATCTCGCCCTCGACCTCGAGGTCGGGGTCCATGGCGTTGATGAGCGCGAGCGCCGCCTGCATCTTCGTCGCCTGCGGGTGGTTCGACGAGCCGAACGACGAATGCGACAGCAGCGCGACCTTCGGCGTCAGCCCGAACCGGCGCATCTCCTCGGCGGCGAGCAGCGTGATCTCCGCCAATTCCTCGGGACTCGGGTCGACGTTGACGTACGTGTCGGCGATGAACACCGTGCGGTTGGGCATCATCAGCGCGTTCATCGCCGCGTAGTTGCGGATGCCGCGGCGCAGCCCGATCACCTGGTCGACGTAGTGGCGGTGCAGCTCGTGCGTGCCGAACGTGCCGCACAGCATGCCGTCGGCGTAGCCCAGGTGGATCGCCATCGCGCCGATCAGCGTGAGCCGCCGCCGCATCTCGATCTGCGCGTACGCCTGCGACACGCCCCGGCGCTGCGTGAGCCGGTAGTACTCGGACCAGAACTCGCGGTAGCGCTCGTCCCACTCGGGGTTGACGATCTGGAAGTCCTTGCCCGGCTCGATGCGCAGCCCGAAGCGCTCGATGCGCCGCTCGATCACCGCCGGCCGCCCGACGAGGATCGGCTTCGCGAGCCCCTCGTCGACGACGACCTGCACGGCGCGCAGCACGCGCTCGTCCTCGCCCTCGGCGTAGATGATGCGCTTCCCCGCCGCCTTCGCCGCCGCGAAGATCGGCTTCATCAGCAGGCCCGAGTGGTAGACGAACTGCGTCAGCTTCTCGCGGTACGCGTCGAGGTCGGGCAGCGGCCGCGTCGCGACGCCGGTGTCCATCGCGGCCTTCGCCACCGCGGGCGCGATCATCACGATGAGCCGCGGGTCGAAGGGCTTCGGGATCAGGTAGTCGGGGCCGAAGCGCAGGTTCTCGACGTTGTACGCGTGCGCGACGATGTCCGACTGCTCGGCCATCGCGAGGTCGGCGATCGCGCGCCCGGCGGCCAGCTTCATCTCCTCGTTGATCGTCGTCGCGCCGACGTCGAGCGCGCCGCGGAAGATGAACGGGAAGCACAGCACGTTGTTGGTCTGGTTCGGGAAGTCCGAGCGCCCGGTCGCGATCACCGCGTCGGGGCGCACCGCCTTCGCCACGTCGGGCATGATCTCGGGGTCGGGGTTGGCGAGCGCCAGGATCAGCGGCGAGGCGGCCATCGACGGCAGCCACTCCGGCTTCAGCACGCCGCCGGCCGACAGGCCGAGGAAGATGTCGGCGCCCGGCAGGACCTCGGCGAGCTTGCGCGCGTCCGTCTTCTGCGCGTACTTCGCCTTCTGCTCGTCCATGAGCTTCGTGCGGCCGGCGTACACGACGCCCTCGATGTCGGACACCCAGATGTTCTCGCGTCTGGCGCCCAGGCTCACCAGCAGGTCGAGGCACGCGAGCGCGGCCGCGCCGGCGCCGGAGCAGACGAGCTTGACACGGTCCAGGTCCTTGCCGACGACGCGCAGCCCGTTGACGATCGCGGCGCCGACGATGATCGCCGTGCCGTGCTGGTCGTCGTGGAACACCGGGATCTTCATGCGCTCGCGGCACTTGCGCTCGATGTAGAAACACTCGGGCGCCTTGATGTCCTCGAGGTTGATGCCGCCGAACGTGGGCTCCAGCGCGACGATCATGTCGACGAGCTTGTCGGGGTCGCGCTCGTTCAGCTCGATGTCGAAGCAGTCGAGCCCCGAGAACTTCTTGAACAGCACCGCCTTGCCTTCCATCACCGGCTTCGCGGCGAGCGGGCCGATGGCGCCCAGCCCGAGCACCGCCGTGCCGTTGGTGACCACGGCGACCAGGTTGCCGCGGGCGGTCAGCCGCGACGCCTCGTGCGGGTCGCGGACGATCTCGTCGCAGGCGGCGGCGACGCCCGGCGTGTAGGCGAGCGCCAGGTCGCGCTGGTTGGTGAGCTGCTTGGTCGCGGTCAGCGCGATCTTGCCCGGCGTCGGCAACCGGTGGTATTCGAGCGACGCCTCGCGGATTTCCTTGTCGGGCATGGTCGTGGTCCGTGCGCTGGAGCGGAGCCAGTCATGATAATCCATGGCCCGAGGGGGCCCGGGGGCCGCCCCGAGTCTGCGCTGCGTCAACAATGGGGTGTAACCCCGGCGGTTATAATCCGGGCTCCTCTTTGCGTCCCGCGCGGGACGAGACGCGTGCCCGCGCCCCCCACCGGGCATGGCCTCGTCACCGCTCTTCTGGCTGTTCGCGTTCGCGCTGCTCGCCGGCACGCTGCTGTTCCTCGTCGTGCCGCTGCTGCGCGGGCAACGGGCCTCCGAAGCGCCGGCCGAGCGCGCCGCCGCGACCGCGGTGTTCCGCGACTACACACGGCAGATCGAGGCGGATTTCTCCGCCCACGCGATCACCGCGGCCGAGCGCGACGCCGCGCTGGCCGACCTCGCCACGCGCTTCGGCGCCGAGTTGGCCGACGAGCCGCAGGGCGCGGTTCCGGGACGCGAGCGCCCGCGCTGGATCGCCGCCATGGCGCTGGCCGCCTGCGTGCCCGTCGTCGCCGGCGGCCTGTATTTCTCGCTGGGCAACCCGGCGGCGATGAAGGACGCGCCGGCGGCCTCCGCCGCGGCCGGCGGCGGGCACGGCAACGCGCAGGACCCGACCAACGACCCGCAGATGGCGCAAGTCGTCGACAAGCTGGCGAAGCGCCTGCAGGCCAACCCGAACGACGGCGAGGGCTGGGCGATGCTTGGGCGCTCGTACCGGGTGCTCGGCCGCTTCGAGGCCGCGGCGATGGCGTATGCGGAGGCGGCGAAGCGCCTGCCGCCGAACGCGGTCGTCTACACCGAATGGGCGGAGGCCGTCGCCCAGTCGCAGAACCGCAGCCTCACCGGCCAGCCGACGGACCTCCTCGACAAGGCGCTGGCCGTCGATCCCGCGTACCCGAAGGCGCTCGCGCTGGCCGGCTCCGCCGCGCTCGAGCGCAACGACCGCGCCGCCGCCGCCACGCTGTGGAAGAAGCTGCGCGCCGGCCTGCCGCCGGATAGCCCGAACATCGCCGAGGTCGACGCGGCGTTGAAGGAAATCGGCGAGACGCCGCCGCCGTCGGCGGTCGCCGCCGCCAAGCCGCCCGCTTCCGCGCCCGCCTCCCCGGCCGCCGTGGTCGCGGCCCCGCCGGCGAAAGCCGCGGCCGACGGCAGCGCGGGCATCGCCGGCCGCGTGGAGGTCGATCCCAAGCTCGCCGGCAAGGTCGCGCCCGGCGACACGGTGTTCGTCCTCGCCCGCGACCCGGACGGCTCGCGGATGCCGCTCGCGGCGCTGAAACTCACGGGCGCGGACCTGCCCAAGGCGTTCTCGATGAGCGACGCGATGGCGATGTCGGACGCGACGACCATCTCCAAGGCCAAGCGCATCGTCGTCGAGGCGCGCGTCAGCAAGTCGGGCAACGCGACGCTGCAGACCGGCGACCTGACGGGCACCAGCGCGCCCGTCGCCCCCGGCGCACGGGACGTGCGCGTGACGATCGACCGCGTCGTACCGTGACGGCGGCCTGCGATTTTGTCGTATAATCAACGGTTTAATTCGACAGCCCCGCGCCGCGACCCGGCGCTGCCCCGCCCCGCGCCCCGTGCCAGCCCCCGCCTTGCTCGAAACACAAGATCTGGCCGCCCGCCGAGGGGAGACCACGCTCTTTTCCGGTCTGGGCTTCGCCGTGGAGCCGGGCAAGGTGCTGGTGATCACCGGCCCCAACGGCACCGGCAAAACGACGCTCTTGCGCATCCTGGCCGGGCTGACGCTGCCCGCCGCCGGCACGATCCGCTGGCGCGGCGAGGACGTGGCACCCCACGCGGCCGCGCTGGGCGAGGAAACGCTCTATTCGGGCCACTACGCGGCGCTGAAGGACGAGCTGACCGCCGAGGAGAACCTGCGCTCGCTGGTGTCGCTCGCGGGCGCCGACCCGTCGGACGCCGACCTGCGCGCGGCGCTCTCGAATGCGGCGCTCGATGCGCAGCGCCTGCTGCCGGCGCGCGTGCTGTCGCAGGGGCAGCGGCGGCGCATCGGCCTCGCCCGGCTGCGCCTGCTCGCGCGGCCGCTGTGGCTGCTGGACGAGCCCGCCACCGCGCTGGACACGACCGGGCTCGGCCTGCTGGCGGAGCTGATCGTGCGCCAGCTCGACGCGGGCGGCGCGGTGATCGCCGCCACGCACCAGCCGCTCGACCTGCCGCCCGAGTCCGTGGAACGGCTGGTGCTCGGATGACCGCGCAGGCCGCCGCCGCGGAGTCGCCGTACGGCGTGGTCGCCGGCCTGCGCTGGGCGGTCGCGCGCGACTTGAAGCTCGCGCTGCGCTCGCGTGCGGAACTCGGCGTCCAGTTGCTGTTCTACGTGATCGTGGTGACGCTCTTCCCGCTGGCGTCCACACCCGAGAAGACGCTGCTCGCGGCGATGGGGCCGGGCGTGCTGTGGGTCGCCGCGCTGCTGGCATCCCTGCTGTCGCTGCCGCGGCTCTTCGCGAGCGACTTCGCCGACGGCACGCTGGAGCAGATCGCGCTGTCCCCCTACCCGATGCCCGCCCTCGTGTTCGGCAAGATCCTCGCGCACTGGCTGACGACCGGCCTGCCGATCGTCGTGCTGGCGCCGCTGCTCGGACTCCAGTACGGCCTCGACACGCAGGCGCTGACCGTGGTCACGCTGTCGCTGCTCGTCGGCACGCCGATCCTGTCGCTGCTGGGCGCGATCGGCGCCGCGCTCACGCTCGGCGTGCGCGGCGGCGGCAGCCTGCTCGCGCTGCTCATCCTGCCGCTGTACGTGCCCGTGCTGATCTTCGGCGCCGGCGCGGCGGACGCCGTGCGCGCCGGCCTGTCGGCCGCCGCCAACTTCTCGCTGCTCGGCGCGGGCCTGCTGATCGCGCTGGTCGGCGCGCCGCTCGCCACCGCCGCGGGCATCCGGATCGCCCTCGACTGACGCGCCGCCGCGCAATCACATGAGCCTCTACCAATACTCGTCGCCCGCGTCGTTCTACCCGCTCGCGGGCAAGCTGGCGCCGTGGTTCGCGTGGGCCGCGCTGCTGTCGACGCTCGCCGGGCTGTGGATCGCGTTCGGCATCGCGCCGACCGACTTCCAGCAGGGCGAGGCGTACCGGATCATCTTCATCCACGTGCCGACGGCGTGGATGTCGATGTTCGTGTACGTGGTGATGGGGTTCTGGAGCGTGCTCGCGCTCGCGTTCAACGCGCGGCTGTCGGCGATGATGGCGCAGGCGCTCGCCCCCACCGGCGCGATCATGACGTTCGTCGCGCTGTGGACCGGCGCGCTGTGGGGCCGGCCCACGTGGGGCACGTACTGGGCGTGGGACGCGCGGATGACGTCCGAGCTGATCCTGCTGTTCCTCTACTTCGGCGTGATGGCGCTGCGCAACGCGATCGACGACCCGCGGCGCGCCGACCGCGCCTGCGCGGTGCTGACGATCGTCGGCACCGTCAACATCCCGATCATCTACTTCTCGGTGCAGTGGTGGAACACGCTGCACCAGGGCGCGTCGGTGAGCCTCACCGCGGCGCCGAAGATGGCGTCGATCATGCTGACCGGCATGCTCGTGATGTCGTTCGCCGCGTGGTTCTACGCGATCGCCGTCGTGCTCTGGCGCGTGCAGGCGGTCATCCTCGAGCGCGAGCGCGGCGCGGCGTGGGTCGCGGAGTTGCCCGGTTTCCGGAGGGCTGCGGCATGAGCGAATTCCTGGCGATGGGCGGCTACGGCTTCTACGTGTGGGGCTCGTACGGCGTGGCCGCCGTCGCGATCGTCGTCGAAATCTTGAGCGTGCGGGCGCGCCGCCGGGCCGCGGCCCGGCTTGCGGCGGCCACGCGCGGGGAGCCTGCGAAATGAAAGCCCGTCACCGCCGCTTCGCGTGGATCGGCGCCGGCGTCGCCGTTCTCGGTGTCGCCGTCGCGCTCGTGCTCAACGCGTTCCAGTCCAACCTCGTGTTCTTCTTCACGCCCACGCAGGTCGCCGCGAAGGAGGCGCCGCAGGGCCGGCCGTTCCGCATCGGCGGGCTGGTCGAGAGCGGCAGCGTGAAGCGCATCCCCAACTCGGTCGACGTCGCGTTCGTCGTGACCGACACCGCGCAGCGCGTGCCGGTCGTCTACAGCGGCCTCCTGCCCGACCTCTTCAAGGAGGGCAAGGGCGTGGTCGCGCAGGGCTCGCTCGGCACCGACGGCACGTTCCGCGCGACCGAGGTGCTCGCCAAACACGACGAGAACTACATGCCGCCCGAGGCCGCCGCCGCCGTCGACCAGGCGCACAAGGGCAAGGGCATGTCGGTGTCGACGCTGAAGGAGCCCGCCAAATGATCCCCGAGCTCGGCCACTTCGCGCTGATCCTCGCGCTGCTCGTCGCGCTCGCGCAGGGGACGCTGCCGCTGGTCGGCGCGTACCGGCGCGACGCCGCGCTGATGGCCATCGCGGCGCCGGCGGCGCGCGCGCAGTTCCTGCTGGTCGCGTTCGCGTTCGGCTGCCTCGCGTACGGCTTCGCCACCAGCGACTTCTCGGTCGAGCTGGTCGCGCAGCACTCCAACACGCAGCTGCCGCTGCACTACCGGATCGCCGCGACCTGGGGCTCGCACGAGGGCTCGCTGCTGCTGTGGGTGCTGATGCTGACCGGCTGGGCGAGCGTGGTGACGCTGCGCTCGCGCAACCTCCCGGCGGTGCTGCAGGCGCGTGTGCTGGCGGTGATGGGGCTGATCGGCGTCGGCTTCCTGCTGTTCCTGCTGTTCACGTCGAACCCGTTCCTGCGCCTCGTGCCCGCGGCGCCGGAGGGCCGCGACCTCAACCCGCTGCTGCAGGACCCGGGCATGGTGATCCACCCGCCGATGCTCTACATGGGCTACGTCGGCTTCTCGGTGGCGTTCGCGTTCTCCATCGCCGCGCTGATCGGCGGCAAGCTCGACGCGACGTGGGCGCGCTGGTCGCGGCCGTGGACCACGGCCGCGTGGGCGTTCCTGACGATCGGCATCGCGCTCGGCAGCTGGTGGGCGTACTACGAGCTCGGCTGGGGCGGCTGGTGGTTCTGGGACCCGGTCGAGAACGCGTCGTTCATGCCGTGGCTGGTCGGCACCGCGCTGCTGCACTCGCTGGCGGTCACCGAGAAGCGCGGCACGTTCAAGAGCTGGACGGTGCTGCTCGCGATCGTCGCGTTCTCGCTGTCGCTGCTCGGCACGTTCCTCGTGCGCTCCGGCGTGCTGACGTCGGTGCACGCGTTCGCGACCGACCCGGCGCGCGGCGTGTTCATCCTCGTGTTCCTCGCGCTCGTGATCGGCGCGTCGCTGACGCTGTACGCGCTGCGCGCCGGTGCCGTCGGCGCCGGGCCGGGCTTCGCGCCGCTGTCGCGCGAATCGCTGCTGCTCGCCAACAACGTGCTGCTGGTCGTGGCGACCGCCAGCGTGCTGCTGGGCACGCTCTACCCGCTGTTCCTCGACGCGCTCAACCTGGGCAAGATCTCGGTCGGCCCGCCGTACTTCGACTCGGTGTTCTTCCCGTTGATGGCGCCGCTCACGTTCCTGATCGGCATCGGCCCGGTCGCGAGCTGGCGGCGCGCCGAGCTGCCCGACCTGTGGACGCGGCTGCGCTGGGCGCTGGGCGTGGCCGTCGTAACCGCGCTGGTGCTGCCGTTCGTCATGGGCCGGTGGTCGCCGCTGATCGCGCTGGGCCTCTTCCTCGCGCTGTGGATCGCCGCGACGACCGTCGCGCACGTCGTGCAGCGGCTTTCCAACGCGCCGCAGGCGGGCCTCGGCGCGAAGCTGCGCGCCAACCCGGCCGCGTGGTACGGGATGCTGCTCGCGCACCTGGGGGTCGCCGCGTTCGTCGTCGGCGTCACGATGGTCAAGGGCTACGGCATCGAGCAGAACGTGACGATGGAGAACGGGCAGACGCACAGCGTCGGCGGCTACGACTTCACGTTCCGCGGCGTCGCGCCGGTCGTCGGGCCGAACTACTCGGGCGTGTCGGGAATCGTCGAGATGCGCCGCAACGGCGAGCTGCTGGGCACGCTGCGGCCCGAGAAGCGCATCTACAACGCGACGGGCATGCCGATGACCGAGGCCGCGATCGACCCGGGCTTCTTCGGCGACCGCTACGTGTCGCTGGGCGAGCCGGTGACCGAGCGCGGCACCGCGGGCGCGTGGGCGCTGCGCCTGTACGTGAAGCCGTTCGTCGACTGGATCTGGGGCGGCTGCTTCCTGATGGCGTTGGGCGGATTCATCGCGATGTCCGACCGCCGCTACCGGCTCGCGGTGAAGCAGAAGGTCGCGGCCATCGCCGCCGCGGCGCGGCCGGCGTAGTCGAGCGAGGGCACCCATGAAATCCTGGCGACTGTTGATTCCGCTGGCCGTCTTCGTCGTCCTCGTGGTCTTCCTTTGGGTCGGGCTGTCGCGCGACCCGCGCGAGGTGCCCTCCCCGCTCGTCGGCAAGCCGGCCCCCGAGTTCACACTGACGCAGCTGCACGCGCCGGACAAGAAGCTGTCGACGGCCGACATGAAGGGCCAGGTCTGGCTGCTCAACGTCTGGGCGTCGTGGTGCGTGTCGTGCCGCGTCGAGCATCCGCTGCTGGTCGAGCTCGCGCGCGCCGACGTCGTGCCGCTGATCGGCCTCAACTACAAGGACCGCAACGAGCTCGGCAAGGCGTGGCTCGCGCAGAACGGCGACCCGTACAAGCTGTCCGTCGTCGACGCCGACGGCCGTGTCGGCATCGACTGGGGCGTCTACGGCGTGCCCGAGACCTTCGTCGTCGACAAGGAAGGCGTGATCCGCTACAAGCAGATCGGCCCGATCACGACCGAGGCGCTGCAGCAGAAGATTCTCCCCCTCGTCCGGCAACTGCAGAAGGCATGATGCGCACCCTGTCGACGTTCCTGCTCGCGGCGGCGCTGGCGCTGCCGCTGCCCGCGCTCGCGCAAGCGTCCGATCCCGCGCTCGACGCGCGCCTCAAGGTGCTGGAGGAGGAGCTGCGCTGCCTCGTCTGCCAGAACCAGTCGCTCGCCGATTCGCACGCGCCGCTCGCCGAGGACCTGCGCCGCGAGGTGCGCGGGCTCGCGCTGCAGGGCAAGAGCGACGCCGAGATCAAGCAGTTCCTCGTCGCGCGCTACGGCGACTTCGTCCTCTACAACCCGCCCGTCAAGGCCACGACGTGGCTGCTGTGGGCCGGGCCGTTCGTGCTGCTCGCCGGCGGTGGCGTCGTCTGGTGGCTCGTGCTGCGCCGGCGCAACCGCAACAGCGATGGCGACGACGAAGGCGCCGCGCCGTCGGACGCCGCCGCCGCGGCGGCCGGCGTCGAGAAGGCGCGCGAGCTGCTCGACGATCCGCTGGCGTAGCGCCGCGGTCGCCATCCGCTCCCCGATTCGCTAGACTCCCGCCTTCCGCGCGACCCTTTGGGCGCGCGGGGCGCCGTGCGTTCCGCACGCCCGCGGGAGCCGTTCCGATTGTCGATCTACGCGCTGAAGCCCAGGTTCCAGTCGCTGCTGCGCCCGTTGGCGGGCGCGCTGGCGCGCGCGGGCGTCACGGCGAACCAGGTGACGCTCTCCGCGGCCGTCGTCTCCGTCGCCGTCGGGCTCTTCGTCGCGGTGCACGCGCCCGAGCGCGCGCCGTTCCTGCTGGTTCCGGCGTGGATGTTCGTGCGCATGGCGTTCAACGCGATCGACGGCATGCTCGCGCGCGAGTTCGGCCAGAAGAGCCGGCTCGGCGCGTATCTGAACGAGCTGACCGACGTCGTGTCCGACGCCGCGCTGTACGCGCCGTTCGCGTTCGTGGACCCGTTCTCGCCGCTTTGGACCGGCGCGGTCGTCGTACTCGCCGTGATCTCCGAGTTCGCCGGCGTGCTGGGGCCGGCGGTCGGTGCGTCGCGGCGCTACGACGGGCCGATGGGCAAGAGCGACCGCGCGTTCGTCTTCGGCGCGCTCGGCCTGTGGATCGGCGTGACGGCGGCGCTGCCGGCGTGGGCCGCGTACGCGATGCCGGCGGTGGCCGCGCTGCTCGCGCTGACGATCGTCAACCGCGTGCGGCAGGGGCTGCGCGAGGGCGGCTAGGATGAAATGGCCCCGACGCTCGCTTCGCTCGCTGCCCGCCGCGGGGGCAGGTCAGTCCCTCGGGACGGCCCTTCGGGACTGACGTGAACGACGACGCCATCCGCGCCGTCCTGCCGCGCGCCGTCGAGGAGCGCACGTTCCGCACGCACGACGGCGTCGACCTCTTCTACCGGCACTGGCCCGCCCCGGCGGCGCCCGCGCGTGGCGCGGTCGTGTTGCTCCACCGCGGCCACGAGCACTCGGGCCGGATGGCGCACGTGGTCGACGAGCTCGGCCTGCCGGACTTCGCGTTCTTCGCCTGGGACGCGCGCGGCCACGGCCGGTCGCCGGGCGCGCGCGGCGACTCGCCGTCGGTCGCCGACTCGGTGCGCGACGTGCAGACGTTCGTCGACCACATCGTCGCCGCGCACGGCTTCGACGTCGAGGACGTCGCCGTCGTCGCGCAGAGCGTGGGCGCCGTGCTGGCGGCCACGTGGGCGCACGACTACGCGCCGCGCATCCGCTGCATGGTGCTGACGTCGCCGGCGTTCGACGTCAAGCTCTACGTGCCGTTGGCGCGACCGGGGCTCGCGCTGCTGCGGCGGCTGCGCGGCAACTTCTTCGTCACGAGCTACGTGAAGGCGAAGTACCTGACGCGCGACCCGGAGCGCATCGCGAGCTACGCCGCGGACCCGCTGATCGCGAAGGCGATCTCGGTGCGCGTGCTGCTCGGCCTCTACGTCGCGGCCGAGCGCGTCGTCGCCGACGCGCAGGCGATCGTCGTGCCCACGCAGCTGCTGGTCTCCGGCGCCGACTGGGTCGTCCGGCACGGCCCGCAGCACGCGTTCTTCGACCGGCTGGGCGCGACCGTGAAGGAGCGGCACGTGCTGCACGGCTTCCTGCACGACACGCTGGGCGAGCGCGACCGCGCGCAGGCGCTCGACCGCGTGCGCGCGTTCCTGCTGCGCCGGTACGCCGCGCCGCTCGCGCAGCCGGACCTCACCGACGCCGATCGCGCCGGCCCCACGCGCGAGGAAGCCGACGCGCTCGCGGCGCCGCTGCCCGCGCTGTCGCCGCGCGGGCTGTACTGGGCAGCCACGCGCGCGGCGCTGAAGGTCGGCGGCGCGCTGTCCGAAGGCGTGGCGCTCGGCCACGCGACGGGGTTCGACTCCGGCGCAACGCTCGACTACGTGTACCGCAACCGCCCGGCCGGCCTCACGCCGGTCGGCCGCCTGATCGATCGCGCATACCTCGAATCGATCGGCTGGCGCGGCATCCGGCAGCGCAAGCGCCACGTCGAGGAGCTGCTGCGGCAAGCGATCGCGGACCGGCGCGCGGCCGGCGCCGCCGTGCGCATCGTCGACGTCGCCGCCGGCCACGGCCGCTACGTGCTCGACGCGGTCGCGGCGGACGGCGCGCGACCGGACGCCATCGTTCTACGCGACTACGACCCGCGCAACGTCGAGCAGGGAATGGCGCTGATCCGCGAGCGCGGCCTCGCGTCCGTCGCGTCGTTCGTCCAAGGCGACGCGTTCGACCGCGCGAGCCTGGCCACACTCGTTCCGCGGCCGACGATCGGCGTCGTGTCGGGCCTCTACGAGCTTTTCGCGGACAACGCGCCGGTGGCGGCGTCGCTGCGCGGGCTCGCCGATGCGATCGCCCCGGGCGGGCTCCTGCTGTACACGTGCCAGCCGTGGCATCCGCAAATCGAGCTCATCGCGCGCGCGCTCACCAGCCACCGTGGCGGCCGCGCGTGGGTGATGCGCCGGCGCACGCAGGCCGAGATGGACGCGCTGGTCGAAGCCGCCGGCTTCCGCAAGTTCGAGCAGCGCGTCGACGCGTGGGGCATGTTCACCGTCTCGCTCGCGCGCCGAATGGGGTCAGATACGACTTTCGAGCACCGACGCGACCTCAGGGGTCGGATACGACTTTCAGGCACCGACGAGGCCTTCGGCAGGATGCCCGCGGAAGTCGTGTCCGACCCCACATCGGGCACCGACTGAAGCTTGTGCGGGATGAAGGCGAAAGTCGTCTCTGACCCCACCCCGCGCCCCTGGCGCCGCGCGCTTGCGTGGCTCTTGTTCCTCGCGCCGTTCTTCTTCGTCACCTACGGCCTCGCGAACTGGTCGGCCGCGCAGCGGGCGAGCGTGCCGACGCTCGCGTTCGGATGGGAACGCGCGATCCCGTTCTGGGCGTGGACGATCGTGCCCTACTGGTCGATCGACGCGCTGTACGGGCTGTCGCTCTTCGTCTGCGCGACGCGGCGCGAGCTCGACACGCACGCGAAGCGCCTGCTCACCGCGCAGCTCGTCGCCGTCGCGTTCTTCGTCGCGGCGCCGCATCGCTACGCGTTCGACCGCCCGCAGGCCGACGGCGTCTTCGGCGCGATGTTCGACGCGCTCGCCGGCTTCGACCTGCCGTACAACCAGATCCCTTCGCTGCACGTCGCGCTGGCCGTGATCCTGTGGGTGCTGTACGCGCGCAAGCTCAGCGGACTGGCGCGCATCTTGCTCGACGTCTGGTTCATCATGATCGGGGCTTCCGTGCTGACGACCTGGCAGCACCACTTCGTCGACATCCCCACGGGCTTCGCACTGGGCTGGCTCTGCGTCTGGCTGTGGCCGTTCGCCGAGGCCGGCGTCCACGAGCCGCTGTCCGCCTGGCGGCCGGCGACTGACCCTGCGCGTCACCGGCTGGCGTTCCGGTACGGCATGGGCGCCCTTGCCTGCCTCGTCGCCGCGCTCGGCGGCGGCGGCTGGGGCCTCTGGCTCGCGTGGCCGGCGCTCTCGCTCGCGATCGTCGCCGCCTGCTACGCCGGGCTCGGTCCCGCCGGCTTCCAGAAGCAGGCCGACGGCCGCCTCGAAGCCGCCGTGCGCTGGCTGCTGGCGCCCTATCTCGCCGGCGCGTGGCTCAACTCCCGCTGGTGGACGCGGCGGCATCCGGAGCCGGTCGCGATCGGCGACGGCGTGTGGATCGGGCGCATGCCGTCGGCGCGCGACGCACGCAGCGAACGCTTCGCCGGCATCGTCGACCTGGCGGCCGAGCTCCCGAGCCCCCGGGGCCGCGCCGCGCTGGCCGTCGTACCGGTCCTCGACCTCACGGCGCCACCGCCGGCGGCGCTCGCCGCGGCCGCCCACGCGATCGAGCGGCTGCGCGAACGTGGCCCCGTGCTCGTCTGTTGCGCGCTCGGGCTTTCGCGCAGCGCCTGCGCCGCCGCCGCGTGGCTGCTGGTCACCGGTCGTGCAGCCGGCGTCGACGCCGCGCTCGCGCGCGTGCGCGGCGCGCGCGCCGCGG
>JAYRNW010000287.1:0-3450 GCA_041911995.1 Casimicrobiaceae bacterium | reverse complement strand
TGGTGCCGGTAGAGGGAGTCGAACCCCCGACCTTCGCATTACGAATGCGCTGCTCTACCAACTGAGCTACACCGGCGTGCTGCGCGGCCCGACCCTCGGAAACGGGCCGCAGCGAAGCTTTTTATTATAGCCCGGACCGGCCCCGCCTGCCAAGCGGCCGGACGCCGCGGCGCTCACCGCAGCGCGGGCGGCGCGACCGGCAGGAAGTGGAACAGCGCGTCGGCGCCGTTCACCATGACCTGCACGCCGATGCACAGCATGATGAACGCGGACAGCCGCAGCACGACGGCCGTGCCGCCGGCGCCGAGCAGCCGTGCCGTCGCCTCGGCGTACCGGTAGCAGACGTACGTGACCGCGCAGACGATCACCGCGCCGACCACCGCGGAAATCGCGTCGGCGACGAACGGCTGCACGGTCGACGGGAAGTTGGCGCCGATCGTGATCGCGACCGAGATCGCGCCCGGCCCGACGGTCAGCGGCAGCGTCAGCGGATAGAACGCGCGCGCCTCGGTCGCCTCGGCCGACGCGGGCGCCGGCTTGTCGGGGGGCGCGTCGGCCGCGCCCAGCAGCCGCCAGCCCAGCCCCGCGACTACCAGCCCGCCGGCCATCTGCACGACCGGCACGGAGACGCCGAAGAACGCGAGCACGTCGTCGCCGAAGAACAGCGCGACGACCAGCAGCACGAAGCCGTTGAACGCGACCTTGCGGGCGATCGACCCACGCTCCGCGTCGGTCAGGCCCGGCGTCAGCGCGAGGAAGAACGGTGCGTTGCCGACGGGGTTGACGATCGGCAGCAGCGCGCCGAGGACGAGGAGCACGCCCTGCAGCAGGTCGAGCGGGCTGTCGATCACGGCGCCTTCCGGTGCGGCGCGGCGGGCGCCGCGGGTTCGGTGGGCGGCGCCGCGGCCGGCGGCGCGAACGAGAGGTCGGCCGCCAGCGCCTTCACGCCGTTCCACGTGATCTCGACGCCGATGCACAGCACGATGAACGCGGACAGCCGCAGCACGACCATCACGCGCGCGTGGCCGAGCCACCGCGCGACGCGCTCCGCGTAGTAGTACGCGAGCCAGACGGACACCGCGATCAGTGCCGTGCCGATGGTGCCGGCGACGAAGCCGATCAGCGCGCGCTCGACATTGTGCGTGTGGCTGGCGCCGATGGTGATCGCGACCGAGATCGCGCCCGGGTCGACGGTCAACGGCAGCGTCAGCGGGTAGAACGCACGCAGGATCACGACGTCCTCGCTGACGGTGGTCGTGTCGGCCGCCGCGGGCGCCTCGCTGTTGAGGAGGTCCCAGCCGAGCGCGATCAGCACGGCGCCGCCGGCGACCTGGACGACCGGCACCGACAGCCCGAAGATCTTCAGCACGAACGCGCCGAAGATCAGCGACCCCATGATCAGGATGAACGAGTTGACGGCGATCTTCGCCGCGAGCACGTGGCGCGTCCGCTCGTCGGTGCCGTGCGTCATCGCGAGGAACATCGGCGCGACGCCGACCGGGTTGACGATCGGCAGCAGGCCGCCGACGACGAGCAGCAGCGTAACGAAGAGGTGGCGGGCGTCGTCGGCGAGCATGAGGACCGGAGCGCGGCGCGGCCGGGGTGGCGCGCTACACTAGCATAGTCGCGGCGCCTGCGCCGCCGCGCGCCGTCCTCCCTGTGTCCGCCACTCGCACCCTCTTCGGCTTCCACGCAGTCACCGCGCGGCTGCGCCAGCGGCCGGACGCCGTGCACGCGCTGTACGTGCTGGCCGGCCGGCGCGATCCGCGGCTCGCCGACCTCGTGGAGCGCGCGGAAGCCGCCCGCGTGGCCGTGCATCCGGTCGACCACGCGCGGCTCGACGCGCTGTCCGGGCACGGTCGCCACCAGGGCGTGGTGGCAGTGGTCGACGCCGCGCTGCCGCACGTGACGCTGGACGACGTGCTGGAGACGGCAGGCGAACCGCCGCTGCTGCTCGTCCTCGACGGCGTCACCGATCCGCACAACCTGGGCGCCTGCCTGCGCAGCGCCGACGCGTTCGGCGCGCAGGCGGTCGTGGTGCCGAAGGACCGAGCGGTCGGCGTCAACGCGACGGTCGCCAAGGCGGCGAGCGGCGCCGCCGATACCGTTCCGGTGATCGCGGTCACCAACCTCGCGCGCGCAATGCGCGACCTGAAGGCGCGCGGCGTCTGGCTGCTGGGCGCGGACGCCGGCGGCGAGAGCCTGGTCGCCGCCGACCTGTCCGGGCCCGTCGCGTGGGTGCTCGGGGCGGAAGGCGGCGGCCTGCGGCGCCTGACCCGCGAGTCGTGCGACCGCATCGTCGGCATTCCGCTCGTCGGGAACGTAGAGAGCCTCAACGTGTCGGTGGCGGCGGGCATCTGCCTGTACGCGACGCGGGCGGCGCGGCTGCGCGCCGGCGGTGCGAAGAGCTGAAGGCGGGTGTGCTTAAATACCGCTGCCCCCCGGCCGCTTCCCGATGCTGCGCTTCCTGCTCACCCGGCTGACCCTCGTCGTGCCGACGTTCATCGGGATGACGCTGCTCGCGTTCTTCCTGATCCGGCTGGTGCCCGGCGACCCGATCGAGACGATGGCCGGCGAGCGCGGCATCGACCCGGAGCGCCACGCCGCGCTGCTCAAGGAATACGGGCTCGACCGGCCGGTGCTCGTCCAGTACGGCATCTACATCGGCCGCGTGCTGCGCGGCGACCTCGGCAAGTCGATGATCACGCAGGAGCCGGTGCTGCGGGAGTTCGCCGCGCTGTTCCCGGCGACGATCGAGCTCGCGCTGTGCGCGATCCTGTTCGCGCTCGCGCTCGGCATTCCCGCAGGGATGATCGCCGCGGTGCGGCGCAACTCGGTGTTCGACCACGGCGTGATGGGCATCTCGCTCACGGGCTACTCGATGCCGATCTTCTGGTGGGGCCTGCTGCTGATCCTGCTCTTCTCGGTGCAGTTGGGCTGGACGCCGGTGTCGGGGCGCATCTCCGTCCAGTACTACATCGAGCCGGTCACCGGGTTCCTCACGATCGACTCGCTCCTCTCCGGCGAGAAGGGCGCGTTCCGGTCGGCCGTGGCGCACCTCATTTTGCCGACGATCGTGCTCGGCACGATCCCGCTGGCCGTCATCGCCCGCATGACGCGCTCGGCGATGCTCGAGGTGCTGGGCGAGGACTACATCCGCACCGCGCGCGCGAAGGGCCTGCCGCGCTGGCGCGTGATCGCGGTGCATGCGTTCCGCAATGCGCTGATCCCGGTGATCACCGTGATCGGGCTGCAGGTCGGCGTGCTGTTCACCGGCGCGATCCTGACCGAGACGATCTTCTCGTGGCCGGGCGTGGGCAAGTGGCTGATCGAGGCGATCAACCGCCGTGACTACCCGGTGCTGCAGGGCGGCGTGCTGCTGCTCGGGCTCATCGTGATGACGGTCAACCTGCTGGTCGACGTCACGTACGGCATCATCAACCCCCGGAT
>JAYRNW010000286.1:0-6833 GCA_041911995.1 Casimicrobiaceae bacterium | reverse complement strand
GGCCGTCCTCGACGTAGCCGTTGCCGCCCAGCACCTCCATCGCCTCGGCGCCGACGGCCGGGCCGCGCTTGCAGATCCAGAACTTCGCCGCCGGCGTCAGTACGCGCCGCAGCAGCGCCTCGGTCTCGTCGTGCCGGCGGTCGAACGCGCGCGCGAGCCGCAGCGCGAGCGCGGTGGCCGCCTCGGATTCGAGCACGAGGTCGGCGAGCACGCCGCGCATCAGCGGCTGCTCGGCGAGCCGCCGCCCGAACGCCTCGCGGTGCCGCGCGTGGTGCAGCGCCTGCACGAGCGCGCCGCGGATCAGGCCGGCCGTGCCGAGCGCGCAGTCGAGCCGGCAGTACGTGCCCATCTCGAGGATCGTCGGCACGCCGCGGCCCTCGTCGCCGACCCGTTCCGCGTACGCGCCCCAGAACTCGACCTCCGAGCTCGCGTTCGAGCGGTCGCCGACCTTGTCCTTCAGCCGCTGGATGCGCACGTCGTTGACGCGGCCGTCGGGCGCGAACCGCGGCAGCAGGAAGCACGAGAGGCCGCCCGGCGCCTGCGCCAGGATCAGGAACGCGTCGCACATCGGCGCGGACAGGAACCACTTGTGGCCGACGATCCGGTAGCCGCGGCCGCCGTCCGGCTCCGCGCGCGTCGTGTTGCTGCGCACGTCCGAGCCGCCCTGCTTCTCGGTCATGCCCATGCCGAGCGTCACGCCGCGCTTCTGCGCGGCCGGCAGGAAGCGCGGGTCGTAGTCCGGCGAGAAGATCCGCGGCAGCCACTCCGGCGCGAGCCGCGCGTCGCGCGCGATCGGCGGCACGCAGGCGTAGGTCATCGTCGTCGGGCACAGCGTGCCGTCCTCCACCTGCGCGAACATGTGGAACAGCGCCGCGCGGCGCACGTGCGCGCCAGCGGAGGGATCCGCCCACGGCCCCGCGCCCACGCCGTGGCGCTTCAGGTACGCCATCAGCGCGTGGTAGGCCGGATGGAAGTCGACGGTGTCGCGCCGCCGGCCCGTCGTGTCGAACGACGCGAGCACCGGCGCGAAGCGGTTCGCCTGCACGCCCCACGCCTGCATCTCCTCGCTGCCCAACTCGGCACCGCGCTCGGCGAGCCACGGCTCGGCGCCGCCGGCGCCCTCGCGCGCGACGGCCTCGCGCAGCGCCGCGTCGGTCGCGTAGAGGTTGTGCCCGGACAGCGGCGGCACCTGGTTCGTGACGTCGTGCGTGGCGGTCAGCAGCGGGTGCGGTGGGTTCACGGTGATGCTCCTGTTGCGGTCGCGCCGGCGGTTGCACGCCGCGCATTGCCCAGTCTAGCCCACGCGTAGAATCGAAGGGAGGGTCACTGGAGGAAGCGATGTCACGCAAGGTCTTCGTCGCCGGCGTCGGGATGATCCCGTTCGCCAAGCCCGGCGCGTCGGCGCCCTACCCCGAGATGGCGGCCACGGCGACGCGCGCCGCGCTCGACGACGCGCGCGTGCCCTACACGGCCGTCGAGCAGGCGTACGCCGGCTACGTTTACGGCGACTCGACGTCGGGCCAGCGCGCGCTCTACGACGTGGGCATGACCGGCATCCCGATCGTCAACGTCAACAACAACTGCTCGACCGGGTCGACGGCCCTCTATCTCGCGCGGCAGGCGGTCGCCTCCGGTGCCGCCGAGTGCGCGCTGGCGCTGGGCTTCGAGCAGATGGAACCCGGCGCGCTCGGCACCAAGTTCAACGACCGGCCGACGCCGTTCGAGCGCTTCGACGCGGAGACCGCCGCGCTGGTCGGGATGCCCGACGTGCCGCTGGCGCTGCGCTACTTCGGCGGCGCCGGGCTCGCGCACATGCGGAAGTACGGCACGCGGATGGAGACGTTCGCGAAGATCCGCGCGAAGGCGAGCCGGCACGCGGCGCGCAACCCGCTCGCGCTGTTCCGCAAGGAGGTCACCGTCGACGACGTGATGGCCTCGCCGGTGATGATCCCGGGCGTCATGACGCGGCTGATGGCATGCCCGCCCACGTGTGGCGCCGCGGCGGCCGTCCTCGTGTCCGAGGCGTTCGCCGACCGGCACGGCCTCGCGAAGGGCGTGTGGATCGCCGCGCAGGCGATGACCACCGACACGCCGGCGACGTTCGCGACGCACGACATGATGCGCGTCGTCGGCTACGACATGGCGCGCGCCGCCGCGCAGGCCACGTACGAGGCAGCCGGAATCGGTCCCGACGACGTCGACGTCGTCGAGCTGCACGACTGCTTCGCGCAGAACGAGCTCATCACGTACGAGGCGCTGGGACTGTGCGCCGAGGGCGAGGCCGAGCGGTTCGTCGACGCCGGCGACAACACGTACGGCGGCAAGGTCGTCACCAACCCGTCGGGCGGCCTGCTGTCGAAGGGCCACCCGCTCGGCGCCACCGGCCTCGCGCAGTGCTTCGAGCTCACGCAGCAGCTGCGTGGCACGGCGGACGCGCGGCAGGTCGCCGGCGCGCGCGTCGCGCTGCAGCACAACCTCGGCCTGGGCGGCGCCTGCGTGACCACGCTCTACCGCGCGGCGTGACGCCATGACGGCCCGGGAGGCGGCGCCGCGCCCGTACGCGTCGCCGTGGATGACCGACGAGCTCGCGATCTTCCGCGACGCGGTGCGCCGCTTCGTCGCCGCGGAAATCGCGCCGCACGAGGAGCGCTGGTGCGCGCAGCAGCACGTCGACCGCGACGCCTGGCGCAAGGCAGGCGCGATGGGCCTGCTGCTCGCCGACATCCCGGAGGCGTACGGCGGCGCCGGCGCCACGTTCGCGCACGAGTGCGTCGTGTTCGAGGAGCTGCAGCGCGCGAACGTCACGAGCTTCGGCAAGCACGTGCACAGCATCGTCGCCCACTACGTGCTAGCGTACGGCACCGAGGCGCAGAAGCGCCGCTGGCTGCCGGCGATGGCGGCCGGCGACACGATCGCGGCCATCGCGATGACCGAGCCCGGCGCCGGGTCCGACCTGCGCGGGATCCGCACGCGCGCCGTGCGCACCGGCGACCACTACGTCGTCGACGGCGCCAAGACCTTCATCTCCAACGGCCATCTCGCGGACCTCGTATACCTGGTCGTGCGCACCGACGCCGGCGCCGGCTCGCGCGGCCTCTCGCTGCTGATGGTGGAAACGCGCGACCTGCCCGGCTTCCGCCGCGGCCGCATCCTCGACAAGATCGGCCAGAAGGGGCAGGACACCGCCGAGCTCTTCTTCGACGGCGCGCGCGTCCCGGCCGAGCACCTGCTGGGCGGCGAGGAAGGCCGCGGGCTGCACCAGCTGATGGCGCAATTGCCGTGGGAGCGGACGATCCTCGCCGTGGCCGCGGTGGCGGCGATCGAGCTGGCCGTCGAGCTGACGGTCGCCCACGTCAGGGAGCGCGAGGCGTTCGGGCAGAAGCTCCTCGACCTGCAGAACACGCGCTTCACGCTCGCCGAGTGCAGGACGACGGCGCACGTCGCGCGCGTGTTCATCGACGACTGCATCACGCGGATGCAGGCCGGCACGCTCGACGCCACCACCGCGTCGATGGCGAAGTGGTGGACGACCCAGCAGCAATGCGACGTGATCGACCGCTGCCTGCAGCTCTTCGGCGGCTACGGCTACATGCGCGAGTACCCGATCGCCAAGCTGTGGGCCGACGCGCGCGTGCAGAAGATCTACGGTGGCGCCAACGAGATCATGAAGGAGCTGGTCGCGCGGTCGCTGTAGCCGGGGCGCGTCCCCTGGCGACCCGCCGGCGCCGCGCCCGGCGGCGCGAGCCGCCCCGCCGCACGTTCTGGCATACTCGCGGCTGCCGCCGGCCCCCACGCGCCGGCGCGCAGGCGCGATGAACGAACCCGCAGCAATGGACCGGCTGGGCCGCTACCAGATCCGCGAGATCATCGGCGAAGGCGCGATGGCCTGCGTCTACAAGGCGTTCGACCCGGAGATCAACCGCGCGCTCGCCATCAAGCTCCTGAAGGCGCAGCTGCGCCTCGACGGCGAGTACCGCAACCGCTTCCTGCGCGAGGCGAAGGGCGCGGGCGTGCTGTCGCACCCGAACATCGTGACGGTGTTCGACGTCGGCGAGGACCAGGGCCATCCGTACATCGCGATGGAGCTCGTCGAGGGCCAGACGCTTGCCGAGGAGATCAAGGCGCGCAAGGCGCTGTCCACGCGCGAGATCGTCGAGATCGGCATCCAGCTGACGCGCGCGCTCGACTACGCGCACAAGAAGGGGATCGTCCACCGCGACGTGAAGCCGGGCAACATCATGCGGCTCACCGACACCAACACGATCAAGGTCGCCGACTTCGGCATCTGCCGCATCGACGGCAGCGACGCCAACGACGCGACGCAGCAGACGCAGATCGGCAACGTCCTCGGCACGCCGCACTACATGTCGCCGGAGCAGGTGGTCGGCGACAAGGTCGACTCGCGCTCCGACCTCTTCTCGGCCGGCGTCGTGCTCTACCAGCTGCTGACCGGGCACCTGCCGTTCGAAGGCGACACGCTGATCAGCGTCGCCTACAAGATCACGAAGACCGACCCGCCGTCGCTCGACAAGGTGCGCGCCGACCTGCCGCTGTCGCTGCGCCGCGTGGTCGAGCGCGCCCTCAAGAAGCAGCCGGAGAAGCGCTTCCAGAGCGGCGAGGACTTCGCGCAGGCGCTGATCGGCGTCGCGCGCGAGCTCGCGGAGAGCGAGCAGAAGCAGGGGCGCCGCGGCATCCCGATGGCGGTGCGCTGGGCGCTGACGATGGCGGCGGTGGTCGCGATCACGATGACGCTGACGGCGACGGTCCTCTACAAGCAGCAGTACGCGGCGATGATGGACCAGGTGAAGGACTACGGCGGGTCGCTCGCCAAGTTCACGGCGACGCAGAACGCGGTGCCGCTGCTGTCCGAGGACTGGGCGGCGATGGACGTCTTCGTCCAGGAGGCGCTGGGGCGGCAGGAGAACTTCAGCTACATGATCGTCGTCGACCACCAGGGCGTCGTGCGGGCGAGCAACGCCGCCGCGCAGGTGAACAACAGGTACGCGCCGCCGGAGGCCGCGGTGCCGGTCGCGTCGAAGGACCCGGGCGTGACCGTGCAGAGCCGGCGCATCGCCGACGGCCGGCAGGTGCTCGACTTCTCGGCGCCCGTGCTGTTCCAGGGCAAGACGATCGGCACCGTGCACCTCGGCATCTTCGAGGCGCCGCTGACCGCGGTCGCCAACCTCGTGCTCGTGCTGCTCGCGATCCTCACCGTGGTGACCGTCGCGGCGGTCGCGGGCGGCACGTACCTGCTCGCGCAGCGGCTCTCGCTGCCGATCCGCGTGCTGCGCAACTCGCTGCAGGAGCTGGCGAACGGCCGCTACGACTACCGGATCGCCGAGACGCGCCGCGACGAGTTCGGCGAGCTCTACGCGCAGTTCGACCGGACCGCGGCCGCACTGGAGGCGCGGCACGAGCAGCCGCCCGCGGCCCCCGGGACCGGCACCGATGCCCCGGCGGCCTCCGCGTAGGCGCGGGCGCAGGGCGCTCGCGCTCGCCGCCTGCGCGCTGGCGCTCGCCGGCTGCGCGACGGCGCCGCCTCCCCAGGTCGAGGCGCCCGCGCCGGCCGCGCCCGCGCCGGCCGACGCCGTTCCCGTCATCAACCGCGACGACGACTTCGCCATCGTGGCCGTACGCGCCGGCGACACCTGGTCCACGCTCGCCGAACGCTACCTGGGCGACGCCGGCCTGGCGTGGCGGATCGCCCAGTTCAACGGCGCGCCGTCGCCGCCCGTCGGCAAGACGGCGGTCGTCCCGCTGCGCGACCGCAACCCGATCGGCGTCTACGCGACGGGCTACCAGACAGTCCCCGTCCTCTGCTACCACCGCTTCGGCGCGCGCCAGGGCAAGCTCAACGTGACGCCGGCCGCGTTCGAGGCGCAGATGGACTTCCTCGCGCGCAACGGCTACACGGTGATCACGCTGAAGCGCCTCGCGCGCTTCCTCGAGGGCAAGGAAGGGCTGCCGGCGAAGTCGGTCGTGATCACGATCGACGACGGCTACCGGTCGACGTACGAGATTGCCTACCCGATTCTGCGCAAGCACGGATTCCCGGCCACCGTGTTCCTCTACACGGACTTCGTGGGCGCGGCGGACGCGATGACCTGGGCGCAGATGAAGGAGATGATGGCGGGCGGGCTGATCGAGGTCCAGCCGCACTCGAAGTCGCACGCGAACCTGACGCTGCGGCTGCCGGGCGAGACGGAGCCGCGGTTCCGCGACCGGATCCGCCGCGAGGTCGACGCGCCGGTCGCGGCGATCAACGAGAAGCTCGCCGCGCCGAGCTTCACGTTCGCCTACCCGTACGGCGACGTCAACGACTGGGTGGCCGAGCTGCTCGCCGCGCAGCGGGTGACGCTGGGCGTGACGGTGACCGCCGGCGGCAACGCCTTCTACGCGTACCCGTACATGCTCCGCCGGACGATGGTGTTCGGCAACGAGGACCTGGACGCGTTCAAGGCGAAGCTCGTGACCTTCGTGCGCACGGCGGCGCGTTGACCGGACCGATGAAGCGGCCGCTCCCGACGTTCCTGCCGGCGGCGCTGGCCGTGCTCGCCGGCTGCGCGCAGGTGCCGCCGGCGGAGCCTCCGGCGCGGCCGGCGCCGGTCGCGGCGCCTTCCGCGCACGCTGCGCAGACGGCCGACGCGATCGCCCGGCATCGCACGCTCGCCGACGGCGCGCGGCAGTCCGGGGACCTCGCGACGGCCGCGGCGCAGCTGCAGATCCTCACGCTGCTCGCGCCGGACGACGACGCGTGGCGGCGGGAGCTCGCGGCGACGCGCGCGGCGCTCGCCGCGCAGGCCAAGGCCGCCGTGCAGGCAGGCTCCGCGGCG
>JAYRNW010000285.1:0-9019 GCA_041911995.1 Casimicrobiaceae bacterium | reverse complement strand
CGTGCTGTCGGGCGGCGAGCAGCAGCGGCTGGCGCTCGCGCGCGCGTGGGCGCTGCGGCCGGAGGTGCTGTTCCTCGACGAGCCGACCGCGAGCCTCGACCCCAAGGCGAGCCGCGCGGTCGAGGACATCGTCCGCGGCATCCGCGCCCGCGGCACGACGATCGTGATGACGTCGCACAACCTCGCGCAGGCGAAGCGCCTCGCCGACGACGTCGTGTTCCTGCAGGAAGGGCGGCTGGTCGAGCAGTCGCCGGCCCGCGTGTTCTTCGCTGCGCCGCGCACGTCCGAGGCCGCGGCGTTTCTGGAAGGAGAAAGACTGTGATGCGACGCCAGTGGCTGGCGGCACTCGCCGGCGCGCTCATCGGGATCGGGGCCGGCGCAGCCGGCGCTCAGGAGAAGTTCATCGTCGTCGCGTCGACGACGTCGACCGAGCAGTCCGGCCTGTTCGCGCACGTCCTGCCGCTGTTCGAGAAGGACACCGGCATCAAGGTGCGCGTCGTGGCGCTCGGCACCGGGCAGGCGCTCGACCTCGCGCGCCGCGGCGACGCGGACGTCGTGTTCGTCCACGACCAGGCGGCCGAGGAGAAGTTCGTCGCCGAAGGTTTCGGTGTTGCGCGGCTGCCCGTCATGTACAACGACTTCGTGCTGGTCGGGCCGAAGAGCGATCCGGCGAAGATCGCCGGCGGCAAGGACATCCTCGACGCGTTGCGCCGGATCGAGACGGCGCAGGCGCCGTTCGTGTCGCGCGGCGACAGGAGCGGCACCCACGCGGCGGAGTTGCGCTACTGGAAGGCGGCGGGTGTGGACCTCGACGCGAAGAAGGGCGCCTGGTACAAGGACACCGGCTCCGGCATGGGGCCGACGCTCAACACGGCGTCCGCCATGAACGCGTACGTGCTCGCCGACCGCGGCACGTGGCTGTCGTTCCGGAACCGCGGCGACCTCGCGATCCTCGTCGAAGGCGACCAGCGCCTCTTCAACCAGTACGGCGTGATGCTCGTGAATCCGGCGAAGCACCCGCACGTGAAGAGGGACCTCGGCCAGCGGTTCGTCGACTGGGTGGTCTCGCCGCAGGGGCAGGCGGCGATCGCGTCCTACAGGATCGGCGGCGAGCAGCTGTTCTTCCCGAACGCGCGGTAAACCTCGCGCAGCGCGCGCCGTCCCCCAAAGGGGGTGCGCCCTAGGCGTTGTAGGCGACCCGCCCGGTCGCGCCGACGCCGTAGCCGCCCAGCGCGCGCGCCTGCGCGGCGAACTCCGGCGTGCGCGCGAACGCGAGCAGCGCCTGCACCGGCGGTTCGAAGTAGTCGCGCCGGCGGACGACGAGGTCGAGCCGCTCCTCGGTGAGCGGGATGAAGTCGAGGCCGTGCGCGCGCGCGGCCGCCTCGATCGCCACGCCCGCGTCCGCGCGGCCGTCGTGGATGGCGGCGGCGAGCTCGGTCTCGGCGCGCGCCGGGCGCGCGAGCCACGCGAGATCGGCAGGCGCGATGCCTGCCTGCGCGAGCAGCTGCAGCAGCAGGTGCTGGCTGCCGGCCTCGGCCTGCCGGCGGACCATGCGCGCCCGCTTGCGCACGAGGTCCGGCAGGCCCTTCACCTTCAGTGGATTGCCGGCGGCGAGCAGCAGCCCCTGCGTGCGCCGCGCCCACTCGATCGCCACGACGTCGGCGCCCGCGAGCTCCGCGCGGACGAGCGGCACGTTGTACTCGCCCGATGCGGCGTCGAGCCAGTGCGTCGCGGCGAGCATCGCTTCGCCGCGCGCGAGCCGGTCGAGGCCCGCGCGGCTGCCGCACGCGAGCACGGCGAGTCCGCAGCCGGACTCGCGCGCCGCCCACTCGAGCAGCGGGTCGTGGCTGCCGGCGACGATCGGCGGCACGGCGGCCTCCGCATGCGCGGTGGGCGCGCCGGCCTTCGTCGCGAGCCACGCGTCGATCTGCGCGCGCGGGAACAGCAGCTTGCCCGTGGCGCGCACGTGCGGCAGCGCGTTGCTCTTCACGAGGTCGTACACGCGCCGTTCCTTGAGGCGCAGGTAGGCCGCGACTTCGCGCGTGTCCATCATTTCCGGCGCGGCGGCCGTTGCGGCGGGAGCGGGTCGGGAGCGGGGCACGCCGCGATTCTCGCACGTGCGGCCAGCGCCCGCCGGGCCGCCCCAAGGGCGCGGCGCGCCGCGGAGGAAAAGACTGAACCACAGAGAGTACGGAGAACACGGAGAACACGGAGAACACAGAGGAAGAACCTGGCATGAAGTCCGAATGACGCCGGACCGCGTGGCCTTTCTCCGTACTCTGTGTGCTCTCTGTGGTGAAAGAACTTGACCTTGGTGTCCTGACCGCAGCGGCCCCCGGGCCGCCTCAAGGTCAGCGCGCCTCGGGAGGAGAGCGAGCCTACCGCGACGCGAGCACCGCTTCGCGGCCGAGCAGGCGCGCGACCGCGGCGAGTGCCGCGGCCGCGAGCAGCGCGGGAACCACGTACGACAGCGCGAGCTGCGCGAGCGGAATCGCCTCGCCGCGAAGCGCGAGCTTGAGCAGCATGTACTGGCCGGAGACCGGCACCAGCACCAGCCAGTCGGGCTCCTTCTGCTGCAGGAAAAGCTGGATCGCGGGCACCATCGACACGACGAACAGCAGCACCGAGACGTTGGCCTGCGCTTCCTTGAACGTGCGGCCGCGGCTGCCGACGTAGAGGAGGACGGCCGGCATCAGCGCGATCATCGGCAGCAGCACGACGAGGAAGCGCGCGAGCTCGCGCGCGCCGAACAGGAACGGCGCGCCGACCGGCGGCAGCGGCGCGAACGACAGCGTCAGCCAGAAGCCGGCGAGCGTGATCACGACGACGAGCGCGTTGAACAGCGCGACGGCGAGCCACTTGCCGGCGACGATCTCGCGCGGACGCGCCGGGGTGGTCAGCAGCGGCTCGAGCGATTGCCGCTCGCGCTCGCCGGCAGTGGTGTCGAGCGCCGCGGCCATGCCGCCCATCACGGAGGCCAGCAGCCCGTAGAACGCGACGAGGAACAGGATGATCGCACCGGACTGCTGCGGCGTGGCGAGGTCGACGTCCTCGACGTCGAGCGGGTTGCCGACGGAAGGCGCCACGCCACGCAGCAGCAGCCGCTGCGATCCCCACAGGCGGTTGTACGCGCGCAGCAGGTTCTCGGCCTGCCGGATCGATGCCTGCGCACGGTCGCGCGAGCGGTCCGACACGAGCCGCACCGTGCCCTGCCGGCCGGCCGCGACGTCGGCCGCGAACTTCTCGTCGACGACCAGCACGACGTCGATCTCGCCGGCGCGGATCCTCGCCTCGTAGTCGGCGGGCGCCGCCGACAGCGTGACCTGGTTGCGCTCGAGGAACGCGGCGAGCGCCGGCGCGCCGGCGATGCCGACGGCGGGCAGCGGCAGCTCGCGCGCGCGATCCGCCGGGCGCGCGATCAGGTTGAAGATGAGCACGAGGAAGATCGGGCCCGCCGCCGCGGCGGTCAGCAGCGAGACGAGCAGCGTGCGCCGGTCGCGCAGCGCGTCGCGGACCTCCTTGCGCAGGACGGCGGCGATGCGGCTCATCGCCCGGCCCCGGCACTCATGCCGCAAGCCCCTCGCCGCTGCCCAGCAGCGCGACGAACGCGTCCTCCAGCGTCGCCGCGCCGCTCTGCGCGATCAGCTCCGCCGCCGTGCCGTCGGCGACGACGCGGCCGCCGCCGAGGATCACGATGCGGTCGCACAGCGCCGCGACCTCCTGCATCACGTGCGACGAGAACAGCAGGCACTTGCCGGCGCCACGCAGCGCGCGCAGCTGCCCGCGCAGCGCGCGCACGCTCATGATGTCGAGGCCGTTGGTCGGCTCGTCGAGCAGCACGGTGGACGGATCGTGGACGAGCGCGCGCGCGATCGCCACCTTCATCCGCTCGCCCTGCGAGAACCCCTGTGCACGGCGGTCGGCGAGCGCGGCCAGGCCCAGCGTCTCGACGAGCGCGTCGATCCGGGCTTCGAGCGCCGCGCCGGCGAGCCCGTGCAGCTCGCCGTAGTAGCGGATGTTCTCGCGCGCCGTCAACCGCGGATACAGGCCGCGCGCGTCCGACAGCACGCCGATCCGCGCGCGCACCGCATAGCGGTCGCGCACGACGTCGAGGTCGCCGACGCGCGCCGACCCCGCGTCGGGCACGAGCAGCGTGGCCAGCATGCGCAGCAGCGTCGTCTTGCCGGCGCCGTTGGGGCCGAGCAGCCCCGTGATCTCGCCGTCGCGTGCGACGAACGAGGCGCCGGCGACCGCGTGGACCTCGCCCTTGCGGCCGAACGACTTGACGAGGCCCTCGACGCGGATCACGGCTGCGGCGCCAGGCGGTCGGGCCAGAGCAGCGGCCGCACGCTCTTCTCGAATTGCGCGATGCACGTTCCCGGCAGGTTCGCGACGCTGCCGGCGTCGACGAACGCGCCGAGCAGGCGCGGCCCGCAGCCCAGCGGGGACACGCCGTGGCCGTAGCCTGGCGCGATCACGTGCCGGCTGTTCGGCAGTCCCTTTGCGACTTCGGCGCCGTACGCCGGCGGCGTCACCGGGTCCATCCCGCCGGAGAAGAGCAACGCGGGCTTGTCGCTGGTCACGGCGTTCGCGAAGTCGGCCGGCATCCGGCCGCGCGGCCACACGTCGCACACGGCGAGCGTCCGCTCGGCCAGCGTTTGCGTCGGCAGCCCCGCGAGCGCGTCGCGCGCGGCGCCCGGGCGGATGCGCGGCACGTCCTCGGCGCAGGTCACCGAAAAGTGCAGCGCCGCGTTCATCTGTTCGACGAAGCTTCCGGACAGCGCGGGATTGGCCGCGAACAGCGGCCCGAAGTCGCCGGCCGCGGCGAGCGCCAGCATCTCGGGCAGCATGCTCGCAGTCTCGGGCGTGTACGTGAGCGGCTGCAGCACCGCCAGGACGACGTCGAACGTCACGCGCTGCCGTTCCGTAACCGCGGTGCGCGGATCGGCGACGTCCATCTCGCGGCCAACGGGCCCCAGTGCGCGCTCGATGCGCGCGAGCGTGCCCGCGGCGTCCGGATGCGCGGCGCGGCACGACTTCGATGCCGCGCACGCGGCGAGGATCGCCTGCAGCGCCGCTTCGCGCGTGCGCCAGACGTCGAGCGGGATCACGAGTTGGGGCGGCGCCACGCCGTCGAGCGTCAGCGTGCGCACGGCGCCCGGGTGCCGGCGCACGGATTCGAGCGCGACGCGCGTGCCGTAGCTGCCGCCCCACAGGTTCCAGCGCGGGTAGCCGAGCGCAACGCGCATCGCCTCCAGGTCGGCGAGCCACGCCGTCGTCGTGTACTGTGCCGCGTCCACACCCTGCGCCGCCAGCTCCTGCGCGCACTGCCGCGCGCGCGGCACCGGGTCGGTGTCGAACACGTCGTCGTCGCGCGGGCGGAACGCCTGGCACGTCAGCGGCGACGAGCGACCGGTGCCGCGCTGGTCGATCAGCACGACGTCGCGCGTGCGGCGCAGCTCCGCGAGGCGCGCGGCGAACGGCGCGAGGAACGACGCTGCCTGCCCGGGGCCGCCGGCGAGGATCAGCAGCGGGTCGCTCTTCGGCGAGACCGTGTTCGCCGGCAGCACCGCGGCGAAGATCCGGATCTTCCGGCCGTCGGGCTTGCCGCGGTCTTCCGGGACCTCGAGCTCGCCGCAGCGCGCCGCGGCCGGCAGGCGCGGCAGCCGGCAGTCGGTGAGTGTCAGGGTCCTGCGCTGCGCGACGTCGTCGCCGCAGCCGGCGACCAGCAGCGCGGCCGCCGCGGCCGCGGCAACGAAGACGTGGCGGGGCACCGGCATGGTGGCGGATGGTAGCAAACGCGGCGCCCGGCATGGCCGCGGGCCCGCCGGCGGGCCCGCGGCCCGCGCGACGCCCGCGCGTATACTTCCCCGCGCATCGCAACGCCGATACGCCGATGAGCACGCACGACCTCGAACCGGGCATCGTCACCGACCTCGCCGACCGGCTGTCCTACGGCGGCTACCTGCGGCTCGACCGGCTGCTCGCGGCGCAGGAGCCGCTGTCGCGCGACGCCGACGGCGCGCCGCGCCACGACGAGATGCTGTTCATCGTGCAGCACCAGGTGGCGGAGCTGTGGATGAAGCTCACGATCCACGAGCTCACCGCGGCGATCCGCTTCGTGCAGGCCGACGCGCTGGAGCCCTCCTTCAAGATCCTCGCCCGGGTCAAGCTGATCCAGAAGCAGCTGTTCGGGCAGTGGGCCGTGCTGGAGACGCTGACGCCGTCCGAGTACGACGCGTTCCGGCCCGTGCTCGGCAATTCGTCCGGCTTCCAGTCCGCGCAATACCGCGCGCTCGAGTTCCTGCTCGGCGCCAAGAACGCGGCCATGCTCGAGGTGTTCCGCCACGACCCGCCGACGTTCGAGCGGCTCGACGCGCTGCTGCGCGCGCCGTCGCTCTACGACGAGTTCCTGCGCCACCTCGCGCGCCGCGGCCTGCCGGTGCCGGCCGCGTGCGTCGAGCGCGACTTCACGCAGCCATACCGGCGCAACGCGGAACTCGTGCCGGTGCTCAAGACGATCTACGAGTCGCCGCGGCGGTGGTGGGACGCGTACGACATGTGCGAGAAGTTGGTCGACGTCGACGAAGGCTTCCAGCTGTGGCGGTTCCGGCACATGAAGACCGTCGAGCGGATCATCGGCCACAAGACCGGCACCGGCGGCTCGTCGGGCGTGGCCTACCTCAAGCGCGCGCTCGACGCGCCGTTCTTCCCCGAGCTGATCGACGTGCGGACCGTCATCGGCGCGAAGTAGCGGCGAGCGCCCGTCGCCGGATGAACGCCCCCGCCACGACCGAAGCGCGGATCGCGGCCGCCGTCGCGGCGATGGGCGCCGGGCCGCTCGCCGAGCCCGCGCTGCAGCGGCACGTCGCGCCGCTGTTCGCGCGCGTGCGCGAGGCTTGGCGCGGCCGCGTCTACCTCGCCAACCACTCGCTGGGCCGCCCGCTCGACGCGACCGACGACGACGTCCGCGAGGGCATGGCCGCGTGGTACGCGCACCTGGGCGGCGCGTGGGACGCGTGGGCCGGCGAGATGCGGGCGTTCCGCGCGCGGCTCGCGCAACTGATGGCCGCGCCGCGCGTCGACTGCGTCGTGCCGAAGACCAGCGCCGGGCAGGGCCTGCGCGCGATCCTCAACACGTACGACGGCGTGCCGCGCGTGGTCGCCACGCGCGGCGAGTTCGACTCGCTCGACGTCGTCCTGCGCGAGTACGCGCGCCGCGGCCGCATCGCGCTGACTCTGGTCGAGCCGGCGGACGGTGGCCTCTTCGAGAACGCCGACGTCGTCGCGGCGATCGGTGGACGGGCGGATCTCGTCGTCGTGTCGCAGGTCGTGTTCAACACCGGCCAGCGGCTCGCCGACTTGCCGGCGATCGTCGCGGCGGCGCACGCCGCCGGCGGCCGCGTGCTGCTCGACGGCTACCATTCCCTCGGCGTGTTCCCGGTCGACGTCGCCGCGCTCGACGTCGACTTCGCGGTCGGCGGCTCGTACAAGTACCTGCGCGGCGGGCCCGGCGCGTGCTTCCTGTACCTGCATCCGCGGCATCTCGACGGGTCGCTGCGCACGCTCGACACCGGCTGGTTCGCGAAGCGCGACCCGTTCGCCTACGCGCGGCCCGACCCGCCGGAGTACGCCGCGGGCGGCGACGCGTTCCTCGAATCGACGCCGCCGGTGCTGCCGTTCTACCAGGCGCGCGCCGGGCAGGCGCTCGCGCTGGCGCTGGGCGTCGGGCGCATCCGCGCGCATTCGCTTTCGCTGCAGCGGCGGCTGGCCGGCCTCCTCGCGCAGCGCGGCGTGGCCGCCGCGGGCGGCGCCGAGGATCGCGGCGCGTTCGTCACGATCACCGCGTCCGACGCCGTGGCGTGGTCCGCGCGGCTGCGCGACGCCGGCGTCGTCACCGATGCGCGCGGGCCGTACCTGCGGCTGTGCCCGGACGTCCTGACGACCGACGCGGAACTCGTGGCGGCGGCCGATGCAGTGGCGGTCACGCGCCCGAATTTGGGGTCAGAGCCGTAATTCGGCCGAAGGCCTGTGCATTTGGGGTCAGAGCTGCAATGCGGGCGAAGGCCTGTGCATTTGGGGTCAGAGCTGCAATTCGGGCGAAGGCCTGTGCACTTGGGGTCAGAGCTGTAATTCGGGCGACGCCGTGCGCATGATGGAGCTGCAGCGTCCGAATTACAGCTCTGACCCCAACTTTGCTGCTGCAGCGTCCGAATTGCAGCTCTGCCCCCAACTTCGGAGCTGCGGCGTCCGAATTACAGCTCTGACCCCAACTCACGCGCCCGCGGCGCGGATGACCAGCCGGACGACCAGCAGCAGCGTCAGCACGAACGCGACACCCATCGCCAGCCCGATCAGCAGGACCTGGTGCGGGCGGATCGTCACCGCGTCCTTGCGCATCGCGTGGCCCTTGCGGACGCCGAAGAAGCTCCAGAACACCGCGCCGGCCACCTCGGAGAGCTTCGCCGGGCGCGGCGGCACCGGCGGCTCGCCCTGGGTCGCGGGGGGGAATCGGGGCTCTTCGGCGGACATGGGTCGGTTTCGGTCGGAAAGCCGGTAATCGTAGCATCGGGGCGACCGGCGGCGGCGCGCGCCCGGCGGCCGCGAACTCCGGGAAATCCCCATTGAAATCGCAGGCTTTTTCCCCATATTGACGGGAAACCCGAACAATCGAGGACCCCCGATGCGCTTCGACAAGCTGACGACCAAGTTCCAGCAGGCCTTCGCCGACGCCCAGAGCCTCGCGCTCGGCAACGACAACGGCTTCATCGAGCCCCAGCACCTGCTGGCCGCGCTGCTCGCGCAGGAAGACGGCGGTACGACGTCGCTGCTCGCCCGCGCCGGCGTCGCGCTGCCCAAGCTGCAGTCGGCGCTCAAAGGCTCGATCGAGCGGCTGCCCAAGGTCGAGGGGCAGGGCGGCGAGATCACGGTGTCGCGCGACCTCAACAACCTGCTCAATCTCACGGACAAGGAAGCGGTCAAGCGCGGCGACCAGTTCATCGCCAGCGAGCTCTTCCTG
>JAYRNW010000284.1:0-3283 GCA_041911995.1 Casimicrobiaceae bacterium | reverse complement strand
ACGCGGCCGCGGCGCCGGCCCCGGCCACGCGCGCCGACGGCGCGCCCGCCGCCGCCGCCGCCGAAGCCGACGTCGTGCCGGGCGCGCCGACCGGCACGAAGACGCTGCCGCCGCGCGTCGACCTCGCGTACAAGGTCTTCTTCGGCACGCATGGCTTCCTGATCGGCGACGCCGTCTACCGCTTCGAGCACGCCGGCAACCAGTACCGGATCGCGACGGTCGGCGAGGCGCGCGGCCTGGCCGCGCTCGTGCTGCGCGGACAGGGCAAGGTCGAAAGCCGCGGTCTCATCACCGACGACGGCCTGCAGCCGCAGCTGCTGCGCGTCGAGCGCGGCGGCCCCGATCGCGTGGAGACGGCCGCGTTCGACTGGGAAGCCGGCGTCGTGACGATGCACGACAACAAGACGGCACCGCTCGACCTGCCAACGTTCGATCCGCTCGCGCTGATGTGGCAGTACTACTTCACGCCGCCGACGTCCGATTCGGTGACGGTCACCGTGGCGACACCGCGCCGGCTCACGCGCTACACGATCACGCGCGAGGGCAGCGAGCGCATCGAGTGGACGAACGGCCCGATCGACGCCGAGCGCTGGCATCGCCGCAGCGACGACGGCAAGACCGACGCCTACGTGTGGCTCGCGCCGTCGCTGCGCTACATCCCGGTCAAGATGCGGGTGGCCAACACCGACCGCGGCACGATCGAGGTGCTGCTCGACGCGATCCGTGTGGACGAGAACGCGAAGGTGGGCGACCGCGGCGAGCTCGCGCTGCCGCGCATGGCCGACGTCGCGCCGCGCGCCGTCGCGCCGCGCGCCGCCGCGCCGGCGGTGCAGGACATCGAGCACCCGCAGCCGGCCGCGACGTTCCCGACGATGACCGGCCAATGACGCTGCGCGCGAACCAGCTCGCCACACTCGCGGCCGCGATCGAGCGCGTGCGCCGCTTCGACACGCCGGCCGACACCGGCCTATCGGCGTTCTTCCGCGCGCACCCGCGGATCGGGCAGCGCGACCGCGCGCTCGTCGCCGACGGCGTGTTCGCGCTGCTGCGCCGGCTGCGCTCGCTCGTGGCACTCGCGGAGAGCGAGGACCCGCGCCGCCTGGCGCTCGCGGTGGTCGTCCGCGAGCTCGGACACTCGCTGCGCGACCTGGAGCCGGCGCTGAACGCGGCCGACGCGCTGTGGGTGCGCGCGTTCAAGTCCCGGCTGGGGAACCCGCTGCCGCCGGCGGTCGCGCACGACCTGCCCGATTGGCTGTGGGACGCGCTCGGCGCGGCGTACGGCGACGCCACGCGCTCCGCGCTCGCGCGCGCCTGGCTCGCGCCGGCGCCGTTCGACCTGCGCGTCAATCCCCTCGCGACGACGCGGGAGGCCGCGCTCGCGGCGCTCGCGCGGGACGGGCTGCAGGCGGCGGCGACGCCGTACTCGCCGCTCGGCATCCGCGTCGCCGGCCGGCCGTCGCTCGCCGGGCACCCGTGGCTCACCGACGGGCGCCTCGAGGTGCAGGACGAGGGGAGCCAGCTCGTCGGCTACGCCGTCGCGCCCCGCCGCAACGAGATGGTCGTCGACTTCTGCGCGGGCGCCGGCGGCAAGACGCTGCTGCTGGGCGCGCTGATGCGCTCGCAGGGGCGGCTCTACGCGTTCGACGTCGTCGAGAAGCGGCTCGCGAGCTTCAAGCCGCGGCTCGCGCGCTCGGGCCTGTCGAACGTGCATCCGCAGCTCCTCGCGGGCGAGCGCGACGCCAAGGTCCGCCGGCTCGCCGGCAAGATCGACCGCGTGCTCGTCGACGCGCCGTGCACGGGCTTCGGCACGCTGCGCCGCAATCCCGACCTCAAGTGGCGGCAGCCGGCATCCGCCGTCGCCGAGCTCGCGGCCAAGCAGGCGGCGATCCTCGCGGCCGCCGCGACGCTGGTGAAGCCCGGCGGCCGGCTCGTCTACGCGACGTGCAGCGTGCTGCCCGCCGAGAACGAGGGCGTCGTCGCCGGCTTCCTCGCCGCGCACCCGCAGTTCACGCCGGGCGACGCGGCCGCCGAGCTCGCGCGCGCCGGCATCGCGCTCGACACCGGGCCGACGTTGAAGCTGTTGCCGCACGTCCACGGCTGCGACGGCTTCTACGCCGCCGTGCTCGAGCGCGCGCGCTGATAGAGTAGACCCCGCGGTACCGCATCGCGCGCTGCCGGCCCCATCCATGCTCGCTCCCGTCGATCCCGCGCAGCTCGAAGCCGCCCTCACGGTCCCGCGCGGCTGGCTCGACCTGGCGCTCGTCGGCGTGGCACTGGGCATCGCGTGGGCGGTCGACCGGCGCCTGCGCCAGCACGCACGCGAGGAGGACCCGGCCACCCGCACCCGCCTGAAGGCGGGCGTCGGGCGCGTCGTCTTCGCGCTGGTCGCACTCGGGCTGCTGCTGCTCGACCGCATGTTCCTCCGGTCGATCCAGGGCGCGCCGGTCTTCGTCGACATCGCGATCCCGCTGCTCGTCGCGCTGGCCGCGATCCGCGTGATCGTGTACGCGATGCGCCAGCTGTTCGCGGCGCAGGCATGGCTGAAGACGTCGGAGCGCGCGATCGCGTTCACGATCTGGGGCTTCGTCGTCCTCCACTTCCTCGGCGTGCTGCCCGAGGTCGGGCGCGAGCTCGACGCGATGGTGCTGCCGGTCGGCAAGTCGTCGGTGTCGCTGCTGACGATCGGCAAGGGCGCCATGGCGGTGGTCGTGACGCTGGTGGTCGCGCTGTGGCTCTCGGGCCTGCTCGAGCAGCGGCTGCTCGACGCGACGACGCTCGACGGCAACACGAAGGCCGTGCTCGCAAAGCTCACGCGCGCCGTGCTGCTGGTCGTCGGCGCGATGTTCGCGCTGCAGGCGATCGGCTTCGACCTCACGCTCCTGACGGTGTTCGGCGGCGCGCTGGGCGTGGGCATCGGGCTCGGGCTGCAGAAGCTCGCCGCCAACTACATCGCGGGGTTCACGATCCTGCTCGACCGCTCGATCCGGCTGGGCGACATCATCACCGTCGACGGCCGCCACGGCGTCGTGGCGCGCGTGACGTCGCGCTACGTCGTCGTGCGCAGCCTGGACGGCATCGAGGCGATCGTTCCCAACGAAACGCTGGTGACGACGACCGTGCTCAACCACTCGTACACGGCGCGCGAGGCGCGCACCACGGTCACCGTGCAGGTCACGGGCGATGCCGACCTCGATACGGCGCTGCGCCTGATGGAGGAGGCGGCGGGCGCCGAGCCGCGCGTCATGGGCCCGCCCAAGGCGCCCGTGGCCGTCGTGCTCGGGTT
>JAYRNW010000283.1:0-30057 GCA_041911995.1 Casimicrobiaceae bacterium | reverse complement strand
CAGCCCGAACTCGCACCACGGCGTCGCCGTCGACACGGACGCACCGGCGCTCGAGACGCGTCCGACCGGCCGCTACAAGGTCCACAAGTTCTACTCGGGCGCGCTCGGCGCCGCGCGCGAGTCCGTCGAGGCGGTGCAGCTGGGCACGCTCGACCTCACGATGACGTCGACCGGCCCCGTGCCGAACTTCGTGCCCGAGGTCGCGATCCTCGACATCCCGTTCCTGTTCCGCGACTACCAGCACGCGCGCAGCACGCTCGACGGCCCGATCGGCCAGGACATGCTCGCGAAGTTCCCGGCCAAGGGCATCCAGGCACTCGCGTGGGGCGAGAACGGCTTCCGCCACATGACGAACAACAAGCGCTCGGTGCTGCTGCCCGACGACCTCAAGGGCCTCAAGATGCGCACGATGGAGAACCCCGTGCACATCCAGGCGTACAAGCAGTTCGGCATCATCCCGACGCCGATGGCGTTCACCGAGGTGTTCACCGCGCTGCAGCAGGGCACGGTCGACGGCCAGGAGAACCCGCTGTCGGTGATCTCGTCCGCCAAGTTCGTCCAGGTGCAGAAGTACATCACGCTGACCGGGCACGTGTACTCGCCCGCGCTGATCCTCATGAACAAGGCGAAGTGGGACAAGCTGTCGGCCGCGGACAAGCAGGCGTTCGCCGAGGCCGCGAAGGAGGCCGTCAAGGCCAACCGCGCGCGCATCGACGAGGACGAGCGGCGCGTCGTCGCCGAGTTGAAGGCCGGCGGCATGACCGTCGTGGAGAACGTCGACAAGGCGAAGTTCCAGTCGGCGCTGCAGCCGACGTTCGTCGAGTTCGGCAGGAAGTTCGGGCAGGAGAACATCGACAGGATCCGGAACTACAAGTGATCCGGACGCCGCCCGCGGCGGTGGCCGGATCATCCCGAGCAAAGCGAGGGATCGGCGTGCACCCCGGGAGCCGTCCCCTCGGCGCGTCCGGGACGCCACGCGCGTTCGAGTCACAGCCGCCGCGCTGACGATGGGCCGCGCCTTCCTCGCCTTCGAGCGCCGCACGACCGCGGTTGCCCTCGCGCTCGCCTGCGCGATGCTGGTGGCCGCCGCCTGCCTCGGCCTCTACCAGATCCTGTCGCGCTTCGTGTTCCAGCAGCCGGCCGAATGGTCGGAAGTGTTGATCCGCTTCACGCTGATCTGGATGGTGTTCCTGGGCGCGCCGGTCGCGTTCCGGCAGGGCGCGATGGTGTGCGTCGACCTCGCGCACCGGATGGCGGGGCCGGTCGGCAAGCGGCTGCTCGACATCGCCGCGGCGCTGTGCGCGCTGGTCGTGATCGCCGTGATGCTGTGGTTCGGCGGCGACTACGCGTACCGCGGCCGCTTCCAGACGATCAGCGGCCTGGAGTCGCTGTCGATGACGTGGGCGTACCTCGCGATCCCGGTGGGCGCCGCGTTCTCGGCGATCGCGGTGATCGCGTGCCTGATCGACCCGCGCCGGTACGAGCTCGAGACGGCGCAATAGGGGCGCGCGATGCCGGGGACGATGCTCGCCACGATGCTGGTCGCGTTCGCGCTGTCGATTTCGGTGGCCGTCGCGATCGGCATCGCGAGCCTGGTCGGCGCGTACCAGGCGAACCTCAACCTGCTCGCCGTCGTCAAGGAGATGTTCTCGGCGATCAACAAGTTCCCGCTCGCCGCGATCCCGTTCTTCATCCTCGCCGGCAACCTGATGGAGTCGGGCGGCATCTCGGCGCGGCTCGTCGACTTCGCGAAGGCCGTCGTCGGCGGCGTGCAGGGCGGGCTCGCCGCGACCTGCGTGCTGACGTGCATGATCTTCGCCGCGGTCTCGGGGTCGAGCGTGGCGACGACGTTCGCGATCGGCGCGATCCTGATCCCGGCGCTGATCCGGCACGGCTACCCGACCAACTACGCGGCCGCGCTGCAGGCGACGTCCGCGGAGCTCGGCGTCATCATCCCGCCGTCGATCCCGATGATCCTCTACGGCGTCTCGGCCGAAGTGTCGATCGGCGAGCTGTTCATCTCCGGGTTCGGGCCCGGGCTGCTGATCGGCGGCGCGCTGATGGTCTTCGTCGTCGTGTACGCGCGCATGAAGGGCTACGGCAAGGGCGACCGCGAGGGCCGGCTGCCGCTCGTGGCCGCGGCGCGCCGCGCGGGCCTCGCGCTGCTGATGCCGGTCATCATCCTGGGCGGCATCTACGGCGGCGTGTTCACGCCGACCGAGGCCTCGGTGGTCGCCGTGTTCTACGCGCTCGTCGTCGGCGTGGGCATCTACCGCGAGACGAAGCTCGCCGACCTGCCGGCGGTGCTGCGCAAGAGCGTGATCTCGTCGGCGGTCATCATGTTCATCATCGCCAACGCCGGCCTGTTCAGCTACCTCATCACGCGCGCCGGCGTGCCGGAGAAGGTCGGCGCGCTGCTCGTCGAATGGCTGCAGACGCCGGCGCTGTTCCTGCTCGGCGTCAACGCCGCGCTGTTCGTGATCGGCATGTTCATCGAGACGTCGGCGTCGATCATCGTGCTGGCGCCGATCCTCGCGCCGGTCGCGCAGCACTTCGGCATCGACCCGGTGCACTTCGGCATCGTGATGGTCGTGAACCTCGCGCTCGGCATGATCACGCCGCCGTTCGGCGTCAACCTGTTCGCCGCGTGCACCGTCGCGCGCATCTCGCTCGACCAGATCGTCACGCGGCTCGTCCCGTTCGTGCTGGTCGTGCTCGCCTGCCTGCTCGCCATCACTTACGTGCCCGCGCTGTCGATCGGGCTGCGGGACCTCGTCTATGCCAAGTGAGGCCGCGCCGGCGCCGCGCCCGCTCGCCGGCCTGCGCGTGCTGGAGATGGGCGCGCTGATCGCCGGCCCGTTCTGCGCGAAGATCCTCGCCGAGTTCGGCGCCGACGTCGTCAAGCTCGAGCCGCCGGGGCACGGCGACCCGCTGCGCAAGTGGCGCTACCTCAAGGACGGCACGTCGGTCTGGTGGCACGTGCAGTCGCGCAACAAGCGCTCGGTGACCGTGGACCTGCGGCAACCGGAAGGCCAGGCGATCGCCCGCGCGCTCGCCGAGCGCGCGGACGTCGTCGTCGAGAACTTCCGGCCGGGAACGCTCGAGGACTGGGGACTTTCCTACGAGGCGCTCGCCGCGAAGAACCCGGGCCTCGTGATGGTGCGCATCTCCGGCTACGGCCAGACCGGCCCCTATCACGAGCGACCGGGGTTCGGTGTGATCGGCGAGGCGATGGGCGGCCTGCGCCACGTCACCGGCACGCCGGACCGGCCGCCGTCGCGCGTCGGCGTGTCGATCGGCGACACGCTGTCGGCGCTCTACGGCGTCGTCGGCGCGATGTTCGCGCTCGAGCACCGGCGCAAGACCGGCGTGGGCCAGGTCGTCGACGTCGCGCTCTACGAGTCGGTGTTCTCGGTGATGGAGTCGCTGCTGCCCGAGTTCGACGCGTTCGGCGCGGTGCGCGAGCGCACGGGGTCGATCCTGCCGGGCATCGCGCCGACGTCGGCGTACCGCTGCAGCGACGGCAGCTACGTGCTGATCGCCGCCAACGGCGACTCGATCTTCCGGCGGCTCGCCGGCGCGATGGGCCGCGACGACCTCGCCGCGGACCCGGCGCTCGCGCACAACGACGGCCGCGCGGCGAAGCAGGCGTGGCTCGACGGCGAGATCGAGCGGTGGACCGCCGCGCGCACGCCCGACGCGGTGCTGGCGGCGATGGAGCGCGCCGAAGTGCCGGCGTCGCGCATCTATACGATCCGCGACATCGTCGCCGACGCGCACTACCGGGCACGCGGCATGATCCGCGACGTGCGCCTGCCGGACGGCAGCGCGCTCAAGGTGCCGGGCGTGGTGCCGAAGCTGTCCGCCACGCCCGGCGACTTCGCGGGCGGCGGCCCGCGGCTGGGCGAGCACACGGACGCCGTGCTGCGCGAGCTGGGCTACGACGCCGCGGCGATCGCGGGCCTGCGCGCGCGCAACGTCGTCTAGCAGGGTCAGAGACGACTTTCCGGCCCTGCCGCCGGTCGCGGCAGGACCCTCATGGAAAGTCGTCTCTGACCCTGCTTTTGCTACGCGTCGCCTTCGCCGATCCCGACTGCGCGGAGCGCCGCCTTCTCTGCAGTCGCGAGGATGCGCTCGCGCGCTTCCGGTGCGGCGACCGCCCGCGCGAGCACGACCGCGCCGACGCACGACGTGTACACGGCGAGCGCGGCCTCGCGGCGCGTCATGCCCGGCACCTCGGGGAAGTGGGCGGCAATGCGGTCGAGCAGCGCGCCGGTGCGCGCGGCGAACGCGTTCCTGAATTCCCGGCTGCCGCGCGCGACGTCCGGCAGGAACAGCGTCAGCGGGCACGCGTGCGCGAGCGCCGGGTCGTCGGCTTGCGCGAGGTAGAGGCGGATCAGCGCGCGCACCCACGGCGCGCCGTCCGGCGTCCCGGACAGCGCGTGCAGCAGGCGGTCGACGCTCGCCTCGAGCCCGGCCAGCAGCGCCTCCTCGGCGAGCGCGTCCTTCGACGGAAAGTGCGCGTAGAAGCCGCCGACGGTGAGCCCGGCCTCGCGCATCACGGCGTCCACCGACGATGCTTCGACGCCGCGCGCCTTCATCACCCGGTCGGCCGCGGCGAGGATCCGGCGCCGGGTCTCGGTCTTATGCTCGCGGGGATACCTTGACATGATTTGCATAATATTATACAAATCATCCCCTCGCAACCCCCACCGTCGGAAAGGAGCCGGTCATGCTGCCCTTTTCGTGGTCGTTCCTCCGTCCGTCCGAGTCGGCGCCCACGCTGCCCGACGGCCGGCCGCTGCAGATCCGCGCCGTGACGCCGGCCGCCAAGCCGCTGCTCGTCCGCGGCCTCGCGCGCATCTCGCCGGAGACGAGCAGGCGCCGGTTCTTCACCGTACGCCGGCAGTTCTCGGAACAGGAACTCGACGCGCTGACCCGACTCGACGGCCACGCGCGCTACGCGCTCGGCGCGACGGTGCGCGCGACCGACGGCAGCGTCGACCCGGTGGGCGTGGCGCGCTTCGCGCGGCTGGCCGAAGCGCCGACGATCGCCGAGGTCGCGATCCTCGTCGTCGACGCGTTCCAGGGCCAAGGCGTCGGGCGCGTGCTGCTGCGGCGCCTCGCGGCCGCGGCCGTCGCGCGCGGCATCACGCACTTCCGCGGCATCGTCGAGCCGGACAACCGGCCGATCATCCGCCTGCTCACGCAATACGCCGCGGGCCCGCGGATCGTCGCGCGCGACGACCTGCTCGCGATCGACGTCGACCTCGCCGCCGTGCGCGGCGCGGCGTGACGGACGGCCCCGCAGCGTCAGACGCAGCGGCCGCCGTCGACCTCGAGGCACGCGCCGGTGATGAACGCCGCCTCGTCGGACGCGAAGAACACGGCCGCGGTCGCGATGTCCGACGGCTGCGACAGCCGACCGAGCGGGATCGACGCGATGAACTGCGCGCGCCGCTCCGGCGTGTCCTGGCCCATGAAGTCGGCGAGCATCGCGGTCTCCCCCGCGACCGGGTTGATGACGTTGACGCGGATGTTGTCCTTCGCGAGCTCCGCCGCCATCGAGCGCGACGTCACGATCGCCGCGCCCTTGCTGCCGTTGTACCACGTGAGGCCGGGCCGCGGCCGCACGCCCGCCGTCGACGCGATCGTGACGAACGCGCCGCTGCGCTTCGCGCGCATGACCGGCACCGCGTGCTTCGCCGTCAGGTAGAGGCTCTTCACGTTCACCTGGTAGATGCGGTCGAACTCGGCCTCGGACACCTCCAGCATCGGCTGGTTCTTGTGCGTCGTGCCCGCGTTGTTGACGACGACGTCGAGTCCGCCGTACGCGGCCAGCGCGAACTCGACCAGGCGCTTCACGTCCGCGTCGCGCGACACGTCGCCGGCGACGAACCGCGCGTTCCCGCCCGCCTCCGTGACGTCCTCGACCGTGTGCTCGCCGTTCTCGGCGTTGAGGTCGTTGACGACGACCTTCGCGCCCTCGGCGGCGAAGCGCAGCGCGATGCCCCGGCCGAAACCCGAGCCCGCGCCGGTGACGATGGCGATCTTGTCCTTCAACCGCATGCGATTCTCCCCGTTGCTCGCGTCCACGCTCAACCGTGCTTCAGCACGACGGTCTTCACCGCCGTGAAGGCGTACAGCGCCTCGAAGCCCTTCTCGCGGCCGTGGCCCGAGTGCTTGACGCCGCCGAACGGCAGCTCGACGCCGCCGCCCGCGCCGTAGTTGTTGACGAACACCTGGCCGCTGCCGATCGCGCGCGCCATCCGCAGCTGGCGGCCGCCGTCGCGCGTCCACACGCCGGCGACGAGGCCGAAGTCGGTGGCGTTCGCGAGGCGGATCGCGTCGGCCTCGTCGGCGAACGGCATCGCCGCGAGCACCGGACCGAACACTTCTTCGCACGCGATCCGGTGCCGGTGCGGCACGTCGCGCAGCAGCGTCGGCGCGACGTAGTACCCGCCGGACGGCGCGTCGGCGGCGACCGTCCCCTGCGCGACCGTCGCGATGCCGTCGCACTCGGCCGCGGCCAGGAACTCGCGGACGCGCGCCTGCTGCGACGCGCGGATCAGCGGCCCGCAGTCGCGGTCGGCCAGCGCCGGCCCGGCGACGAGCGCTGCGAAGCGCTCGCCCAACCGCGCCAGCACCTCGTCGTAGCGCGACGCCTCGACCAGCAGCCGGCTGCCGGCCGAGCACGTCTGCCCGGCGTTCTGCACGATGGCGTTCACCAGCGCCGGCAGCGCCGCCTCGACGTCGGCGTCCGCGAACACGATCTGCGGCGATTTGCCGCCCAGCTCGAGCGTCACCGGGCAGTGGCGCTTCGCCGCCGCCGCGCCGACCCACGCGCCGGTCGCGGGCGAGCCGGTGAACGAGACGTGCGCCACGCCCGGGTGCTCGACCAGCGCGGCGCCGGCCTCGTTGCCGAGCCCGGTGACGACGTTGAGCGCGCCTTCGGGCAGCCCGACGCCGGCCGCGAGCTCGGCCACGCGCAGCAGCGACAGGCACGCGTCCTCGGCCGGCTTCACGACGGTCGCGTTGCCGGCGGCGAGCGCGCCGCCGACCGAGCGCCCGAAGATCTGCAGCGGGTAGTTCCACGGGATGACGTGGCCGGTCACGCCGTGCGGCTCGCGCCACGTGAGCACGGTGTAGCCTTCCGGGTACGGGATCGTCGTGCCGTGCAGCTTGTCGGACGCGCCGCCGTAGTACTCGAAGTAGCGCGCGCAGGCGGCGACGTCGGCGCGCGCCTGCTTCAGCGGCTTGCCGCAGTCGCGTGCCTCGATCAGCGCCAGCTCCTCGGCGTGGTCGAGGATCGCGCGCGACAGCGCTGCGAGGAGGCGCCCTTTCTCGGCCGGCGCGAGCCGGCCCCACGCGCCGTCGCGTGCGCCTTCCGCGGCACGCACGGCCGCGTCGACGTCGGCCGCGTTGCCGCGCGCGATCGCCGCGAACGGCGCGCCGTCCGACGGGTCGACCATCGGCAGCACGGCGCGGCTCGCCGGCGCATGCCACCGGTTGCCGATGAAGTGTTGCGCCGGCGTCGTGATCGCCGGCCATTGCGGATGCGGAGCGTTCATGTCGGGCCTCGCCGGTTCGTGGCGGGTGGCGGGTGCGTAGCGGAAGCGGGCGGCACAGGATGCCGTGTCCGCCGCCCCCGCGCCTGCGTCGTGGCGCCGCCGCCCGCCTGCCTCCTCACTTCTTCGGGACGAACTTCCACGCGAGCGTCTGCTCGTCCACCCGCGGCGCGTACGCGATGCCGTCGCGGGCAGCCCACAGCGCGATCTGGAAGTGCAGCGGGATGATCCCGGTGTCGCCGATCGCGAGCTCGGTGGCGCGCTGCAGGTACGCCTCGCGCTTGACGTCGTCGACCAGCTGCAGCGCGTCCTCGGTCAGCGCGTCGACCTTCGTGTTCGAGTAGCGGCCGCGGTTGGCGGTGCCGTAGCCCTTGTCCTTGTTGAACGTCATCAGCAGCGCCTTCAGCGACGACGACGACTCGCCGGTGCCGGTGCTCCAGCCCGCCTGCAGCACCGAGAACTTGAGGTCGGTCGCCTGCGGGAAGAACGTCGCCGACGGCATCGCGACGACCTTGGTCGGGATGCCGCCGCGCGTCCACATCTGCGCGATCGCCTGCGCGATCTTCGCGTCGTTCACGTAGCGGTTGTTGGTCGCGTGCAGCGTCACTTCGAAGCCGTCCGGCCAGCCGGCCTCGGCGAGCAGCTTGCGCGCGCCTTCCGGATCGTAGGGCTCGACCTTGAGGTTCTTCGTCGCGCCGAACAGGAAGTCGGGCACGATCTGCCCGGCCGGGACCGCCTCGTTCTCCATCACGCGCTCGACGATCGCGGGCCGGTTGATCATCTTCGACAGCGCCTTGCGCACCCGCGGGTCCTTCAGCGGGTTGCGGTCGAGCGGCTTGCCGTCCTTCGCGGTGACGGTCGGCGTCACGTTGCGGTCGCTGTCCATGTGCACGTACATCAGCCGGTCGGACACGCTGCGGAAGATCGCGAGCTTCCGGTCCCCCTTGAGCTTCGCGACGTCGGCGGTCGGCACGTTCTCGATCACCTGCACGTCGCCGGCGAGCAGCGCCGCGACGCGCGCGGCGTCCTGCGTGAGGATCCGCAGCGTCACCTTCTCCCACGGCGTCTTCCCGCCCCACCACGCGTCGTTGCGCGCGAGCTCGATGCGGTCGCCCTTCGTGAACTTCACGAGCTTGTAGGGCCCGGTCCCGATCGCCGCCTTGCCCGAGTTGAAGTCGTCGGTCGACGCGTTCGCGAACTGCCGGCTGACGATCGCGATCTGCGACATGTCCGACGGCATCAGCGGATACGGCGTCGCGGTCTTGAACCGGATCGTGTGCGGGTCGACGACCTCGATCTTCTGGATCTGCTTCGTGTATGCGGTGAACGGCGACGGGCTGTTCGGCACCTTCGGCACGCGCTCGATCGACGCGACCACGTCGGCCGCCGTGAAATCGCTGCCGTCGTGGAACTTGACGCCCTTGCGCAGCTTGAACTCCCACGTCGTCGGGTCGATCGCCTTCCACTCCGTCGCGAGGCCCGGCATCGGCTGCGACCGCTCGGTGCGCTCGACGAGGTAGCCGAAGATGTGCGCCGCGACGTTGTTGTTCGGCGTCAGGTTGTGATAGTGCGGGTCGGTGGCCGTGACGTCGGTGCCGAGGCCGATCACGAGATTCGCGCCGTGCGCGGCGAAGGCGGCGGGCAGCGCGAGGCACGCGGCCGCGAGCGCGGCGCGGATGGAGCGGGAAAGGCGCATCGGAACGTCTCCGGAGGGCGGCGCAGCCTGGCGGGTGGCGCCGTGGGGCGGCACGGGGCAACCGGCCTAGGATAGCGCAATGCGTTTCGGTTTGTAACGGACGGCCCCGGCGCCCGCGCGCGCGTCAACCGGCGCGCCCGGCCTCGCGTTTCTGGCGGCATGGCCCGGCGAGCGCACCCCGCGTAGCCGGGCAGCCAACAGGGAGATTCCGCTCCATGAAGTCCATCCGCATCCTCGCCGCCGCCGTCGCGACCGCCACCGTCGCGGCCGCGGCGTTTCCGTCCGCCGCAGCCGCGTCCAACGTCGCATGGAGCGTGGCGATCGGCGGCCCCGGCTTCGCGGTCGGCGTCGGCCAGCCCGGGTTCGTCGGCGGCCCGTTCGTCGCTCCGTCGTTCGTCGCGCCGCCGTTCCACCGGCACTGGCGCCCCGTCGTCGCCCGGCCGTGGGTCGCGCCGCTTCCCGCACCGGTGTTCGTGCCGCCGCCGGTCGTCGTCGTACCGCGTCCCGTCGTCGTCGCGCCGGCGCCGGTCTTCGTCGCGCCCGTGCCCGTCGTCGTGGCACCGCGGCGCGTCGTCGTCGCGCCGGTCGCGCGGCCGGTGATCTGGTGACGCGCCGTCGCGCGCGCCAACCGGCGCGGCGTCAGCGGCGGTAGCTGATCCGGTAGATCGCTCCCGCGTAGTCGTCGCTGACCAGCAGCGAGCCGTCGGGCGCGACCAGCACGTCGGCGGGCCGGCCCCAGGCCTGCTCGTTCTGCAGCCAGCCCTCCGCGAACGGCTCGTACGCGACCGCGTTGCCGTTCGCGTCGAGCCGCACCAGCGTCACGCGGTAGCCGATCTTGCGGCTGCGGTTCCACGAGCCGTGCTCGGCGATGAACACCTGGTTCCGGTAGGCCGCCGGGAACTGCGCGCCCGTGTAGAAGCGCATGCCGAGCGGCGCGACGTGCGGCCCCAGGTTGCGCGCCGGCGCGACGAAGTCGCTGCACGGCCGCATCCGCCCGAACTCCGGGTCGGCGATCGTGCCGCCGTGGCAGTACGGGTAGCCGAAGTGCTGGCCGGGCTGCGCGACGCGGTTGAGCTCGCACGGCGGCGCGTCGTCGCCCAGCCAGTCGCGGCCGTTGTCGGTGAACCACAGCTCGCGCGACTGCGGGTGCCAGTCGAACCCGACCGAGTTGCGCACGCCGCGCGCGACGATCTCGCGCCCCGAGCCGTCCGGGTTCATCCGCGTGATGATCGTGAAGCGCTCGGTGTCCGGCAGGCAGATGTTGCACGGCGCGCCGAACGGCACGTACAGCTTGCCGTCGGGCCCGAACGCGATGAACCGGCGGCCGTGATGCCCTTCCTGCGGCAACGCGTCGGTCACGACCACCGGCGCGGGCGGCGCGTCGAGCCGGCGCTCGATGCCGTCGAAGCGCAGGATGCGGCTCACCGCCGACACGTACAGCGCGCCGTCGCGGAACGCGACGCCGCCGGGGTCGCGCAGCCCCGTCGCGATCGTGCGCACGCGCGCCGCCTCGCCCGACCCCGCGCGCGGCAGCGTGATCGCGTAGACGTTGCCGTTGGTCGAGCCGACGAACAGCGTGCCTTCGCTGCCCCACGTCATCGCGCGCGCCGTGGGCGCACGCGCGAGCGTCTCGATGACGAAGCCCGCCGGGAGCCGGATGCGCTCGACCGGCAGCGCGTCCTGCGCCCACGCCGCGCACGACGCCCACGCCGCGAGCGCGGTCATGGCCGCGCCGAACGCGGCGTGCGCAGCGCGCGAGAGCGAGGATCGCATCGGCATCGGGCCCGTCGGCGGCAGGAAGTCGAGGACGCATCATAAGCGATGCGCGCCGGCGCCGGATTGGTGCCGGCCGACGCCGGTGCTATCCTGCGCCTTTGTATCCCGGAGGCCCGCCATGAACGCTCCCGCCACGCTCGCGCACGTCGCGCCGGCGGACGCCGCGCGTGCCGAGGATCTCGTCTCGCTCGACCTGATCCGCACCTTGGTCGCGTTCGACACGACGAGCCGCGACTCGAACCTCGCGCTGATCGAGTGGGTCCGGCACTACCTCGAGGGCCACGGCGTCGCGTCGACGCTGACGTTCGACGACGACCGGCGCAAGGCCAACCTGTTCGCCACGCTGAACGCGCGCGACGGCAACGCGACGCACGGCGGCATCGTGCTGTCGGGCCACACCGACGTGGTCCCGGTCGACGGCCAGCCGTGGGACACGGACCCCTTCAGCGTCGTGGTGCGCGACGGCCGGCTCTACGGCCGCGGCGTGACCGACATGAAGAGCTTCTCCGCGGTGGGCTTGGCCTTCGTGCCCGAGTTCCTGCGCCGCGGCCTCGCGAAGCCGGTCCACTTCGCGCTGTCGTACGACGAGGAGGTCGGCTGCATCGGCGTGCGGCGCCTGATCGCCGACCTCGCGGCGCGCGGCGTCGCGCCCGCCGGCTGCATCGTCGGCGAGCCGACGGGCATGCAGATGGTCGTCGCGCACAAGGGGAAGAAGGCGTGGCGCTGCCGCGTCCGCGGCCTCGAGGCGCACTCGTCGCTGACGCCGCAGGGCGTGAACGCCGTGCAGATCGCGTGCGAGATCGTCGCGTACATCGCGCGCCGCGCGCGCGAGTTCCGCGACGCCGGGCGCCGCGACGACGCGTACGACGTGCCGTACACGACGGTCCACGTCGGCGTCATCCGCGGCGGCACCGCCGTCAACATCGTGCCGCGCGACTGCGCGTTCGACTTCGAGATCCGGCACCTGCCGTTCGACGATCCCGACGCGTTCTTCGCCGACGTGCGCGCGCACGCCGCGACGCACCTGCCCGCGATGCACGCGGTCGACCCCGACACGTACGTCGAGTTCGACCCCCTGTCGACGCTGCCCGGCTTCGACACGCACGACGGCAGCGCGATCACGGCGCTCGCGCACGCGTGCAACGGCAGCGACGCCGCCGGCAAGGTGTCGTTCGGCACCGAGGCGTCGCTGTTCCACGGCGCCGCCATCCCGACCGTGATCTGCGGCCCCGGCCACATCGCGCAGGCGCACCAGCCCAACGAGTGGGTGGCCATCGGGCAGGTCGCGAAATGCGAGGCGTTCATGCGCCGCCTCGTCGACCACGTCGCGGCGTGAACGGCGTGCACGACGCGCTGCCGGCGATCGACGTCGAGTTCCCGGACCTCGCGCGCTGGGCGGCCGGGAACACCGGCATCCCGTACGTCTGGCGCTTCGCGGCCGAGCGGCCGGGCCCGCGCGTGACCATCCAGGCGCTGACGCACGGCAACGAGGTGTGCGGCGCGATCGCCAACGACTGGCTGCTGGGCCAGGGCGTGCGCCCGGTGCGCGGGACGCTGACGATCACGTTCGCCAACGTCGACGCGTACACGCGCTTCGACGCCGCCGACCCGTTCGCGTCGCGCTGCCTCGACGAGGACTTCAACCGGCTGTGGACGGCCGAGGTGCTGGACGGCGAGCGCCAGTCGCGCGACCTCGCGCGCGCGCGCGCGCTGCGCGGCGTCTACGACGCCACCGACTACCTGCTCGATCTCCACTCGATGACCGACCCGTGCCCGCCGCTGGCGCTCGCGGGCCGGCAGCGCAAGGGCCTCGAGCTCGCGCAGGCGGTCGGCCTGCCCGAGCACATCGTGATCGACGCCGGCCACGCGGCCGGCAAGCGGTTGCGCGACTACGACGCGTTCGACGACCCGGTCGACCCGCGCAACGCGCTGCTGGTCGAGTGCGGCCAGCACTGGGAGCGCGCCGCGCCGGAAGTCGCGCGGCAGTCGGCGCTGCGCTTCCTGCGCCACTTCGGCATGCTCGACCCCGGCTTCCTCGACGCGCACCTCGACCCGGCGCCGCTGCCGCCGCAGCGCGCGATCGAGATCACCGACGTCGTGACCATCCGCAGCGACGACTTCGCGTTCGCGCAGGCCGTCGCCGGGCTCGCGATCATCGCCAAGGGTGGCACGCTGCTCGCGCGCGACGGCGACGCCGACGTGCGCACGCCGTACGACGACGCGGTGCTGATCATGCCGACGCGCAAGCCGCGCAAGGGCGAGACCGCCGTGCGCATCGGCCGGTTCGTGGCGTAGCGGCCGCGGCTCACGGCCGCGCAGACTTGCTCCCCGCCTCCGCGGTCTGGCCGGTGAGGCACCGCCGGCACAGGCACGCGCGTCCGCGCTGATCTTCGGGCAGCGCGGCGAGCGCGTCGTGACGCGCCACGACCTCCGTGCACCAGCAGGGTGTCGCGAAGTCTCCGGTGCGCGCCGGTGCGCAGTCGTTCGGTCCGCCGCAGGCGGGGCACACGCGGATCCTGTCCGGCGTTGCGCCGGTCACGGCAGCACGCGGTCGGCGCGGATCAGCACCGATTGCGGCACCGTGAGGCCCAGCGTCCGCGCCGTCGCGAGGTTCACGCCGAGCCAGTATTCGGTCGGCTGCGTGACGGGCATGTCCGCGGGCTTGGCCCCGCGGAAGATCCGGTCCACGTAGTCGGCCGCCTGCCGGTACGCAGCCTCGCGCACCGGTGCGTAGACGATGAGGCCCCCAAGGTCGATCGCCTCGTTGTGGACGTAGGAAGCGGGAATCCGGAAGCGCGCGGCGCGCTCGATCACGAGCGGCAGGTGCTGCCGCAGCGGCGCCGATACCAGCAGCGCGTCGACGGGTTCGCTGCCGAGGCGGTCGAACGCGCGCGCGATGCCCGCGGCGTCCCCGGCGTCGATCGCCCGCAGGACGAGGCCGTGCGGCTGCACCTGCGCCTGCGCCTGCGCGAGCACGGCGTTCAGGCCGGCTTCGTTCGCGGAGCCGAGCAGGCCGAACCGCTTCGCGCCGGGAACGATCTCGCGCAGCAGGTCGATGCGCTTCACCACGACGCCGGCGAGCTGCAGCGACGCGCCGGTGACGTTGCCTCCGGGACGTGCGAGCGACGCGACGAGTCCGACGCCCACCGGGTCGCCGACGCCGGCCATCACGATGGGAATCGTCGCGGACGCCCGCATCAGTGCGCGGGTTGCCGGCGTGGTCACCACGACCGCCACGTCCGGCGACCCCGCCATCAACTCCTGCGCGAGTCGCGGAAGGTGGTCGGCGACGCCGTCCGCCCAGCGCCGGTCGACGGACAGGTTCCTGCCTTCGACGTAACCGAGCTCGCGCATGCGCGCGAGGAAGACCGTCCAGTTCGATTCGCTCGACCCGCGATCCCCCGGTTCGAGGATCGCGACCCGCCAGACCTTCGGCGGCCTCTGCGCCAGCGCCGACTGCCCAGCGAGCAGCAGGACACTGGTGGCGAGCACGAGCCGTCGTCGCCGGCGCATTCCCCTACCCCTCCCCGTCGCCTGGTCGATGCGCCAGCTTACACCCACGGCGCGAGGGCCGCGCGTGCCGGAATCGGCGCGGACCGGGACCGCGCGCAAGCACCGCGGCCCCGTGCCGTCATGCGCCGGACTCCGGGCGAAGCGACGCCGCGCCGGCGCGCAGCGCGACCCCCGCCCGCAACCCGCACCTCGCCGCGACCTCGTTGACCACCGACAGCACGCCGGTCTCCCACATCGACCGTGCGTCGCCGATGCGCGCCGAGCGGTGGTCGCCGGCGGCCGCCGGCATCCCGCGCGCGGCGAGCACCGGCAATCGGGAGACGCCTGCGTCGTCCTTGCCGCGGCCGGCGTCGTGGAAGAACGCCGCGCGCGCGGCCACCGGCAGCGCGCTGGCGGGATCGCCGCCGTGCAGCGCGCCGTGCGAGCCGATCACCAGCACCGCGCCCGCGTCCGACGGTTCGACGAGCCCGATGGAATCGAGGCCCCAGACGCCGGCCGCGCGCGCCGTCGGCGCCGCGAGCAGCGCGCGCGCTTCGGCGGGAAACGGCAGCGATCCTTCGCGCCACGGCGCTGCGCGCAGCCGCTGCGCCGCGTCCGCGCAGCGCATGCCTTCCGCGACGCCCGCTGCGGCGGCGACGCCGTTGCACATGGCGACGGTGCCGTACGCGAGCGCATCCGCCGCGTCGCCGATGCGCGCGCTCGTGTGCGCGACGGCACACGCGGCAATGCCCACCCGGTCGAGCGCCGCGAGGCCAGCCACGCCGGCGTCGTCGCGGCCGCGGCCGGCGTCGTTGAGCACGATCGCGCGCACGCGCGCCTGCGCCGCGTACGCGGCGGCGATGAGCCCGCCGTGCGAGCCGGCGACCACGACCTGCCCCGCGTGCACCGCGGCGAGCTGCGTCACGGTGTCGGCGAGCACGACGGCCGCGTCCACGGGCTATTTCCCGGCCGCCGCCGCGACCGCGCGCTCCGCCGCGCGCACGAGCTCCGCACCGACGACGGGCGTCCACTTCGCCCAGACGGGCGCGACCGCCGCGCGGAACGCCGCGCGCTGCGCCGGCGTCAACCGCGCGATGGTCACGCCCTGCCGCGTGAGGTCGGCCAGCGCCGTGTCCTCGCGCGCCGGCGCGGCCGCCTCGCGCGCGGCGGCGAGCGCGGCGGCGCGCACCGCGGCGCGCTGCGCGTCGGACCACGACTCCCACGTCGCGCGCCGCACGGCGAACACCATCTGGTCGCTGAACGCGCCCCAGCGCGTCACGTACTTCTGGCCCGTCGCCGCGGCGCGCGTGGCCGCGAGCGTCGTCGGCGGCGCCTCCTGCCCGTCGAGCCGCCCCGCGACGAACGCGGCCTGCGCCTGCGCGAAGTCGAGCGACTCCGAACGCGCGCCGAGCGCCGCGAGCGTCTCGATCACGAGCGGGTTGGCGGCGACGCGCAGGCGCAGCCCCGCGACGTCCACCGGCGCGCGCACGCCGTCGCGGACGGTCGCGAGCACGCGCTCGCCCAGCGGCGCGACGGCGAGCACGACGACGCCGGCGCGGGCCGACTGCGCGGCAAGCAGGTCGAACAGCGCGGGGTCGGCGGCGAGCGCCTCCTGCTCGCGCGCCTCCGCGGCGAGCCACGGCAGCGTGTAGGCCGCGAACGCCGGCAGCTGGCCCGACCACGCGAGCGCGCTGCCGACCGCCAGGTCGGCCAGGCCGTCGCGCAGCGCGCCGTACTCGCGCCCGGCGTCGCGGCCGGCGAGCACGGCGCCCGCGTATTGCTTCACCTCGAACGCGCGCGCGGCCTCGTCGTTGACGAGCTGCGCCCAGCGCTCGCCCGCCTTGCCCAGCGGAAACGCCGGTCCCTGCGCGGTCGACAACCGGATTTCGGGAGGCGATGCCGCGCGGTCCTGCGCGTACACGGGCACGGACGCGACGAGCGCGGCGACGGCGAGCCACGCGCGCGCGGCGGCCGGCAGGCGGCGAAACTCCATCGCCGGCAGTCTAGCAGCTCAGTCGAGCGGCCGTGCGTCGGCCTCCGGCGCGTCGAGCCAGTACCGCGCGCGTTGCGCGCGCGCAGCCTCGGGCGCCGGCGCGCGTCCCGCCGCGAACGTGAACGCGAGCGCGCCCGCGAAGTCGGTGCGCACGACGCGCGCGCCGATGGCCGCGTAGCGCGCGACGACGTCGGGCCGCGGATGGCCGAACCGGTTGCGGTAGCCGCACCCGACCACCGCGATCGCCGGCGCGACCGCGCGCACGAACGCGTGCGTCGACGACGTGCGCGAGCCATGGTGCGGCACGACGAGCACGTCGGCCCGCAGGAGCGGCGCGCGCTCGCGCAGCAGCACCTGCTCGGTCCGCGCCTCGATGTCGCCGGTGACCAGAGCGCTGCCGTGCGCGGAGTCGATGCGCACGACGCACGACAGGTCGTTCGTCTTCGCGTACGCGTCGTGGTATTCGGCCGCCGTCGGGTGCAGCACCGTGAAGCGCACGCCGTCCCACGTCCACTGCTGCCCGGCGAGACAGCGCAGCACCGGCGCGCGCGCGCCCGCGGCGAGCACGGCCGAGTGGTCGGCGGGCAGCGACGATGCGAACCAGCCGACCGGGGTCGCCTGCAGCAGCGACAGCGCGCCGCCCGAGTGGTCGAGGTCCTGGTGGCTGACCACGAGGCCGTCCGCGCGCCGGCGGCCGATCGCGCGCAGGAACGGCGCGACGACGCGGCCGCCGGCGTCGGCGGTGTCCGTGTAGCGCGGGCCGGTGTCGTAGACGAGCGCGTAGCGCCGCGTCTCCACGACCACGGCGAGCCCCTGCCCGACGTCGAGCACCGTCATGCGGAAGGCGCCGTCCGCCAGCGGCGGCGGCGACGCCGCGAACAGCGGCACGAGCCAGACCGCGCCCCACGCACGACCGGGCACGCCGCGCGGCGCCAGCATCCACAGCGTCCCGGCGACCGCGGCAACGACGGTCCATGGCCGCGGCGCGTGCTGCTGCCACGTCGCGTCCGGCAGCGCGGCCAGCGCTTCGAGGAAGCGCATCAAGGGCGCGAGGACGGCGTGCGCCGCGACGAACAGGCCGTCGAACGGCAGCACGATCCCGGCGAGCGCGGGCGGCACCACGCCGAGCGTCACGACCGGGATCGCGAGCGCGTTGGCGACGGGCGACACCAGCGACGCCTGCTGAAACAGCGCGAGCGTGAGCGGCGCCAGCCCCAGCGTCACGACCCACTGCGCGTGCGCACCCGCACGCAGCTCGCGCGCGATGCGGCTCCGCAGTCCGCCGGGAATCGCATCGCGCAGGCGGCCGGCCGACGCGTAGAGCAGCAGCGCGACCGCGCCGTACGACAGCCAGAAACCGGGCGTCAGCGGCGCCCACGGGTCCCACAGCAGCACGGCGACGAGCGCCCACAGCCACACGATGGCCGCGGTGCCGCGCCGCCCGAGCCAGAGTCCGCACGCGGCGACGGCGACCATCGCAAGCGTACGCAGCGCCGGGATCTCCGCGCCGGCGAGCAGCACGTACGCGGTGGCGGCGACCACGCCCACGGCCGCCGCGACCTTGCGCGCCGGGACCCGCGACGTGAGCCAGACGCCGCGCCGCGCGAGCGCGAACGCGACGCCGCCGGCGAACGCCGCGAACACCGTCACGTGCAGGCCGGAGATGCTGACGAGGTGCGCGATGCCGGTCCGGTTGAACACCGTCCACTGCGCCTCGGAGATCGCGCGCTGGTCGCCGATCGCCAGCGCGACGACCACCCCCGCGTACGGCGCCCCGGCGAGCGCGCGCTCGATGCGGCCGCGGACGCGCTCGCGGGCGCGCTGCACGTAGTCGTCCGGGCGGCCCGCGAAGGCGTCGACGACGCGATTCGCGGCGCCGGGCTGCACGTAGCCGGTCGCGCGCAGCGCGTGCTGCAGCAGCCACGCCTCGAGGTCGAACCCGCCCGGGTTCACGTTGCCGTGAGGACGCTTGAGGCGCACCGCCAGCTGCCAGCGTGCGCCGGCGTGCACTTCGGGCATCGGCGCCGCGTCGTCGGCGCCGGGCCCCGGCGCCATCCACGCGAGCGGCAGGCGCGCCGGCACGACGGCGCGCGGCGGGGCCACGCGCGCGACGGCGAACGCGAACCGCGTGCCGCGCGCGGAGACCGCCGGGAGGTCGTCGACGACGCCGACGACGACGACGTCCTCGCCCTCCCATTCGCGCGGCAGCTCGTCGGCGAGGCGCGCCTGCGCGCGCCATGCCGCATAACCGAAGCCCAGGGCCAGTGCCGCGAGGCCTGCGGTGGCCGCCACGCTCCACGGCCGCACCCACGCCGGCGCCTGCCCGGCGCGCGCGCGCCACGCGCTGCCCGCCAGCGTCGCAAACGCGACCACCACGACGGCCTGCGGATGCGCGGGCAGCGTCGCGCACGCCTGCAGCGCGCAGACGCCGCACGCGAATGCGACGAGAACGAGGGCGACGGGGACCGGCATGGCGGCGCCGGCGCGCGCACGTGCCGCCGGGTGCCGCCCACGCTAGCGCGCGCCCGGCGTGACCGCGATCAGACGTTCGGCGGAGGGGGCGGGCCAGCGCCGTGCGACGACGCGGCCGCGGCGAGCGCCGCGAGCGCGGGCCCGGCGAGCGTCAGCCACACGAACGCGAGCAGCGCGAGTGCGACCAGGACCGCGGCGCTGCCCAGGTCCTTCGCGCGCTTCGCCAGCCGGTGCGTGTCGAAGCCGATCCGGTCGACCGCCGCCTCGACGCTCGAATTGAGGAGCTCGACCACGAGCAGCAGCAGCACCGGCGCGATCAGCAGCACGCGCTCGACCGCGGCCACCGGCAGGACCAGGGCGACCGGAACCAGGACTGCGGCCAATGCCACCTCCTGCCGAAACGCGCTCTCGTGCCGGAAGGCGAGGCCGAGCCCCGACAGCGAGTAGAGGAACGCATGGTAGAGCCGGGAGAGACCGCGCCGGCCCTTGTGCGGGCTTTCGGCGACGTCAGTCACGCGCGGCGACCGGATGCAGATTGGCGACGAACTGCGCCGTCGCGCGCTGCCACGACGCCCCTTCGGCCGCCGCCCGCACGGCGGCGCGCGGCAGGTCGAGCGCCGCCAGGGCCGCCGTGCGCAGGTCGGCATCGAGCACGCCGGACACGCCGTGGCGGACGACGTCGAGCGGCCCCGTGACCGGAAACGCCGCGACCGGCGTGCCGGAGGCCATGGCCTCCAGCATCACGAGCCCGAACGTGTCGGTCCGGCTGGGGAACACGAAGGCGTCGGCGTTGCGGTAGTACCACGCGAGCTCGTCGCCGGTCTTCGTTCCGAAGAACACCGCGTCCGGGAAGCGCCGCTGCAACGCGGCGCGCGCCGGCCCGTCGCCGACCACCCAGCGGGTCCCCGGCAGATCGAGCGCGAGAAACGCCTCCAGGTTCTTCTCGACCGCGACCCGGCCGGCGTACAGGAAGATCGGGCGCGGCACCTCGAGCGTCGCCCGCGGGCCGGGACGGAACAGATGCGTGTCCACGCCACGCGTCCACGGCACGAGATTGGCGAAGCCCCGCCGCGCGAGGCGCCGCTGCACGTCGGGTGTGGCCACCATCACGGCCCGCGCGGGTCCGTGAAACCAGCGCATCCACCGATACGCGACGCCGAGCGGCAGCCGCGTTCGCGCGTGCACGTACTCGGGGAACTGCGTGTGGTACGCGGTCGTGAACGGCCGCTGCGTGCGCAGGCAGTGCCGCCGGGCGGCGAGCCCGAGCGGGCCCTCGGTCGCGATGTGCACGGCCTCCGGCGCGATCTGCTCGATCGCCCGCGCGACGCGCCGGCCCGGGCGCAGCGCGAGTCGGATCTCCGGGTAGGTCGGACACGGGATGCTGCGGAACCCGTCCGGCGTGACGGTGGCGACCGCGTGGCCCAGGCGCCCGAGTTCGCGGATCGTGTTCCGCAGCGTCACGACGACCCCGTTGATCTGCGGCGACCACGCGTCGGACACGATCAGGATGCGCAGCGCCCGCTGCGGCACGACGTCCGTCCCGGCGGCGGCCGGCTCCGCGGCAACGGCGGGGGCGGCGGTCATGGCTGCAGCGCGGGGCTGGCGGCAGGCGCCGACGCCTTCGCGGGCGCTTCCTGCCAGCGCAGCACCGACAGCGTTCCGTCGTGCGACTCGACCAGCGCCGTCAGGCTTTCGACCCAGTCGCCGGCGTTGCAGTAGAGCACGCCTCCGATGTCGCGCACCTCGGCGTGGTGGATGTGGCCGCAGACGACGCCGTCGAAGCCGCGGGCGCGCGCCTCGTGCGCCAGCGCCTCCTCGAACGCGCCGATGTACCTGACGGCGTTCTTGACCCGCAGCTTGAGGAACTGCGACAGCGACCAGTACGGCAGCCCGAGGCGCGCGCGCGCGGCGTTGAAGTGCTGGTTGAGCTTCAGCGCGGCCGTGTACAGGCGATCGCCGAGCAGCGCCAGCCACTTCGCGCACGTGACGACGCCGTCGAAGCGGTCGCCGTGCGTGACCAGCAGCCGCCGACCGTCGCGCGTCACGTGCATCGCCTCGTCGCGGATCGCGATGCCGCCGAAGTCGACGCCGATGTAGTGGCGCGCCGCCTCGTCGTGATTGCCCGGGACGTAGACGACCTGCGTGCCCTTGCGCGCCTTGCGCAGCAGCTTCTGCACGACGTCGTTGTGGCGCTGGTGCCAGTACCAGCGACGCTTGAGCTGCCAGCCGTCGACGATGTCGCCGACGAGGAACAGGTGGTCCGACTCGGTACGCCGGAGAAAGTCGAGCAGCGCGTCCGCGCGGCACCCGGGCGTGCCCAGGTGCGTGTCGGAAACGAAGATCGCGCGGAACCTGAGCGGCTCGCCTCGCCGCCAGAGCGCGGGTGGCGCCGACCGGGGAAGCTGCGATGCGTCGCGCGGCGGCATGGCTTCGCGGTCACGCGGCGGGGCCAAGTCTGCAACCGACCTCATCCCGACTCGCAGCAATCAATGGCATCCCCTTGTCGCACAAAGTTGCCGGCGACGATAGCCGCGGCGTGCGACACGCCGGTGACGGTCCGGTGACCGGGCGATGAATGCGCAGGCCACGCTGTCACGCCCCTGTCATCGGCGGCGCCGATAGTGCTCGCACCGCAGCCCGACTCCCGATCGACCGTCGACGTGAATCCCGCGCGCCACGCATCCGCCGAAGCGGACCGCTTCCGCGACACCGTCCAGCGCTGGACGTTCGAGTCGGGCCGGCTTGCGGGCGTCGCCTGCGACTACGCGTTCCACGTGGACGGGTCGCTCGACTGGCGCATGGTCGCCGGGGCGCAGCGTGGCCTCGGCGGTCGGGCGCGCGAGTTCCGCGTGCGACCGGCCGGGCCGTGGCTCTTCTTCGTCGCGTTCGCGCCGCAGCCCGGTGTCGTGCTCGCGGCCGCCGTCGACTTCCGCGCACGCCGGGTCGTCGGCCTCGAATTCGGTGGCGGCGACCCGCAGCCGTTCGCCGCGACCATGCGAACGCTGTAACGCGGGTCGCGGCATTCTGCAATGCCGCCGTCACGACGCTGCGTCACATTGATCGCCGCGCACCGGGCGGTCGCCTGCCGGCGGCCGGTCTGCGCGCCCCCGGACCCCAGGAGCCCCGATGATCGTGCTCGTCAACCTGGACACTGCGGCCGCCCGCCGGCACAGCATGGAAACGCAGTTCGCGGCGCTCGGGCTCGCGCACCGGCGGGTCGGGTTCGACGGCCGGACGCTGGCCGCCGCAGCGATCGACCGCTGGTCCCGCGAGCGCTTCGGCGGCATCGCGTTCGACTTCGACGTCCTGTCGGGCGCCGAGGTCGGCTGCTGGCTCTCCCATCTTTGCGCGTGGGACCTGCTGCGCGCGAGCCGCACGCTGTCCGGATGCGCGGTCGTCGAGGACGACGTGGTGCTGGGCGCGCGCTTCGCACCGGCCGTCGAGGCACTCGCCCGCGAATCGCCGTTCGACCTGGTCTACCTCGGGACGTCGTCGCGCAACATCTCGGCCCGCCGCCGCGTCCGCGTCGGCGAGGTCTGGGTGCACGAGCCGCTCGGCGCCGTGTGCAACACGTGGGGCTACGTGGTCTCGCGCGCGTACGTCGAGCGGTTCTTCGCGACGCCCAAGCCCGCGATCGCCCTGCCGATCGACCACTTCCTCGGCGGACACGCGCGGCGGGCACGGCCGCGCATCGGCGTGTTGCGCCCGGCCGTCGTGACCGAGCACCCCGAGTTCGGCGCGCGATCGCAGATCGATCCGCACACGCCGGTGTTCCGGCTCGACCGCTGGCAGGTCGTGCAGGGACTGCGTCGCCGGCTGCTCGGCAGCCGGGTCGGCGCGCTCTACTACGCGCTCTATCGCTGGCTTTGACCACGCCGCGCGACGTTGTCATCGCGATGCAACCGTAATCGGCGATCCTGCCTTCCATCCCGCCCTCCGCCCGCCCCACCGCCACCCGACAGTCCCCCCTCCTCCAGACTGTCGTTTGCGGCCGCATCGCGCGGCCGTTTTTTTGCCGGGCGGGGGCGGCTTCGACACGCCGCTGTAACATCGGCCTGCGATAATCGGTTCTGGGCAGCTTCCGCCCCGCCCCCGGGGAGTCGCCGCGCGCCCGTATCGCGTCGGCTCGTTCGCGCATCGTCCGCCATGGAAAAATCCGCCGCCGTCGCCACGCTGGGCGAGCACGCGCTGCTGATGCCGGCATGGGTCCGGGCGGCGCTCTCCGCCAACGACCGCCTGAAACTGTACTTCTCGGTGCTGCAAGCCGCAGCCCAGCACGCCGAGCGCCCGGACTCCGCCGCGCTCGACCTGTCGCGCGAGCGCGGCGCGGCGGGCATCCGGGAAACCTGGCTCGACGCGCTGCCGATCGCCACCGAGAAGCATGGCGACGCCTTCGTCGTGCCCGAGTTGCCGCGCCTCTTCGCCGTGCTGGCGGCCGACCTCGAGACGATGGCGCGCCCCTGTGTGGCCGCAGATCCCGCCGGGCCGCTCGCGGGGCGCACACGCGAATGGCTGGCGTGGCTTCGCGCGCAATCCGCGGACCTCCTGTCGGGCGTCGCGCTCGCGACGCTGACCCGCGGCGACCGGCGGTCCGGCGACGGCGTCCACGTGCTCGTCATGGACCTGCACAAGGCGGTGAACCGCCTCGCCGCCGACCTCGCGCGCGAGACGGTCGACGGCGCGCACGTCTGGAACCTCGAGCCGGCAGATCGCGAGCGCGTCCGCGCCTTCATGCGCGGGCTCAACCGCACGTCGCCGCTGCGCTTCGACCATCCCGGGCTCGACACGGCCGCGACGCGCGACGGCGCACGCCTCGTCATCCAGAACGACATCGGCACCAACGACGCCCACGTGCTCGTGCTCAACGTCGAAGGCGCGCAGGTGACCCTCACGTACTCGGACCTGCACGACGTGCGCTTCCGGTTCTTCCGGGACTTGCTCGCCGGGCACGGCGCGCAGTGGTCGGTCGTGACGCCGACGACCAACGAGTCGCTCAACGCCGGCGCGACGTTCTACGTCGGCACGGCGGCGTTCGCATGCCGCGACGCGGCGGCGGTCGACGCCGCGCTGGAGTTCGTCGGCTCGCGCATCGTGTTCCTGATCGACTGGAACCGCGCGCGGAAGCGTCTGCAGCAGTTCGTCGCCAAGGGCGACGCGGTTGCCGTCCTGCGCGAAGCCGCGTTGCGCGACGTCGGTCACATGGGGTGGCTGCGCGCCGGCGGCCCGGGCCTCGTTTTCCAGGCGATGCAGGACGCCGGCGACGGCGTGTTCCGGATCGGCGACCGGCTGTCCGACGTCCTGGGCGAGAACGGCGCGCGCGAGTTCCTGCTCGAGGTGCTGGTGCTGGCATCGGACGACCAGCGGCGCGGCCGCCCCTGTGCGCTGACCGAGGAGGAGACGCGGCTGCTGCTCGCGCGCCGCGTCCGCGACCGCTCGTCGGAGTTCGACCTCGCCGCCGAGCACGCCGCCTACTGCCACGAGCTCGCCGCGGCCGTCCGCGACGCGATCGCGGCCGCCGACGACGCGGCGGCGATGAGCGCGCTCGCCGTGCGCGCCAAGGCGTGGGAGCGCAGCGCCGACGAGCTGGTGGCGCAGGCACGGGCGGCGGCCGAGCGCCATCCGCGCCGCGCGCCGATCGCGCGGCTGCTCGGCCTCGCCGACGACGTCGCCGACGCGCTCGAGGAAGCGGTGTTCGTGCTCGTGTTGATCGCCGAGCGGCCGGCGCCGGTCCTGACGGGCCGGGTGCGCGAGCCGCTGCAGCAGCTCGCCGACAGCGCGCTCGCGGCCGTGCAGGAATACGTGCGGGCGCTGGCGATCGCGCGCGGGCTGCGCCAGGGCGCGGACCCGGACGACTCCAACGCGCTGCTCGACGCCGTGTGGCGGATCGACCTCGCCGAGCGCCGCTGCGACGAGCAGATGCGCGCGGCACGCCGTGCGCTGCTCCGCGACCTCACGGCGGCGGCCGACCTCATGCTCGCCGGCGATCTCGCCGCTGCGATCGAGCGCGCGTCCGACCGGCTGCTCGCCGCCGCCTACGCGATGCGCGAACTCGCGCTCGCCCGCAGCGGGGCCGCGCCGTGAGCCGGGCCGACGTCCACTTCATCGGCGGGCCGGCGAACGCCGATCGCGCCGCCCTGCCGGCCGCGGCGATCGGTGCGAAGGCGCACCACCTCATGCGCATGGCGGCGCTCGGGCTTCCCGTGCCGCCGGCGTTCGTGCTGGGCACGCGCCACGGCTCCGTGGCGCCCGCGTCGGGCCTCGCGCCCGACGTGCGCGCAGCGCTGCCGGACGCACTCGCCCATGTCGGGGCCGCGACCGGCCGCCGGTTCGGCGACCCGCGGCGGCCGTTGCTCGTGTCGGTGCGCTCGGGCGCGCCGGTGTCGATGCCCGGCATGATGCAGACGCTGCTCAACATCGGACTGTCCGACCGCACGCTGCCGGGACTCCTGCGCCTGACCGGCAATCCGCGGCTCGCGTGGGACGCGTACCGCCGGCTGGTCGCGCAATTCGGCGAGGTCGTCGCCGGGCTGCCGGCCGAGGCGTTCGCCGAAGACGAGCGCGCCGCGGGCGCCCGGCCGCGCGACTTCGCCGAGCTGCGCGCGCAGGCGCGCCGGCACCTCGACGCGTATCGCGACGTCGCCGGGCACGCATTCCCGCAGGATCCGCAGGAGCAGCTCGAGCGCGCGATCGCGGCGGTGTTCGCGTCGTGGCACGCGCCGCACGCGCGCCGGTACCGCGCGGCGCACGCGATCCCGGACGCGCCGGGGACGGCCGTGATCGTGCAGGCGATGGTGTTCGGCAACGCGGGCGGGCGCTCGGGCGCCGGCGTCGGCTTCACGCGCGACCCGACGACCGGCGAGCCGGGGCTCTGGGTCGACTACCTGCCCGATGCGCAGGGCGAGGACGTCGTGTCCGGCCGCCGCGTCGCGCACGGCGCACGCGCGCTCGTCGCGGCGCTCCCTGCCGCATGGTCCGAGCTCGCGGCAGCGGCCGACCGGCTCGAGCGCGCGTTCGCCGACATGCAGGATTTCGAGTTCACGGTCGAGGACGGCCGGTTGTACCTGCTGCAGACCCGCGCCGGCAAGCGCTCGCCGCTCGCCGCATTGCGCATCCTGCTCGACTTCGCCGACGAGCGCATCGTCGACGCACGCGAGTCGCTCGCGCGCGCCGCCGAGCTCGCCCCCGAGCGGATCGTCGTCACCCGCGTCGTCGCCGACGACGGTGCGGCGTCCGCCCCGTTGGCGCGCGCGGCGAGCGCGAACGCCGGCGTCGCCGTCGGCGAGATCGCCCTCGACGAGGCGCGCGCGTGTGCCCGCGCGGCGGCGGGTGCGCCGGTCGTGCTCGTGCGCCGCGACGCCGAGACGTCCGACCTCGCGGCGCTCGACCTCGCGCGCGGGCTGCTCACCCAGCGCGGCGCGCGCACGTCGCACGCGGCCGTCGTCGCGCGGCAGCTGGGCAAGGTCTGCCTCGTCGGCTGCACGGCGCTCGCGATCGACGCCGAGGCGCGGCGCGTACGCATCGGCGACACCGTGCTGGCCGAGGGCGACGTCGTCACGCTCGACGGCAACACGGGCTGCGTCTACGCCGGCGCCGTGCGCACGGTCGACGAGCGGCCCGACGCGCTGCTCGCGCGGCTCGCCGCGTTGCGCGATGCCGCGGGTTCCACGCGCGCGCCGGCGACCCGCGCCGCGCGCTGACCGGTTGCGCCGGACCTCGACTTGCCACGGAGACGAACGATGGGCACCGACAAGGACGCCACGCAGAAGAAAATCGACCTCGAACGTTGCGGAGACGTCACGCTCCACCTGTCGGACGACCGCAGGCACCTGCTGCTCGAGTTCGACACCGTGCCGACCGGCCTCGACAAGACCGGCCTCAACGCCTTCATCGACGCGCTGAAGAGCGTGCGCGAGAAGATGCAGCGCTGACGCGCGACGCGGTCGGCCGGTCAGGTTTTCTTCGGCCAGAGGATCAGCTGCGTGCAGCGGAACAGCGCCAGCTGCCGGCCGTCGGCCTTGCGCTTCACCTCGGCGTCCCACACCTGCGTCGTGCTCCCGAGGTGCACGGGCCGCGCGACGGCCACTACCGCGCCCTCGCGCGCCGTCGCGAAGAAATTCGCCTTGAGCTCGACCGTCGTGAAGTTCTCGGCGCCCTGCGGCAGGTGCGCGATGCAGCCGTAGCCGCACGCGGTGTCGGCCAGCGCGACGATCGTCGCCGCGTGCAGGAAGCCGTTCGGCGCGACGAGCTCGGGCCGGATCTCGATCTCCGCCGTCAGCATCCCCTCGACGATGTCGAGGACGCGGAACCCGACGAGGCCCGGCAGGCGGCCGTCGCCGCGGCGGTTCAGGGCGTCGAGCGTGACTTCGGGGCGCAGGTGCATGGGCTGGGGCCGGGGTCAGAGACGAATTTCACTCGCCGGCGGCGAGGACCAGCGGCGGACGGAAAGGTTTCATGACGGCTCCGGGCTGCGCTGGAGGCCGGTCACGCCGCGGCGTGCGCCGCTGCGAGCGCGCGCACGTCGGCGGCCAGCGCGTCGACGGCGTCGGCGGTCGTGTCCCACGCGCACATCAGGCGGATGCCGGTCTCGCCGACGAACGGGTGGAACTGCCAGCCCTTCGCCCGCAGTGCGGCGATCACCGGCAGCGGCAGGTCGACGAAGACGCCGTTGGCCTCGACGGGGGCGATGACGCGCGCGCCGGGCACGCCGGCGAGCGACGCGGCAAGCCGCGCCGCCATCGCGTTCGCGTGCGTTGCGTGGCGCAGCCACGCGCCGTCGGCGAGCACGCCGACCCACGGCGCGGCCAGGAAGCGCATCTTCGACGCGAGCTGGCCGCCCTGCATGCGGCGGCGCCCGAACTCCTCGGCGAGGCCGCGATCGAAGAACACGACCGCCTCGCCGAACGGCAATCCGTTCTTCGTGCCACCCAGCGACAGCACGTCCACGCCTGCGCGCCACGTCACGTCCGCCGGCGCGCAGCCGAGCCCGGCGATCGCGTTGGCGAGCCGCGCGCCGTCCATGTGCACGCGCATCGCGAGGCTGCGCGCGCGCTCGGCCAGGCGCCCGACCTCGTCGGGCGCGTACACGGTGCCGAGCTCGGTCGCCTGCGTCAGCGAGAGCGCGCGCGGCCGCGACGAATGGACGTCGTGCGGCGTCACCGCCAGCCGCGTCACGGCCTCCGGCGTGAGCTTCGCGTCCGGCGTGTCGGCGGTGACGAGCACCGCGCCCCCGCTGAAGAACCCGGGCGCGCCGCACTCGTCGACGTTGATGTGCGCCATCGCGTGGCAGACGACGGCGTCGGTGTTGCGGCACAGCGCGGTGAGCCCGAGCGCGTTCGCGGCGGTGCCGGTGAACACGAAGTGGACGTCGCAGTCCGTCTCGAACAGCGCGCGGATGGCCGCGACCGCGGCGGCCGTCCAGTCGTCACCGCCGTACGCCGGCGCGTGGCCGGCGTTGGCGCGCGCCAGCGCCGCCCACGCCTCCGGGCAGATCCCGGCCCAGTTGTCGCTCGCGAATTGCGCCGCCATCGGCGCGGGATCGCTCACAGCCGCTGTTCGACGAACGCGGTGACCGACTTCAGCGCCGCCGGCAACCCGGCCGGATCCGTGCCGCCGGCCTGCGCCATGTCGGGCCGGCCGCCGCCCTTGCCGCCGACCTGCTGCGCGACGTGGTTGACGAGCTCGCCGGCCTTCACCTTCGCCGTGAGGTCGCCGGTGACGCCCGCGATCAGCGTGACCTTGCCGTCGGCGACGCTGCCGAGCACGATCGCCGCGCTCTTCAGCTTGTCCTTCAGCTTGTCCATCGTCTCGCGCAGCGCCTTCGCGTCCGCACCGTCGACGGAGGCCGCCAGCACCTTGGCGCCCTTGACGTCGACCGCGCTGCCGGCGAGATCGTCGCCGGCCGACGCCGCGGCCTTCGCCTTGAGCTTCGCCAGCTCCTTCTCGGTCGCGCGCAGCGTCTCGACCAGCTGCGCGATCTTCGTCTCCAGCTCGCCGACCGGCGCCTTCAGCGCGCCGGCGGCCGCCGCGAGCCGCGCGCCTTCCCGCTGCACGACGGCGAGCGCCCCGCGCCCGGTCACCGCCTCGATCCGGCGGATGCCGGCCGCAACACCGCCCTCGCCGACCACCTTGAAGAAACCGATGTCGCCGGTGCGCGCGACGTGCGTGCCGCCGCAGAGCTCGCGCGACGTGCCGATGTCGAGCACCCGCACCTCGTCGCCGTACTTCTCGCCGAACAGCATCATCGCGCCCAGCTTCTGCGCGTCGTCGATCGGCATCACGCGCGCCTGCGTGGCCGTGTTCTCGATGACCTCGGCGTTGACGATCTCCTCGACGCGCCGGATTTCGTCGTCGGTCAGCGGCGCGTTGTGCGCGAAGTCGAAGCGCGTCTTGTCGGCGTCGACCAGCGAGCCCTTCTGCTGGACGTGCGCGCCCAGCACCTGCCGCAGCGCCTTGTGCATCAGGTGCGTCGCGGAGTGGTTGCGCATCGTGCGGCCGCGCGCGTCGTGGTCGACGTGCGCGGCGACCGTGTCGCCGACCTTCAGCTCGCCGGTCTTCACTTCGCCGATGTGGCCGAACACGTCCGGCTGCACCTTCTGCGTGTCGGCGACGGCGAAGAGCGTCAGGCACGCCCCGCCCTTCGAGAGCTCGCCGCGGTCGCCGACCTGCCCGCCCGACTCGGCGTAGAACGGCGTGCGGTCGAGCACGACGATGCCCTGCTCGCCGGCGGCGAGCGCGTCGACGCGGGCGCCGTCGCGGTACAGCGCGACGACGCGCCCTTCCTCCGACAGCGACTCGTAGCCGCGGAACGCCGTCTTCGGCCCCGCGTAGTCGAGCTGCGCACCCATCCTGAACGTCGACGCGGCACGCGCGCGCTCGCGCTGCGCGTTCATCGCGGCGTCGAACCCGGCCTCGTCCACGCCCACGCCGCGGCCGCGCGCGACGTCGGCCGTGAGGTCGAGCGGGAAGCCGAACGTGTCGTACAGCGTGAACGCCGTCTCGCCGTCGAGCACCTTGCCGCCGTCCTTCGCCAGCGCGTCGAGCGCCGCCGACAGGATCTTCAT
>JAYRNW010000282.1:0-5018 GCA_041911995.1 Casimicrobiaceae bacterium | reverse complement strand
CCGTCGGCCCGCTGGCCGAAGATCGCGAAGGCGATCGCGCCCGCCGGCAGCCCGCAGCGCGCGACGATGCCGCTCGCCGCGACCGCGTCGGCGACGGTGGCGCCGGCCGGCAGCGCGAGCGGCACCAGCGCCTCCACGCCCGGCGCTGCGTAGGCGACGGTGACGGCGAGCGTCACGGCGGCGGCGGGCTCGCGTAGTGGCGCTCGGCGCGGTGCACGAACGCGTCGATGAACGTGTTGCAGATGTGGCTGAACACCGGGCCGACCAGCGTCTCCAGCACGTGCGTCTTGAACTCGTACGCGATGACGAACTCGACCTTGCACGCGTCGGCCGCGAGCGCGCGGAACGACCACTCGCCGTGCAGGTGGCGGAACGGGCCGTCCTTCAGCGTGACGACGATCGACTCCGGCGGCACGTTGACGTTGTCGGTCGTGAAGTGCGCGTGCACGCCGTGGTAGTTGATGTCGAGCCGCGCCGTCTTGCCGGCGTCGTGCACGGCCAGTACCGCGCTGCCGCTGCACCACGGCACGAACTCCGGGTAGCGCGCGATGTCGTCGACCAGATCGAACATCTGCTGCGCGCTGTACGGCACGAGGACGGACTTCTGGGCGCGGTGCATGGCGTACGGGCTTCGGGTTGCTAGAATGGTCGCGGCCGCGTCCGCCGGCGCGCGAAGGTCGGGTCAGTCATGAGCATCGTCGAAAACCGCAAGGCGTTCCACGACTATTTTATCGAGGAACGCTTCGAGGCCGGGCTGGCGCTCGAAGGCTGGGAGGTCAAGGCGATCCGCGGGGGCCGCGCGCACCTGAAGGAGGCGTACGTCGTGGTGAAGGGCGGCGAGATCGTCCTCGTCGGCGCGCACATCACGCCGCTGACGCAGGCGTCCACCCACGTGCGCGCGGACCCGACCCGCACGCGCAAGCTGCTGCTGCACCGCGAGGAGATCAACCGGCTGGTCGGCAAGGTCGAGCGCGCCGGGTATACGCTGGCGCCGCTCGATCTGCACTACAAGCACGGCCGCATCAAGCTGGAGGTCGGCCTCGCCAAGGGCAAGAAGCAGCACGACAAGCGCGACGCGATCCGCGAGCGCGAGTGGAACCGCGAGCAGCAGCGGATCCTGCGCAACCGGACGGGCGCGGCGCGCTGACCGGGAGGCACGATGGCAGGCGACCCGGAATCCCCGTTCGCGCTCGGGCTGCCGCGCAACCCGGCCAACTACGTCCCGCTGACGCCGGTCGCCTTCCTCGAGCGCAGCGCGCTCGTCTACCCGGAGAAGATCGCGGTCCGCCACGGCCGGCTCGCGTACCGGTACCGGGAGTTCGCCGAGCGCTGCCGCCGGCTCGCGTCGGCGCTCGCGGCGCGCGGCGTCGGCCGCGGCGACACCGTGGCAATCATGGCGCCGAACGTCCCGGCGCTGCTCGAGGCGCACTACGCGGTGCCGGCGCTCGGCGCCGTGCTCAACCCGATCAACGTGCGGCTCGACGCGGCGACGATCGCGTTCATCCTGCAGCACGGCCGCGCCAAGGTGCTGCTGACCGACGCCGAGTTCGCGCCGGTGATCGAGGCCGCGCTGCGGCAGCTCGCCGCGCCGCCGCTCGTCGTCGACATCGATGACCCGGAGGGCCCGTCCGGCGCGCGCCTGGGCAGCGTCCGCTACGAGGACCTGCTGGGCGAAGGCGACCCGGCGTTCGCGTGGCCGGGCCCGCGCGACGAGTGGGACGCGCTCGCGCTCCTCTACACGTCGGGCACGACCGGCGACCCGAAGGGTGTGGTCTACCACCACCGCGGCGCGTACCTGAACGCGCTCGGCAACGCGCTCGCGTTCCGGCTGGCGCCGGACAGCGTCTACCTGTGGACGCTGCCGATGTTCCACTGCTGCGGCTGGACGTACACGTGGGCGGTGACCGCCGCCGGCGCCACGCACGTGTGCCTGCGCCGCGTGGACCCGGCACTCGTCTTCCCGGCGATCCGCGACCACCGGGTCACGCACCTGTGCGGCGCGCCGATCGTGCTGACGCTGCTGATCCACGCGCCCGAAGCCGTGAAGCTGCGCTTCGGGCACACGGTGGACGTGGCCACCGGCGGCGCGGCGCCGCCGTCGGCGGTGATCGAGGCGATGGAGGCGATGGGCTTCCGCGTCACGCACCTGTACGGGCTCACCGAGTCGTACGGGCCGGCCACGCTGTGCGCCTGGCAGGACGAATGGGCGGCGCTGTCGTTACCCGCGCGCGCGCAGCGGATGGCGCGGCAGGGCGTGCCGCTGCCCACGCTCGCGCAGTTCCAGGTCGGCGACCCCGAGACCGGCGCGCCCGTGCCGCGCGACGGGACGACGCTGGGCGAGGTGATGCTGCGCGGGAACACGATCATGCAGGGCTACCTCGGCAACGAGCGGGCGACCGCCGCCGCGTTCGCGCACGACTGGTACCACACCGGCGACCTCGCCGTCTGGCACCCGGACAACTACGTCGAGATCAAGGACCGCAGCAAGGACATCATCATCACCGGCGGCGAGAACGTGAGCTCGCTCGAGGTCGAGGAGTGCCTGTACCGGCATCCGGCGGTCATGGAGGCGGCGGTGGTCGCGCGGCCGGACGCGAAGTGGGGCGAGACGCCGTGCGCGTTCGTCACGCTGAAGCCCGGAGCCGACCCCGTCACCGCCGAGGAGATCGTCGGCTGGTGCCGCGAGCACATCGCGCGCTTCAAGGTGCCGAAGACCGTCGTGTTCGGCCCGTTGCCGAAAACGGCGACCGGCAAGATCCAGAAGTTCGTGCTGCGCGACCGGGCGCGCGGGCTCGACTCCGATCCGGACCCGGCGCGAGGCACGCGATGACGATGTTCGCTCCCGACCTGCTCGCCGGCCGCGTCGCGCTCGTCACCGGCGCGTCGAGCGGCCTCGGCCGGCACTTCGCGCATCTGCTCGCGCGGCACGGCGCGACGGTGGTCGTCGCGGCACGCCGCGGCGACGCGCTCGCCGGGCTGGTCGACGAGCTGCGCGCGGCGGGCCGCCCCGCGCACGCGGTCGCGCTCGACGTGCGCGATCCCGCGAGCGTCGCGCGCGCCGTTGCGGAAGCGGTGGCGGCCGCCGCGCGCATCGACGTCCTCGTCAACAACGCGGGCGTCACGCTGACGCGGCCCGCGCTGCAGACGGACGACGACGCGTGGCGCAGCGTGCTCGACACCAACCTCGACGGCGCGTTCCGCGTCGCGCGCGAGGTCGCGCAGGCGATGGTCGCGGGCAAGCAGGGCGGCGCGATCGTCAACGTCGCGTCGATCCTCGCGTTCCGCGTCGCGAAGCAGGTCGCCGCGTACGTCGCCGCGAAGGCGGGCCTGCTGCGGCTCACCGAGGCGCTGGCCCTCGAATGGGCGATGCACGGCATCCGCGTCAACGCGTTGGCGCCCGGCTACGTCGAGACCGACCTCAACCGCGACTTCCTGCGCTCGCCGGCCGGCGAGTCGCTCGGCAAGCGCGTGCCGATGCGGCGCTTCGGCGTGCCGGAAGACCTGGACGGCGCGCTGCTGCTGCTCGCCTCCGACGCCGGGCGCTACCTGACCGGCGCGACGATCACCATCGACGGCGGGCATTCGCTCGCGTGGGCGTAGCGGACGCTACGCCAAGTAGGGTCAGAGACGACTTTCCCCGCTGTCCCCGCCAAGTCCGGCGGCGCAGACGGAAAGTCGTCTCTGACCCTCCCGCGCCTACCGGCGATCGGCGAGCAGCGCTTCGGCGGCTGCGATCCCGCTGCGCACCGCCGCCTCGAGCGTGGCCGGATAGTCGGCGTCGACGTAGTCGCCGGCGAGGTAGACGCCGGGGGCGAGGCGCGGCCCGGCCGGCCGCGGCCGCCCGCGCGTGCACGCGTACGTCGCGCGCTTCTCGGCGATCACCTGCGACCAGGCGCACGGCGGGAGCCCGGGGGAGAGCCGCCGCAGCTGTGCGTCGACGGCGCGGGCGAGCGCGTCGCCGGACAGCGCCGTGTGCGGGCCGCCGGCGCTGACGACGACGGCAAGGAGATGCGCCAGCCGCGGCGCGCCGGCGCCGGCGCGCGCGAGGACGTCGGGCCGGTCGAACACCCACTGGCCCGGCGCGTCGTCGAGCCGCGCCATCGGTGCCGGCAGGCGGACCGGCGCCGCGTAGCCCAGCCACGCGGTGACGATCGGCTCGTACGCGAGGGTCCCCAGCGCGTCGATCGCCGCGGGCAGCGGCGGGTGGCCCGCCAGCGCCTCCGGCGAGAACGCCCGCCGCAGCTGGTGCGGGCCGACGGCGACGATCGCGGCCGCCGCGGGCTCGGCCCGGCCGCCGACCGCGATCGTGACGCCGGAACGCGACAGCGCGACGACCTGCGCGGCGGCGCCGGTCACGAGTGCGCCGCCGCGCGCGGCGACGTGGCGCGCCGCCGCGTCGGGAAAGATGGCCGCGAGGTCGTTCGCCGGCAGCAGCAGGTCGCTCGCCGCGCGCGGGCCGGCGAACGCCTCGCGCAGCACGTTCGCGAACACCTGCGCCGACGCCTTCGCGGGCGGCGTGTTGAGCGCGGCCACGCATAGCGGCTCCCACAGGAGCCGAGCGACGCGCGGCGGCAGCGGCGCAAGCATCCGGGCGACCGTCTCGCCGGCCGGCCGCACGAACCCGGCGCGCGCGAGCGCGCGGAACCAGCGCAGATTGGCGAACCGCTCGGACCACGACAGGCCGCGCGCGCCCAGCAATCCCGCGAGCAGGCCGAGCCGCCCCGGCGCACGGCGCACGACGAGCGTCAGCGCGTCCGGCTGGGCCGGCTGCGCGGCGGCCGTCACGCACGCCGACCCCGGCGTGCCGGTCGGCGTGTACGAGGCGGGCGCGGTGCCCGGCGGCCGCGCGCGGCGCGTCGAGCGCGCGGGCCTTCCGCTCGACAACGGCCAGCACGTGCTGCTGGGCGCGTACGCGCGCACGCTGGCGCTCGTCGCGCGCGTGCACGGGGAGGCCGCGGCGCGTGCGCAGTTCGTGCGCTGCCCGCTCGCGATCGTGCCGTTGGCGCCGGCGCAGCCGG
>JAYRNW010000281.1:0-10216 GCA_041911995.1 Casimicrobiaceae bacterium | reverse complement strand
GGGGTTCCCCCGGGGGCCCCCCCACCCCTCCCCCCGCTCACTCCGTTGGGCGCCCCGGCCGGGCCGGTCCGGGCCTCCGCCGGCATCGAAACGCGCTGCGTTTCGAGGACGTTACAGTAGGATTGGGCGGTCGGAGAGCTCGTTGCGATCGTCGCCGCGGCGCGGCGAGTGCGTGGCGAGGAGTTCCGAGATTTCGGCGACCCCCTGCGCCACGCCTTCGGCGTAGCGGCCGGCGCGCAGCAGCGCCTCCATCCGCCGGCAGATGCGCTCCCACGCCTGCGCGCCCACCTGCGCGTGGATGCCGCGGTCGGCGACGACCTCGACGTCGCGGTCGGCGAGCAGCACGTAGACGAGCACGCCGTCGTTGCGCTCGGTGTCCCAGACGCGCAGCAGGCCGAAGACCTCGAGCGCGCGCTCGCGCGGCGCGAGGCGCCGCCAGACGCGCGCGAGCGGCAGCGCGGCCTCGATGGCGAAGCACACCTGCCCCGAATGCCTGAGCTCGCCCTCGGCGATCGCGTTCTCGACGCGCACCAGCTCCTCCGGCGGAAACGCGCGGCGGACGGCCGCACGATCGGTCGTCAGGTGCCGCCACAGGCGGCGCAGGCGCGGCCCGAGCGTACCCGGCATCCTAGTCCCACCCGCCCGACGCGCCGCCGCCGCCGAAGCCGCCACCGCCGCCCGAGAACCCGCCTCCGCCACCTCCGCCGCCGCCCCAGCCGCCGCCCGACGGGATCCACACGCCGCCCCCTCGGTGCACGAGGCCGGCGCCGGCGCCGGCGAACAGCATGATGGCGAACGCCACGACGGCCGCGAGCACGGCGATCAGGACCGAGCCGGCGACGACCCACGCGCCGGCGCCGACGATGCCGGCGCCGATCGTCGATCCGACGGCGCGGCCGAAGATGCGCCGCAGGATCCCGCCCAGGATCGGCACGATGACGAACACGATGATGAGCAGCATCTCGATCGGGAACGCGCCGGCCCGCCCGGTCGCCGGTTTGGCCGCCGGCTGCGCGGCGAGCGGCTCGCCGCGGTCGACCACCGCGACGATCTGGTCGACGCCGGCGTTGATGCCGGCGGCGAACTGGCCCTGCCGGAACTGCGGCGCGATCGTCTCGGCGATGATCCGCTTGGCCGTGACGTCGGTCAGCGAGCCTTCGAGGCCGTAGCCGACCTCGATCCGCAGCTTCTTGTCGTCCTTGGCGACGACGAGGAGCGCGCCGTTGTCGCGCCCCTTGCGCCCGACCTTCCACGCGTCGGCCACGCGGATCGCGTACGCCTCGATCGGCTCGGGCTTCGTCGTCGGCACGATCAGCACCGCGAGCTGGTTGCCCGTCCGCTGCTCCCACGCGGCGAGCTTCGCGTCGAGCGCGCCGGCGTCTCCGGGCGAGAGCGTCTGCGTCAGGTCGGTCACGCGCGCGGCGAGCGGCGGGACCGGCAACAGGCCGTCGGTGCCCGCCTCCCACGCGTGCGCCGGCCCGACGGCGAACGCCAGCAAGAGCGCCGCGAGCGCGCTGCGCATCGTCGACGTGGCATCCACGCGGTGGCTCCGGGGTGCTGCGGGCACCAGGCGCCGCTCCGCGCGGCGCCGGACGCCCGGCGGCCTCGTCGTGGCGGCGAACGCGGGGTCAGTACCCCTTCTTCATGAGCTCCTGCGCCGGATCGGCGGGCGCGGCGGCCGTCTTGTCCGCCGCGGCGCCGGACGTCTTGGCCGGCGCGGGCGCGGCCGGCGCAGGCGTGGCCGGCGTCTTGCCGAAGTCGACCTTCGGCGGCGCGCTGATCGCCGCCTCGTTCTCGACGGCGAAGTTGGGCTTCACGTCCATCTTGAACAGCATCGCGGTCAGGTTGGTCGGGAACGACCGGACCGTCGTGTTGTACGCCAGCACGGAGTCGATGTACCGCTTGCGCGCGACGGTGATGCGGTTCTCCGTGCCCTCGAGCTGCGACTGCAGGTCGCGGAACAGCGCGTCGGACTTGAGGTTCGGGTAGTTCTCCGCGACGACGAGCAGCCGCGACAACGCGCTGGTCAGCTCGCCCTGCGCCTTCTGGAACTTCGCGAACGCGGCCGGATCGTTGACGAGCTCGGGCGTGGCCTTGATCGCGCCGACGTTCGCGCGCGCGCTGGTCACGGCGGTCAGCACGTCGGCTTCCTGCGCGGCGTAGCCCTTGACCGTGTTCACGAGGTTGGGCACGAGGTCGGCGCGGCGCTGGTACTGGTTCACGACCTCGGACCACGCGGCCTTGATCCCTTCGTCCTGCCGCTGCAGGTCGTTGTAGCCGCAGCCCCCGAGCGACAGCATGGCGGCGGCGGCGACCAGGGCGGCGAGTTTCCTCAACATGTTCCCTCCAGGCTCGAAGCGCGCGGGCCACGCGGCCCGCAATCCGCAATATGAGGCGAGCGCCCGTCCCGCGCAAGCCGTCACGTGACGGACGGCGGTTCCGGCGCCCCGGAGGACGCCGCCTGCGCGACGGTCGCCCGCGCGAGCAGCAGGTCCTCCCACGCCTTCGCCTTGTCCGGCAGGTTGCGCAGCAGGTAGGCGGGATGATAGGTGACGACCAGCGGGACGCCGCGATACCGGTGCACGCGCCCGCGCAGGCTCGCGATCGTGGCGTCGGTGCCGAGCAGCAGCGACGCCGCGCTCTTGCCGAGCGCGACGATGAGCCGCGGCTGGATGAGCGCGACCTGCCGCTCGAGATACGGCCGGCAGGCGTCGGCCTCGCCGGGCTCCGGCGTGCGGTTGCCGGGCGGCCGGCACTTGAGGACATTGGCGATGTACACGCCGCGCCCGCGCGCGAGCCCGAGCGCCGCCAGCATGTTGTCGAGCAGGCGCCCGGCCTGCCCCACGAACGGCTCGCCGCGCGCGTCCTCCTCGGCGCCCGGCGCCTCGCCGACGAACAGCCACTGCGCGTCGCGGTCGCCCACGCCGGGGACGGCCCGGTTGCGCGTCCGGGCGAGGCCGCACGCCGTGCAGGCGGCGACGTCCGCCGCGAAGCCGTCCCAGTCGAGGCGCGCGATGCGCGCGACGCGTTCGTCGCGCGCTTCCTCGGGCATCGGCGGCGCGGCCGGGTGGCCGGCCGCCGGACCCGTGGCGTCCGATGCCGGTTCCATGGAGGACTTGGCCCCCGCTTCCGCGACCGCCGGAGCCGCGGCGACGGCCGCCGGTGCCGGCGCCTGCGCTGCGGCGGGCGCGGCGCGGCGCCGCCACAGCGGTGCGAGCTTGAGCTCGGCCAGCACCTCGTCGCGCGTGGCCGTCATCCGCGCCCCGGCTCCGGCGCCACCACGAACCGCCGCATGACGAGCGCGTCCTCGCGCGTGCCGTCGGCCCCCTGCGGATAGTATGCGGCGCGCCGCGCGACGCGGACGAATCCGGCCGCTTCGTAGAGCGCGATCGCCGCGGCGTTGCCCATGCGCACTTCGAGGAACACCTGCTCGGCGTGGAGCCGCACCGCGTCGGCGAGGAAGCGCGCGAGGAGCTCGCGGCCGAGGCCCTCGCGGCGCGCGTCGGGCACGACCGACAGGTTGAGGAGCTGCGCCTCGCCGGGTCCCAGCATCAGCACGCCGTACGCGACGATGCGCCCCTCGCGCTCGCCGACCTGCGCGCTGTAGCCGGCGGCGAGCGCGTCGCGGAAGTTGCCGGCGGTCCACGGCGCCGCGTGGATCTGCGCTTCGAGCGCGGCGACGTACGCGACGTCGCCGGCGCGCAGCGGCCGCCACACGACCGGCGCGGCGGGCTTGGGCTTCGGCAGCGAGGCCATCGGGCGATGCTACAACCGCATGCCGGCGTCGCGCTCGGCGGTCGTCAGCGCGACGCGGTGACGCACGTACAGCGGCAGCGCGTGCGCGGCGTCGACCGCGAGGCCGGCGGCCACCCGCGGCCGCGCGAGCTCGGCGACCGCGCGCGCGTCCGGCACCGCAGCGGCGTCGAAGTCGGAGAGCTCGAGCGCGGCGGCCAGCTCCGGATACGCGGCGAACCCGTCGCCGGCCCCGAGCCAGTGTCCGCCGCCTTCCGGCGGCCGCACGCGCATCGGCGCGAGCACCGCGGGTGCCGCGCGCTCGCGCCAGCCGCCGTCCGCGCGCTCGTAGGCGGCGACGTAGACCTCGCGCATCCGCGCGTCGAGGCAGGCGAGGACGCGCGGGACGCCGTGCGTCCGCCACGCGTGCTGCGCGAGCGCTTCGAGCGTGGGCACCGGCAGCAGCGGCACGCCCGCGCCGAGCGATAAGCCCTGCGCGACGCCGCACGCGATGCGCAGGCCGGTGAACGAGCCGGGCCCGGCGCCGAACGCGATCGCGTCCAGGTCGCGCAGCGACCAGCCGCAGTCGGCGAGCACCGCGTCGACGAGCGGCAGCAACCGCTCCGAGTGCGCGTTGCCGGCCGGCTCCTCGCGCGTGGCGAGCGCCTCCGCGTCGCCGCAGGCGACGGACAGCCAGTACGTGGACGTGTCGAACGCGAGCAGCCGCATCGCGCTCAAGTTTACCGGAGCGGCGCGGCGCGCCGGTCCCCGCCGGTACAATCTGGCGCCGGCCCCGTGCCCGCGGCCGCGTCTCCCGTGCCAGTCCCGCTCCCCATCGAACCCGACGTCGCGATCGAGTCGCTCGACCAGGAAGGTCGCGGCGTCGCGCACGTGCGCGGCAAGGCGCTGTTCGTCGAAGGCGCGCTGCCGGGCGAGCGCGTGGACGTGGAAGTCGTGAAGGACAAGCCGACGTTCGCCGTCGGCCGCGTGACGGCGGTCCGGCGGGCGAGCGCGTCGCGCGTGACGCCGCGCTGCCCGCACTTCGGCGTGTGCGGCGGCTGCACGCTGCAGCACGCGACGCCCGCGCTGCAGGTCGCGGCCAAGCAGCGCGCGCTCGAGGACGCGCTCGCGCGCATCGGGCGCGTGCGACCGGACGTCGTGCTGCCCCCGATCGAAGGCCCGGCGTGGGGCTACCGGTACCGCGCGCGCCTGTCCGTGCGCCACGTCGCGAAGAAGGGCGGCGTGCTGGTCGGCTTCCACGAGCGCCGGTCGAGCTACGTCGCCGACATGACCGAGTGCCACGTGCTGCCGCGCAAGCTCTCCGGCCTGCTGCCGGCGCTGCGCGCGCTGGTCGGTGCGCTGTCGCTCCGCGACCGGCTGCCGCAGATCGAGGTCGCCGTCGGCGAGCGCGACGGCGCGCCGGTCCATGCATTGGTGCTGCGGATCCTCGCGCCGCTGTCCGAGGCGGATGCCGCGCTGCTGGTGGCGTTCGCGGAAGCGCACCGGATCGAGTTCTGGCTGCAGACCGGCGGCCCCGCGAGCGTGGCGCCGCTGCATCCGCCGCACGCGTCGCTCGCGTACGCGCTGCCCGAGTTCGGCGTGACCATGCCGTTCGGGCCGACCGAGTTCACGCAGGTCAACGACGCGATCAACCGCGTGCTGGTGCGCCGCGCGCTGGCGCTGCTCGCGCCGCGGGAGGGCGAGCGCGTCGCCGACTTCTTCTGCGGCCTCGGCAACTTCACGCTGCCGATCGCCCGCCGCGGTGCGGAGGCGCTCGGCGTCGAGGGCAACGCTTCACTCGTGCGGCGCGCCGCGGAGAACGCCGCACGCAACGGCCTCGCCGCGCACGCGCGCTTCGCCGTCGCCAACCTGTTCGCCGCAACCCCGCAGAGCGTGGCAGCGCTGGGCCGCCTCGACCGTGCGCTGATCGATCCGCCGCGCGAAGGCGCGGTCGAACTGGTCAAGTCGCTGCCGCGGCGCGACGACGACGGCGGCCTGCGGCGCATCGTCTACGTGTCGTGCGCGCCGGGCACGCTCGCGCGCGACGCGGCCGTGCTCGTCCACGACCGCGGCTACCGGCTCGCCGCGGCCGGCGTCGTCAACATGTTCCCGCACACCGCGCACGTCGAGTCGATCGCCGTCTTCGACTGAAGTCCCCGCCCGTTCCCGCCGCCGCTGCCGGGCCGCGCCGGCGCCGAGCCTGCTCGCTTTCCATACAGGCGCGCATGTATGTTTCGACCGGCTCCGTGTCGTCGATGCAACACGCATCGCGTGCGCCCGCGGCCGGTTGACCATCGTCAACTCGCCCAGCGCCCCGCCGTTGCACGATCACGCCCAATGCGTGCGCGGCGCGAGGACGACGCGGACGCAGCGATCGCCGTCCCCGTGGCGGCGGTTCCGCAATCAAAGGGGGCTTTCCATGCGAGTCAAGTCGATCTTCACGGCCGCCGGCCTGCTGGCAGCCGCGCTGGCGTTCGCCGTGTCGCCAGCCGTCGCGCAGCAGCCGAAGGCGGCGGACGCACCGGTCTGCGCCAACTGCCACGAGAAGGCGAACAACTCGATCCTGCTCACGGGGCACGGCGCGAAGAACGACGCGTCGGGCGCCGCGTGCCAGGCGTGCCACGGTGACCCGACCGAGCACCTGAAGGACCCGGGCAAGGCGAAGCCGATCGGCGCGCTCTCGAGCAAGGACGCGACCGCCGACCAGAAGTCGGCCGTGTGCATGACCTGCCACGCCGCCTCGCGCCACCTCGACCGCTGGGCGGTCAGCACGCACCGCAAGGTCGAGGTCACGTGCGTCAACTGCCACAGCTTCCACGGCGCGCAGACGGCGTCCAACAACAAGAACCTGAAAAACGCCTCGTTCGCGGCGTCGCCGTACACGACGACGGCGCGGCAGCTCGCGTACAAGACGTGCGTCACCTGCCACACGGACATCCGCGCCGAGATCCTGAAGCCGTCGCACCACCCGATCATCGAAGGCAAGGTCGGCTGCCAGGACTGCCACGACCCGCACGGGACGCTGACCGCGGCCAGCCTGCGCGCCGAGTCCAACGTCGACCTGTGCCTCTCCTGCCACGCCGACAAGCGCGGCCCGTGGATCCACGAGCATCCGCCGGTCATGGAGAACTGCGCGACGTGCCACACGCCGCACGGCTCAGCGCACAACCGCCTGCTCGCGCAGAAGCCGCCGGCGCTGTGCGCCGACTGCCACCCGGGCGGCCATACGCACGGCATCTACGACGGGCGCGGGACGCTGCCCAACATCAACCCGGGGAACATCCGGTTCGAGGGGAGCGGCTGTGTGGCCTGCCACCGGCAGATCCACGGCAGCAACGCGCCGGCCTCCGCCTACGGCCAGTTCTTCCTCCGCTAACGAACAGACCAGGGGAACATCATGAGAAAGAAGCTCGTTGCAGTCCTCGTGACCAGCCTGTTCGCAAGCGGCACCGCCTGGGCCCAGGACAATCCTTTCGGCAGCTTCGTGTGGAGCGGCTCGCTGACGGTCGGCGGGCGCGGCACCAGCACCGACGGCGGCACGCGCAACGGCGCGTTCGGCGGCCCGTACGCGACGACGGGCACGACGATCACGCCGTTCACCGGGCCGGCCGACGAGGCCAAGGCGCAGGAGTACCAGGACACGCAAAGCGGCGTCATCGGCGTCATCGACCTGATCGGCGCCAACCGCGGCTACTACCTGCGCGGCTTCGCCGAGAACATGGGTCGCGACGACCAGTACATCAACGTGCTGGGCGGCGGCTACGGCATGTTCAAGGGTCAGTTCTACTCGGACCGCATGCCGCACAACCTGTCGTTCAACGCGCTGACGCCGCTCGCCGGCGCCGGCACCGGGCTGCAGACCAACCCGGCGCTGCCGTACCCGCAGGCGTACAACCCGGGGCAGTGGAACACGTTCAACTACAGCCTGCAGCGCAACACGATCGGCGGCAACGTCGAGGTGTCGGCCAACACGCCGTTCTACGTGAGGGCCGACTACAACGAGGTCACGACGACGGGCACGCGGCCCGGCAGCGCGCAGCTCGGCACCGGCTCGGGCAACGGCCTGATCGAGCTTGGCATGCCGACCGAGTACAAGACGCAGAACTCGACGCTGGAAGCGGGCTACGCGACCAAGGCGTGGAACGTCAAGTTCGCGTTCCTCGACAGCAAGTTCAGCAACAGCACGCCGACCACGCAGTGGACGAACTTCTACATGAGGAGCGCGCTGGACTGGCAGCTGCCGGCGCCCGACAACGAGCTGCAGAAGTGGAGCCTGAACGGCATGGTTCGCGACCTGCCGTGGGACTCGCAGCTGCTGGTGCGCGTCACGCAGAGCAAGCTCACCAACAACTTCGGCGTGACGTCCGGCAGCCTGAAGCCGACCGGCAGCCAGACGCCGCCGACCGGCGTCGGCACGCTGGTCACGCAGCCCAGCGCGTCGACGTTCGACGGCAACGTCGAGACGACGACGGCGACGGTGTCGTGGAACGCGACGCCGATGAAGGGCCTCGACACGCGGATCTACTACGAGTACTACGACAAGGCGAACAAGTCGACTTCGATCGGGTACAACTGGGGCGGCCTGGGCAGCGCGGCCAGCACGTGCCCGGATCCGATCCCGCCGAGCACGACCAACAACTGGTCCGCCTCGCCGACGCGCTTCTGCATCGCGCCGCTGGAGGCGGCGGAGAACTTCGGGTACACGAAGAACACCTACGGCATCGACGCATCGTACCGGATCGACGCGCGGCAGAAGATCCTCGGGCAGTACACGTACACCAACATCGACCGCGAGCTCGAGCCCGCCGACAACTCGCGGATCCAGCGCTTCTGGATCGAGTACCGCAACACGAAGTGGGCCGACTGGAGCGGGCGCCTGCGCTACCAGTACCTGCAGCAGCGCTCGGACCTCGACCCCAGCGTCACGAACAACAGCTCCGGCCAGACGTCGGCCAACGTGCCGTATTACTTCACCGCGTACGACGTCAACAACTTCGACCAGAACATGGTTCGCCTGAACCTCGACTGGACACCACTGCCGATGACGTCGGTGAGCTTCGGCGCCACGTGGCGCGGGACCGACTACAAGGGCAACTACTACGGCCGCACCGACGACCGGACGCAGCTGTACGACCTCTCGGTTTCGTACGGGGATCCCGACAAGTTCCGCGTGAGCCTCATCGGCAACTGGAGCGAGGTCAAGTTCAACCAGATGTACCGCAACACGGGCTCGTCGACGAATCCGCCCGTGCCCAACCTCGGCCCGTTGCCGGACGGCGGCTCCAACAGCCTGAACTTCAACTGGGGCACGAAGAACACGCAGGGCAACTGGCTGGTCGCCCTGATGGCCGACTGGGTGCCGCTCGACAACCTGCGGCTCACGAGCTCGCTGAGCTACCAGGAGACCAACGGTGGCGTCGACTTCTGGTCGTCCAACTACGAGGCCGCCGGCGGCTTCAACGGCGGGCCGCTCGTCAACTACGTGACCGACAACACGAAGCTGACGCGCTTCCAGCTCAAGGGCGAGTACGCGTTCAACAAGAACTGGAGCTTCACGGCCGGGTACTGGTACAACAAGTACGACTACACGGACGACCAGATGCGCGGCTACCAGGGCTACTACCCGTACTTCCAGAGCCTCAACACCAGCGCCACCACCACCAACTACAGCTGGTGGAGCGGGGCGTTCGCCAACCCGAGCTACACGCAGAACATCTTCTACCTGACGGTGGCTTACCGATTCGGAAACTGAGGTCCTCTACGGCACTGCGTCGCAGCATGACGAACCGGCCGCAAGGCCGGTTTCTTTTTGGCCCCCTGCGCCGTGCCGCGTCGTGGCGCCTACAGCAGCACGAGGGCGAGCAGCAGCACCCAGCCGCTGACGCACGCCCCGAGCACCGTGTGCGCGATCCCCGCGGCGACCACCGTGTCGCGCGCGCGGCCGAGCCCGCCGACGCCCCGCAGCATGAGCGCGCCCGACAGCACCAGCGCACCGAGCGCCGCCGCCGCACCGAACGCGGGGCTCCCGGCCAGCAGCGCCAGCGACGACAGCCAGAGCGGGATCGGGCAGACGAGCGCGAGCAGCCACGCCGCGCGGGCGTCGAGCGCGACGCGGCGGGTGGCCGCGACCTCGCGGATCAGCCACCCCAGCGCGGCGATCGTCACCATCTCGGCCAGGAAGAAGATCTCGGCCACGCGCAGCCAGTCGTGCACGCCGGCGCCGCCGGGGAGCATCCACGGCCGCCGCGTCCCGGCCAGGTAGACCATGACCGGCGGCAGCAGCGACAACGGCAGCACGACGCGCATGAACAGGTTTCGCAGCGCGGGCGGCCGCTGCCGCAACTCGGGCCAGCCGTGCTCGGAGGAGAATGCGAGCCGGGAAAGGGAGTGGAGCCGCATCGTTTGCCTCGCGGGTCGCGTGGGTGACGCAGGCATAATATCATGTTGTGATGTATTGTCCAGTCAGGAGCGCCAGGCATGCCGG
>JAYRNW010000280.1:0-5444 GCA_041911995.1 Casimicrobiaceae bacterium | reverse complement strand
GTCACCAATTCGCACAACGGTACAGGGAAGTCGTCTCTGACCCCACTTATCGCCGGCCGTGCCGCGCTCAGCAGTCGCCGACGCGCTTCGCCACCAGCCGCTCGCGCGACGTCACGCCGCCCTGCCTCGACTCGACGTCGACCGTGTACGCGGAGTCGCCGCCGGGCGTGAGCACGCTCTTCGACTGCGCGGTGACGCCCTGGATCGCGCAGTCCGACGTGAACGTGTACGCGCCGCCGCTGCGCGTCACCGACGAGAACTTGCATCCGGCCTTCGTCAGCATGTCGTTCTGCTTCCTCATCGCGGCGGTCGGGTCCGTGCACTCCTTGTTCGAGATGAGCTGCGGCTTGCCCGTGCCGGTGTCGACGGTCCGGTTGAACTCCCACATCCCCTTGCGGAACGCGGGCAGGTCCTCGGCCCACGCGGCGGCCGCGACGCCCGCGACGCCCGCGACGAGCGCGGCGGCCGCGCACCGCGCGGCGAGGCGACCGGCCGGCGACCTGCGCGGCGGATGCTTCTGCGACATGGCTGTCCACTCCTTCCCGAACCGGGCGCGGCCCCGTCGCGACCGCAGGCGCGGATCGCCTGCGCACCGACGGCGCCGCTGGTGCGGCATCCGCTGCGATTGTATGCCGGCGGGACGCCGCCGGGCGCGGCGTTCGCGCGGGCGGCGTGCCGTGGCCGCGTCAGTCCGCGGCGAGGTGCTTGCGGAAGTGCGCGATGGCGTCCACGCGGCCTCCGATCATGGAGGTTTCGACGACACGCTCACCGCACGAGCCGGCCGCCGAACGCGACGCGGCCGGCCGCGGCCGGCGCGTACTCGACGTGCACGCGCGCGGCGGGGCGGCCGAGCGCCGCCGCCAGCGCCTGGGTCAGCGCCGCGATCTCGGCATCGAGTTCGGCGCCGGCGGGCGGCGTGCGCTTCAGCACCGAGACGAACACCGGCAGTCCGGCCGGATCGACGGCGGCGTCGTTTTCCGCATAGGCATCGCGGGCGCGGGTGCGCACGCGCACCCACGTCTGCCCGGGCGGCGTGGCGAGCACGCGGCCGGCAGCGTCGGCGAGCGATTGCGCGACACCGTGCGGCAGAACGCATTGCGCGTCGGCGACGATCTCCACGGTAATGACGGGCATGCGGCCGTCCGGTGGCCTGCGGTCACGCCTCGCCGCCGAGCCGCCGCGCGCGCTCGAGCAGCCGCTTCGCGTTGCGGTAGGTCGGCACTTCGACCCACAGGCCGTCGACGAGCGCGCGGTCCTCGCCGCGGGCGCGCGCCGCCTCGAAGCCGGCGACGATCGCGGCGGCGCGGCGCAGCTCTTCCGCGTCCGGCGTCAGCGCGTCGTTGAGCGGCCGCGCGTGCTCGGGGCGGACGAGCGACTTGCAGCGGTACCCCAGCCGCCGTGCGTAGCGCGCCTCGCGCACGGCGCCCTCGATGTCGGAGAACGTGTACGGGGCGTCGATCGGCTCGATGGCGGCGGCGCGGCACTCGAGAACGAAGCGCCGGCGCGCGTGGTCGAGCTCCGTCGCGTCGGGATGGCGCTCCGCGCACAGGTCGGCCGCGAGGTCTTCGGCGCCGAGCAGCGCGGCGCGGATGCGCGGGCTGCCGCCGGCGATCGCACGCACGTCGACGACGCCGAGCGCGGTCTCGCAGACGGGCAGGATCTCCGTCGTGTCCGGTGCGATGCCGACCACGCCTTCCCAGTGCGCGAGCGCCGCGTGCAGCGCGCGCATCTGCGCGGCGCTCGTCGTCATCGGGTACGCGACGACGTCGGGGCGCGCCGGCATCGCCGCGGCGAGGTCCGCCGGGCCGTCGCCGTCGAGGATGTTGATGCGCACGGCAACGACGCGGCCCGCGTCGCGCCAGCGCTGCATGAGGTTCGCGAGCCCGCGCCGCGCCTCGTCGCGGCGCGCGGGCGGCGTGAAGTCCTCGAGGTCGACGATCAGCGCGTCGGCGCCGCTGTCGCGCATGGCGTCGTGCGCGGCGGCGTCGGCGCCGGGGCCGAACAGCCACGTGCGGCGCAGGTCGGGGTCGATGGGCGTCATTCTCCCGGCGCCGCGTAGACGGACACCTCGACGAGGTTGAGGTCGGGGTCGCGGAAGTACACCGACTGCAGCGGGCCGGTGGCGCCCGTGCGGGCGACCGGGCCTTCGAGGATCGGCACGCCGCAGCGCGCGAGGTGCGCGACGACGTCGGGCAAGGGAACGGCCGCGATCAGGCAGAAGTCGGCGGACCCCGGCGTGGGGTGAGACGCCTTCGGCTCGAACTCGCGCCCGGCCTGGTGCAGGTTGACCTTCTGCGCGCCGAACGCGAGCGCCTTGCGGCCCTCGCCGAACGTGACGACGCGCATGCCGAGGACGCGCGCGTAGAACTCGCACGTGGCGTCGACGTCGCGCACGGTCAGCACGAAGTGGTCGACGCGGTCGATGGTCACCACGGGATGGGCCGTGCGGACGGGGTGCGCCGGGAACGTGACTCGCCGAGGCGGCGCCCGGTGGCTACCGCGCGACCTCGCGCGCGACTTCGACCACCTTGCCCTCGCGGATCTTGACCGTGGTCACCGTCTGCGGGTCGCCGGGCGCCGGGAAGTAGATCCAGCGCTTCACCGTGACCGCGGAGCCGCCGCCGCTGTCGACGCTCTCGCTGTCGGGGCGGCCGACCTTCATGATGAGCTCGCCTTCGCTCATCCCTTCGCGGATGAACCGGCGCTCGGACGCGTCGGCCGCCAGCGCGGAGGTTGCGGCGATGCAGAAGCAGGCGACGGCGGCCCTGAAGAACGACGACACGGACATGGATGCCTCCGGAAATTGCGCGTCGATGCCGATGGCGCAGGTGCGTCAGGCCGCGGCCCGCGCGATGACGTAATGGGTCGCCTTCGGCGTCGCGACGTGCTCGACGCAAGCATACCCGAGCTGCGGCAGGTCCATGCCTTCCAGCAGCGCCTCGCCGCGGCCGAGCAGGACCGGCGCGACCGCGACGTGCATCTCGTCGACCAGGCGCGCCTGCAGGTATTGCCGGATCGTGGCCGCGCCGCCGCCGACGCGGACGTCGCGGCCCGCCGCCGCCTCGCGCGCCAGCGCGAGCGCGTGGGCAGCGCCCTCGGTCACGAAGTGGAACGTGGTCCCGCCGGCCATCCGCTCCGGCGCGCGCGGGTGATGGGTGAGCACGAACACCGGGACGTGGTAGGGCGGATCGTCGCCCCACCATCCCTTCCAGTCCGCGTCGGGCCACGGGCCGCGCACCGGCCCGAACATGTTGCGGCCGAGGATCCACGCGCCGACGTTGTCGAAGCCGCGGGCCGCGAAGTCGTCGTCGACACCGGTGCTGCCGCCGTCCTGGCCCATCACGATCTGCCGGAACGTCCGCGTCGGGAACACCCATTCGTGCAGCGCGGGGCCCCCCTCGCCGAGCGGATTCTGCAGGCTCTGGTTCGGGCCGGCGGCAAAGCCGTCGATCGACGTCGAGAAGCAGTGGACGCGCAGTTTCGACATGCAGGCTCGGCAGGCAGTGGACTCGACGACGCGGGGAACGGCGTGCTTCGGGTGCCCGCCGCACGCTCGCCGCATTGAACCAGAGTTTTCGGTCGCGGGCGAGGCCGGCGCCGAGCGGACCGAACTGGCACCACGCCGCCCGATTCAGGCCCCGACGTCCTGCGCGGACACTGCGTAGGCCAACCGATACGTCGCAACGGATACGCCGGTCGCGCCGCGCTTCGCGAGCTCGGCTTCGGCGAGCTCGGCATGCGCAAGGCGCGCGACCGCGTCCTCCTCGTATCCGGTGGCCAGCAGCGCCCAGTCGACGCCCGCGTCCGCACCGCGGATGCGCTGCTCGGACGTCATCTGCGCCGCGACGGCGCTGCGCAGCAGGTGGACGCTGCCGAGCCCCGGGCGCGCGGCAAGCTGCGGCATGACGGCGCCGAGCCACGCGTCGAGCGCCGCGTGCGCATCGCGCGCCGGCGTGAAGCGGACCAGCAGGGCGAAGCCTCCGGTGCCGATGCCGCAGCTGCGGGCGACGGCGCACAGCCCCCGGCTCATGCCGCGGTAGAACGGCATGATCTTGCGCGTCCACGGCGAGGGGTCGTTGAGCCGCTCGAGGTAGGCGGCGGACGCCAGGGTCTCCGGGCGCTCGACCTCGTAGAGGACCATGTAGTGCGGTGCGCCTCCCGTCACGACCCAGCGCGTCCCCCGCAGGAAGCCGGGGATCGCGAGCCGCTCCGGCAGGTGCTCGTGCGTGTGCCAGTCGTCGTGCTCGGCGATCGCCTCGGCGGCGACGTCGAACGTCAGCAGCATCGCGCCGCTTCCCGGCAACGGCATCCTGCGCCTCCCTTGCGCTATTCGACGCCCGGTGCCGCCCGCTGCGACGACACGAAGATCGCGGCGTCGGTGACCTTCCACTCGCGGCCGAGGGCCCGGTTCACAAGCATGAGCGTCTCCCGGTCGTCGCGGCCGCATGCCGGCTCAGCCGACGGTGCGCTCCTCGAGCGCCAGCCTCACGCCGAGCCCCACGAGGATGGCGCCGGAGGAGCGATGGACCCACGTGAGCACGCCCGGACGCGACCGCAGCCAGGCGGACAGCGTGCCCGCGAAGACGCCGATCGGCGCCTTGACCACGAACGTGAGCGCCGCGAATCCGAGCCCGAGGACGAACACCGTCATCGTCGGGTGCTGCGCGCCCGGCGCAACGAACTGCGGAATGAAGGCGAAGTAGAAGATCGCGACCTTCGGGTTCGACAGGTTCGAAACCGCACCGTCGGCGAAGAGCTTGCGCAGCGAGCGTCCTCCCTCCGCCGCCATCGCCAGCGCGCCGTGCTTCGTGCGCAGCATCCGGATGCCGAGGTAGAGCAGGTACGCCGCGCCGAGGAACTTCAGCGCGAGGAACAGCCACTCCGACGTGCGCAGGATCGCGCCGAGCCCGAGCGTGGCGAGCACCGTGTGGCCGACGAGCCCGACGCTCACGCCGGCGGCGGTGACGACGCCCGCCGCGGCGCCCTGCGCGACGGAGCGCGACATGACGAGGATCATGTCCTGCCCCGGCGTGGCGATGAGCACCAGCGAAGCGACGACGAACAGCAGCCACGAGGCGTCGATCATGTGCATGTCCGGTGAGGGCCGCGCCGGCGGCGCGCGTTGCCAGCGTCCCGCGACCCGCCGGCCGACGTCGCGAGGGATTGCGGGCGTCGCATCATGTCCTTCCCGCGGCCCCGATGTTACCGTGCGTGCTGCGCCAGGTACTTGTGGACGAACGCGATCGCCATGCTGCCCTCGCCGACCGCGGAGGCGACGCGCTTCACCGGGCTCAGCCGCACGTCGCCGCAGGCGAACACCCCGGGGGCGCTCGTTTCCAGCAGGTAGGGATCGCGCTCGTGCGACCAGCGCCCGGCCTTCACCACGTCGTCGCCGGTCAGGACGTAGCCGCGCCGGTCGCGCGCGACGTCCTCGGGCAGCCACG
>JAYRNW010000279.1:0-10250 GCA_041911995.1 Casimicrobiaceae bacterium | reverse complement strand
TCGCCGCGCGCCGCGCCAACATCGTCGTGCAGCTCGAAGGCGCCGCCGGCACCGCGACGCCGATCAAGCCCGACGCGCTGCTGGACGAAGTGACGGCGCTCGTCGAGTGGCCGGCCGTCTACGCCGGCACCTTCGACGCCGCGTTCCTCGCGGTGCCGCAGGAGTGCCTGATCCTGACGATGCAGCTGAACCAGAAGTACTTCGCGCTCGCCGACGACGCCGGCCGGCTCGTCAACCGCTTCCTGCTGGTCAGCAACCTCGAGACGCGCGACCCGGCGGCCATCGTCGCCGGCAACGAGCGCGTGCTGCGCGCGCGGCTCGCCGACGCCAGGTTCTTCTTCGACCAGGACCGCCGCCAGCGCCTCGACGCGCGCGTCGAGCGCCTGCGCAGCGTCGTCCATCACAACAAGCTGGGCACGCAGGCGGACCGTGTGGACCGGCTGCGCTTCCTCGCCGCGCGCATCGCGCCGCTGCTCGGCGCCGACCCGGCGGCCGCCGACCGCGCCGCGCTGCTCGCGAAGGCCGATCTCGTGACCGACATGGTCGGCGAGTTCCCGGAGCTGCAGGGCCTGATGGGCCGCTACTACGCGCAGCACGACGGCGAGCCCGCCGCGGTCGCCGCCGCGATCGAGCAGCACTACTGGCCGAAGGCCGCCGGCGACCGGCTGCCCGACGACCCGGTGGCGCAGGCGGTCGCGCTCGCCGACAAGCTGGAGGCGCTCGCCGGGATGTTCGGCATCGGCGCGCTGCCCACCGGCGACAAGGACCCTTTCGGCCTGCGCCGCGCCGCGCTCGGCGTCGTCCGCATCCTCGTCGAGCGCAACCACGCGGTCTCGCTGCGCACGCTGGCCGGGCTCGCGTTCGACGCATTTGACTCGGTGCCGGCGGTCAAGCCGCAGCCGGACGCCGTCCTCGACTTCGTCTACGACCGGCTGCGCGGCTACCTGCGCGAGCAGGGCTACACGGCGAACCAGGTCGCCGCGGTGCTCGACGCGCGGCCCGACGCCATCGCCGACCTGCCGGCGCGGCTCGCCGCCGTGCAGGCGTTCGCCGCGCTGCCGGAGGCGGCGGCGCTGTCCGCCGCCAACAAGCGCATCGTCAACATCCTGAAGAAGAGCGGCGACGAGGCCGCCAGTGCGGTGGACCGCGCGCGCCTGGCCGACGGCGCCGAGCACGACCTCTACGTCACGTTCCAGAAGCTCGCGCCGCAGGTCGAGGCGGATTACGGCAGCGGCGAGTTCACGGGGGCGCTGAAGGCGCTCGCGACGGCCAAGCCGGCCGTCGACCGCTACTTCGACGACGTGATGGTGATGGCCGACGACCCGGCGATCCGCGCCAACCGCCTCGCGCTCTTGCGCGGCGTGGCCGCGACGATGAACCGCGTCGCCGACATCTCGAAGCTCGCGTAGCAGCGATGGTCCAGCTCGCCTCCGAAGCCGTCTCGCCGACCCGCCAGGTGCGGCTCATCATCCTCGACCGCGACGGCGTCATCAACTACGACAGCGAGCACTTCATCAAGTCGCCGGACGAGTGGCGCGCGGTGCCCGGAAGCCTCGAGGCGATCGCCCGGCTCAACCACGCCGGGTTCCGCGTCGTCGTCGCGACCAACCAGTCGGGCATCGGCCGCGGCCTCTTCGACATGGCGATGCTCAACGCCATCCACGAGAAGATGCACAAGGCGCTCGCCCACGCCGGCGCCCGCGTCGACGCCATCTTCTTCTGCCCGCACACGGCGGAGGCGAAGTGCGAATGCCGGAAGCCCAGGCCCGGCATGCTCGTCGAGATCGGCAAGCGGTTCAACGTGGAGTTGACGGGAGTGCCCTGCATCGGCGACTCTTTGCGCGACCTGGCATCGGCCGAGGCCGTCGGCGCCCAGCCGATGCTGGTGCTGACCGGAAAGGGCGAGAAGACGTTGCGCGAGGGCAACATTCCGAAGAACACCGTGATCTTCCCCGACCTGGCCTTCGCCGTGTCGGCGCTGCTGGCCAACGAATGATCCGGGCGTGCGGCCGCGCGGTCGAGCGACGCCGGCACACCGGCGTGCCCGCGCCGCGACGAGGCGTCCGGTAGTGGTCGCGCCGACGCCGATGCTCTCCGGCCTGCGCGCCATCGCCTTCCTGCTGTACCAGACCGCCGTCACGCCGCTCTACGCGCTGGCGATGGTCGCCACGTTCTGGCTGCCGCCGGTCCCGCGCTACCTGATCGCCGCCCACTGGTGCCGGGTCAACCTGCTGGGCGCACGGCTGCTGTGCGGCATCCACTGGCGCGTCGACGGCCTCGCCAACATCCCGGCGGACACGCGCGGGCATCCGCACATCGTGATGTCCAAGCACAGCTCGACGTGGGAGACGCTGGCGCTCAATCTCTACTTCCCGCCGCTCGCCTTCGTCGCGAAGAAGGAGCTGCTGTCGATCCCGTTCTTCGGCTGGGGCTTCAAGCTCGCCTCACCGATCACGATCGACCGCAAGGCGGGCGTCGACGCGATGGACCAGATCGCGAAGCAGGGCCGCGAGCGCTTCGCGCAGGGCTTCTGGATCGTCGTCTATCCCGAGGGCACCCGCATCCGCGCCGGCCGGCGCGCGAAGTACAAGACGGGCGGCGCACGGCTGTCCATCGCAATGGACGTCCCGATCATCCCGGTCGCGCACAACGCCGGCTACATCTGGCCCAAAGGCGTGTTCGGCAAGCGCGCCGGCACCGTGACGATGACGATCGGCGCGCCAATCTCGCCGGCCGGCAAGGACCCGGCCGCGCTGACGCAGGAAGTCGAGCGCTGGATCGAGGACGAAGTGGCCCGCCTCGGAGTGCCGACGTGACGGTGGCGATCGCGTTCCTGCGCCTCGACGAGGTCCGCGGCCGCGACGCCCGGCGCCGCAACCGCGACGGGCAGGTCAAGCGCATCGCGCTCGGGGCCGAGACCGTCGACTACCGGCTGATCCGCGCCCGGCGGCGAACCATCGGCATGGAGGTCGACCTCACCGGGCTGACCGTGCGGGCGCCGCGGTGGGTGACGCTGTCCGAGATCGAGGCCGCGCTGGTCGAGCGCACCGGCTGGATCGTGAAGGCGCTCGCCGAGTGGCGCGGGCGACGGCGCGACGTGATGCCGCGCGAGTGGAAGTCCGGCGCCCCGATCCTCTACCGTGGCCGCGAGCTCGCGCTGGAGGTGTTCCCGGCGCGCCGCGTGCGGATCGCGCCCGACCTCTTCAACCTGACGGTGCTCCACCCGCGCGCGCAGGACGAGGCACTGGTCGCCGAGATCGTCGGCAAGTGGCTGCGCGACGAGGCGTGGAGCTTCGTCGCGCCGCAGGTCCAGTCGTACGCCGGCCGGATCACGGCCTCCACCCCGACGGTGCGCCTGTCGAATGCGCGCAGCGAGTGGGGGAGCTGCAACGCGCGCGGCGAGATCCGCCTCAACTGGCGGCTGGTGCAGCTGCCGCCGGCGCTCGCCGAATACGTCGTCGCGCACGAAGTCGCGCACCTGGTCGAGCTCAACCACTCGCCACGGTTCTGGGCGCTGGTCGAGTCGCTGCTGCCGGGCCATACGGTCCTGCGGCGCGAGCTCGAGGACTGGACGGCGCTATTGGCCGCGTGAGCGGAACGCGGCGCGCGGCGGCGCGGCGCGTGGTGCCGCGGCCGGTGCTAGTGGCTCGGCGCCGGGAGCGCGGCGAGGTCGACGGCGAGGTCCGCCTGCTCGCGCAGCAGGCGCCCGAGGACGTCGGCCAGGTCCTCGCCGGAGCGCGTGTCGCTCCAGCGCCCGCCGGCGGCGCGGAAGTGGAATCCGCCCGCGCGCGCCGCGACCCAGATCTCGCGATTCGGCACGTGGCGATTCACGATGAGCTTGCCGCGGCCGTCGCAGTCGATCTCGAGGATGCCGTCGTTGAGGCTCCAGTCGGCATCGGCGTCGCTGTCGGCGAGCGCGGCGTCGATTGCGGCGCCGATCGCCGCGAGCGCGGCGTCGGCGGACGCGATGAATGCGGTGTCGGAGGCCATGTGCGCGCGTGTTAGGATGCCTGCCGATGTTACGTCAATTCCGCCTGCCCGCCGTGCTCGTCGCAGCGCTCGCGTGCGCAGGATGCGGCATCAAGGGACCGCTGGTCCTGCCGCCGAAGCCGCCTGCCGCGCCTCCCGCCGCGAGCGCGCCCGCCGCACCGTCGTCCGCATCGACGCCGGCCGCGCCGACGCCGGCCGCCGGCGAGTCGGCGCCCGCCGAGCGCAAGCCATGACGCTGCCGGGCCGCTGCGCGCGCGCACGCCGCGGCGCGCGGCGCGAGGGTCCGCGGTGACCGCGTTCGCCTGGCGCGACGGCGAGCTGCACGCCGAAGGCGTCCCGCTGTCGGCGATCGCCGAGCGGTTCGGCACCCCGTGCTACGTGTACTCGCGGGCCGCGCTGGAAGGCGCCTGGCGCGCGTTCGACGCCGCGCTCGCGGGCCTGCCGCACCTCGTCTGCTACGCGATGAAGGCCAACTCCAGCCTCGCGATCCTCGACCTGTTCGCGCGGCTGGGCAGCGGCTTCGACATCGTGTCCGGCGGCGAGCTCGCGCGCGTGATCGCCGCCGGCGGCGACCCGGCCAAGGTCGTGTTCTCCGGCGTGGGCAAGTCGGAAGCCGAGATGGAGCAGGCGCTCGCCGCCGGCATCCTGTGCTTCAACATCGAGTCGGAGGGCGAGCTCGCGCGGCTCCACGCGGTCGCGGCCCGCGTCGGAAAGCGGGCGCCGGTCAGCTTCCGCGTGAACCCGGACGTCGACCCGAAGACGCATCCGTACATCGCGACCGGGTTGAAGGAGAGCAAGTTCGGCGTCGCGTTCGACGCCGCGCCGGACCTGTACCGGAAGGCGGCGCGGTCGCCGCACGTCGCCGTCCACGGCCTCGACATCCACATCGGGTCGCAGATCACGGACCTCGCGCCGTACCGCGAGGCCGCCGCCAAGGTCCTCGACCTCGTCGCGCGCCTGCGCGCCGACGGCATCGCGCTGGCGCACATCGACCTGGGCGGCGGCCTCGGCATCCGCTATCGGGACGAGGATCCGGTGCCGCTGCCCGACTACGCGGCCATGCTGCGCGAGCTGTTCGCGGGCCGGCCCGAGCGCCTGCTGTTCGAGCCGGGACGCCGCCTCGTCGGCGACGCCGGCGTGCTGCTCACGCGGGTCGAGTACCTGAAGCCGGGCGCCGACCGGAACTTCGCGATCGTCGACGCCGCGATGAACGACCTGCTGCGTCCCGCGCTCTACGACGCGTGGCACCCGGTGGATCCGGTGCGGCCGCGCGACGGCGACGCGCGGCGCTGGGAGATCGTCGGCCCCGTCTGCGAGAGCGGCGATTTCCTCGCGCACGACCGCCTGCTCGCGCTCGCGCCCGGCGACCTGCTGGCCGTCGGCGCCGCCGGCGCGTACGGCATGGCGATGAGCTCCAACTACAACACGCGCCCGCGCGCCTGCGAGGTCCTTGTCGACGACAGGCACGTGCATCTCGCGCGTCGCCGCGAGAGCGTCGCCGACCTCATCGCGCTCGAGAGCCGGCTGCCCTGATCGCGGCGCGCGATGCGTGCGCGATGCGCGCTCGCGAGCGTCCGCGACCCACAATTCGCCGTGTGCGCAAAGCGCAACACCCGCGGCACCAAGTGTCGGAATCGGCGACGAAATCTTGCAAAACCGTTAAACGTGGCTACAATGCAGGCAGCAGGCGGAATGGATTTGTCAAGTGGTTGCGCAAGAAAATTGACGATCCTGCACCACCTGCCACGAAGAGAAGCAACATAACAGTTACGGTAACTCAGACAGGAGAAACCAAGATGATGGCTGACATGATGTCGATGATGACGCCCGCGGCCCCGGCCGCCTCGGCGCCGAAGAAGAAGGCCGCCAAGCGCAAGCCGGCGAAGAAGAAGGCTGCCCCGAAGAAGAAGGCCGCCAAGAAGACGACGAAGAAGAAGGCCGCCCCGAAGAAGAAGGCCGCCAAGAAGACGACGAAGAAGAAGGCCGCCCCGAAGAAGAAGGCCGCCAAGAAGACGACGAAGAAGAAGAAGGCCGCCCCGAAGAAGAAGGCCGCCAAGAAGACGACGAAGAAGAAGGCCGCGCCGAAGAAGAAGGCGGCCAAGAAGACCACGAAGAAGAAGGCCGCGCCGAAGAAGAAGGCGGCCAAGAAGACCACGAAGAAGAAGGCCGCGAAGAAGCTGTAAGCAGGCGGCCACGCAATCCGTCGCAGGTCTGCGGCGGACGAAAAACGGGCGGCGCGATGCCGCCCGTTTTCATTTGCGCGAGGCCCGCCGCCGCACGCACCCGCACCCGGGCGCGCCGCCCCCCTCCGGGACCGACAACCGCCGCGCTCGAACCGTCGCTACGAGCCGAACTGGCCGCTGACCCGCGCGGTGGACGCGGGCTTCGCAGGCTTGCGGGCGGCGGTCGCGGTCTTCGGCGCGGGCGCCTTCGCCGCGCTCGCCTGCCGGCTCGCGCCCCTGGTCGCGGCGACGCGCTTGGTCGTCCCGCCGGCCTTCGCGACCGGGACCACGTCGCTCGTGACGCGCACTTTCTGGCCGGCCTGCAGCGTCTCGCCGTGCAGGCCGTTCCACGACTTCAAGTCGGAAACGGTGACGCCGTAGCGGACGGCGACGCGCTGCAGCGTATCGCCGCGCCTGGCCGTGTAGTAGAACGTGCGGCCGGCCGGGACGGAAGTGAACACCGCCTGCGCGAGCGTCTCGGCCGCCTCGTTCGACGGCCGCTGCGCCGGGACCAGCAGCGTGTGTCCGACCGGCACGCGCGAATTCGGGCCGATGCCGTTGACGGCCCGCAGCGTCTCCACCGACATCCCGTACTTCGCCGCCACCTGCGGCAGCGTCTCGTTGGCCTTGAGGCGATACGCCTGCCACGACACCAGCGGCTGCGCCGTGAGCTCGAGCTTGGCGGCGAAGATCTCGGCGTTGTCGATCGGCAGCAGGATCGAGTACTCGTCGGCACCGGCGATCACCGGCCGGTTGTGCTGCGGATTGAGGGCGACGAAGTCCTCGAGCGACATCTCGGCGAACTCGGCGGCGCGCCGCGTGTCGATCTTGCGGTTGGTCTTCACCACCGCGAAGTACGGGGCATCCGGCACGTCGCCGAGCACGAGGCCGTACTTCTCCGGGTCGCGGACGATGTTCTTCACCGCCTGCAGCTTGGGCAGGTAGTTGCGCGTTTCCGCCGGCATCGCGAGACTCTCGTAGTCAGCCGGCAGCCCCTTCGCCCTGTTGCGCGCGACCGCCTTGGCGACGTTGCCCTCGCCCCAGTTGTAGCCCGCCAGCGCGAGCTGCCAGTCGCCGAAGTCGTCGTGGAGCTTGGTCAGGTACTCGAGCGCCTTGTCGGTGGCCGCGAGCACGTCGCGGCGCGAGTCCACCCAGAAGTCCTGCTTCAGCCCGTAGTGCTTGCCGGTCGACGGGATGAACTGCCAGATGCCCGCAGCGCGGCTCGTCGACAGCGCCGTCGGGTTGTAGGCGCTCTCGATCATCGGCAAGAGCGCGATCTCGGTGGGCATGCCGCGCTCGGTCACCTCGGTCACGATGTGGTAGAGGTACCGCCGGCTGCGTTCCACCATCCGCGCGACGTAGTCGGGGCGCGCCGCATACCACTGCTCCCACTTCTCGACGAGCGGGCCCTCGAGGTCGCGCATCGCGTAGCCGGCGATGATCCGCTCCCAGAGGTCGCCGACCGGCGGCGGCAGCGGCTCCAGGTCGGCGCCCGCCGCGGACGGAAAGAGCTCGGCATCGCTGCGCTTCGGGGCCGCCGCGACCTCCTGCGGCGGTTCGGGCGGCGGCGCGATTGCGGCTGGCGGCGGCGGGGGATCGACCGGCGCGGGGGCCGGTGCGGCGCATGCGGCCAGCAGCGCCGCGGCGGCGAGGATCAGCGTATGTCGATGGCGCAATTCAAGATCCGATGACGGCCGGCGGGGCGGCGGCGCCCGGCCTCGCGTCCCTGACAAAATTGCCGGGGATGGTAGGCCGGGGCACCGCGAGCGTCAACCGATGCCGGCGAACGGCCCAAGCCGCCCCAAGGGCGCAGCCCCCCGTTGGGGGGAGGCGCGCGCAGCGCGCGTCGGGAGAGACTAGAACGAGTTCTTCCACGCGCGCAGCGTCGCGAACGCGTCGACGTCGTCGGCGAGCCGATGGCCGGCGCGGCGCTCGGCGGCACGCCGCACGGCCGGTGTCGCAGCCCGCAGGAACGGGTTGGTCGCGCGCTCGACGCCGATCGTCGACGGCACCGTCGGCAGGCCGCGCTCGCGCGTCTGCGCGTCGCGCGCGCGCCGCGCGACGAGGTCGGGATTGTCCGGCTCGACCGCCAGCGCGAACGCGAGGTTCGCCAGCGTGTACTCGTGCGCGCAATAGACGCGCGTGGCTTCCGGCAGCCGCGCGAGCGCGCCGAGCGACGCCCACATCTGCGCCGGCGTGCCTTCGAACAGGCGCCCGCAGCCGCCGGCGAACAGCGTGTCGCCGCAGAACAGCGCAGGCGCGCCGCCGACGTCGCCGACGTACGCGACGTGCCCCGCCGTGTGCCCGGGGACGTCGATCACGGTCAGCGTGACGGGCACGCCCGGCACGTGCACGACGTCGCCACCCGCGACCGCCTGCGTCCGCCCCGGGATCTTCTCGCCCGCGGGGCCGTACACCGGGACCGGAAAACGTTCGAGCAGCGCCGCTATCCCGCCGACGTGGTCCGGATGATGGTGCGTCGCGAGGATCGCGGTGAGTGCCAGGTCGTGCTCCGCGAGATACGCGAGCACCGGGTCCTCGTCGCCGGGGTCGACGACGACCGCGGAGCGGCCGTCGCGCAGCAGCCAGATGTAGTTGTCCGTGAAAGCGGGGATGGGGATAATCGCGGTCATGGATGCATCTTCGGGACCCGGCGCGGGCCTGTCAACGACGCTCGCCGACTGGTTCGCCACGAAGCCCGGGCAGTACCTGCTCGCCCGCGAGCAGGCGTACTTCGACCAGACGGTCGCCGACATCTTCGGCTTCCACGCGCTGCAGGTCGGGCTGCCGGGCTGCCCGTTCCTCGCGCAGAGCCGCATTCCGTCGCGCTGGAGCCTCGACTACGACCCGCCGGCCGACATCATCGCCGACCCGCACGTGCTGCCGTTCGCGGAGAACGCGGTCGACCTCATCGTGATGCCCCACGCGCTCGAGTTCACCGACGACCCGCACCTCATGCTGCGCGAGGCGTACCGGATCGTCCGGCCCGAAGGGCAGATCGTGATCGCCGGGTTCAACCCGTTCTCGCTGTACGGTGCCAAGCGCTACTTCGGCCGCGCGCAGACGCCGCCGTGGAACGGCAACTTCATCGCGCTCTACCGGCTGAAGGACTGGCTGACGCTGCTCGGCTTCGACGTCGTCGGCGGCCGCCTCGACGGGTACGCGCCGCCGTTCACGAGCGAGAAGTGGCTGCAGCGTTGCGGGTTCTTCGAGTCGATCGGCGACCGCTGGTGGCCCATCGCCGGCGGCGTCTACTTCCTGCGCGCGACCAAGCGCGTGATCGGGTTGCGCGTGCTGACGCCGGCGTGGCAGCGGCGCGAGCGCCGCGACAAGGCGCTCACGCCGGCGCGCGCGCGCGAAGGCCTGACGACGTCGGACCAGCTGTGAAGTGAGCGCCGCCGGTTCGCCCCGCGTGACGATCTTCACGGACGGGGCCTGCAAGGGGAACCCGGGCCCGGGCGGCTGGGGCGCGCTGCTGCGTGCCGGCGACCGCGAGAAGGAGCTCTTCGGCGGCGAGCCGCACACGACGAACAACCGGATGGAGCTGACCGCGGTCATCCGCGCACTGGAGTCGCTCACGCGCGCCTGCCCGGTCGATCTCTACACCGACTCGCAGTACGTGAAGAACGGCATCGAGACGTGGATCCACGGCTGGCGGCGCAACGGCTGGAAGACGGCCGACCGGAAGCCGGTCAAGAACGCCGACCTGTGGCGCGAGCTCGCCGCGCTCGCGGCGCAGCACGACGTCGCCTGGCACTGGGTGCGCGGGCACGCCGACAATCCCGGCAACGAGCGCGCCGACGCGCTCGCCAACCGTGGCGTGGACGTCGCGCGCGCCGAGGGCGGCCACGGCGTCGCGTGACACCGCCCAAGGCGCGGCCCCCCCCTTTGGGGGGAGGCGCGCGAAAGCGCGCTCCGGGGGGAGACCAGCGCCCGCCGGGCCGCCCCAAGGGCGCGCCCCCTCTGGGGGGAGGCGCGCGCAGCGCGCTCCGGGGGGAGACCAGCGCCCGCCGGGCCGCCCCAAGGGCGCGCCCCCCT
>JAYRNW010000278.1:0-33671 GCA_041911995.1 Casimicrobiaceae bacterium | reverse complement strand
GGCCGTGATGCGCAAGGGCCGCGCGGCGCCGGCCGCCGGGGCGGCGCCGGCGTTCGGCGCGTCGGAGATCCCGGCGGTCCGGAGGAAGCAGGCCGACTGAGACGCCGGCCGCGGGAGGGCGGCCCCGCGCGGCGGCCGGCACGCGGGGAAGCGCTGCGGCGCGCACGGGTCGAAGGCGTGGGGCGCCCGGCGTCCCCGCCTTCCGCGCCGGCGGTCGTACCGGCGGCCCGATGTGGTACAATCCACGGCTAAGCCGTTGACGCAACGGGAAATACCCCGCCATGCTCCAGCAACGCACGCTCAAGAGCCCGACCAAGACCACCGGCGTGGGCCTGCACACGGGCGCACGCGTCGAGCTCGCGCTGCGTCCGGCGCCCGTGGACGCCGGCATCGTGTTCCGGCGCACCGACCTTCCCGCCCCGGTCACGATTCCCGCGCGCGCCGAAAACGTCGGTGACACGCGGCTGTCGTCGACGCTCAAGGCCGGCGGCGCCAGCGTGTCGACGGTCGAGCACCTGATGTCCGCGCTCGCGGGCCTGGGCATCGACAACCTCTTCGCCGACATCGCCGGCCCCGAGCTGCCGATCATGGACGGCAGCGCCGGCCCGTTCGTGTTCCTGCTCAAGTCCGCCGGCATCGTCGAGCAGCCGGCGCCGAAGCGCTACCTGCGCGTGACCGCGCCGGTCGAGGTGCGCGACGGCGACAAGTGGGCGCGCTTCGAGCCGTACGACGGCTTCCGCCTCGACTTCACGATCGACTTCCCGCACCCGGTGTTCGGCTCCGAGAACCGCAGCATCGTCGTCGACTTCGCGCTCGACTCCTACGCGAAGGAGGTCGCCCGCGCCCGCACGTTCGGCTTCATGCAGGACGTCGAGGCGATGCGGGCCGCCGGCCTCGGGCTGGGCGGCAGCCTGCAGAACGCGGTGGTCCTCGACGAGTTCCGCGTGCTGAACAGCGAAGGCCTGCGCTACGACAACGAGTTCGTCCGGCACAAGGTGCTGGACGCCATCGGCGACATCTACCTGCTCGGCCATCCGCTGATCGGCCAGTACACCGCCTACAAGTCCGGGCACGGCCTCAACAACCAGCTGGCGCGGGCGCTGCTCGCGCGCGCGGACGCGCACGAGTTCGCGACGTTCGCCGACGAGAAGACCGTCCCGACCGCGTTCCACGACTGGGCGCTCAAGCCCGCGTAACCGCGCGGGCCGCAAGCCCTCCCGTGGTCGTCGTCCGGCTGCTGCTGTTCCTGGCGATCGGCGCCATCGTCACCGGCGGCGTCCTCTACGTCTTCACGCGCGACCGCCGCTACCTGCGCTTCCTCGTGCAGGTCGTGAAGTTCACGATCTGGCTGCTGGCCGGCGTCATGCTGTTCTTCCTGTTCGAGCGGCTGGTGATCCTGCTCTAGGGGGAGCGTCCCCCGACGCCCGCGCCCGGCGGGACGACTAACTGCAACGCCGGACCAGCCGCTGCACCGCCGCCTTGAGCGGGCCCTCGGGCAGCATCGCGGCTAACCGCTTCAACGGCGGTGTTTCGACCTTAATCCCATGATTTTTCTCGGGTTTGGGCCCGGGCAGCCGCTCGGCCTTCACTTGCACGCGCACCCGTATTTCAGTAAAGTCGAAGCCTTCCCGCCGAAGGCCGGCGAGGAGGTCGGGCGAACGCTGGCGGACCACCGCCGCGACCGCGCCGGCGGCAGCCGCGAGCGTCAGTGCCGGCGGCTCCGCTTCCGCGACCCGCACTCGATCGGCCAGCGCGCGCGGCAGCAGGCGGCGCACGGCGGTCGTCACGCGGGATTCCCGTTCCATCCGGTCGTGCCAGGCGGCGACTTTCGCGTCGCCGGCAAGGACCCGGGAGAGGGGCAGCAGAGGATTCGGTTTCGCCATGCGGCAGCGCACTCCCGGTCCCGACGACGCGGGCGGTGCGCGTGGGTGGAGGGTACACGATTGAACATCATTCTGGTCGCGGGCGCCGACGCGCGCGCCCGCACGATCACGCTGGACTGGCGGCACTGGACGGTCGGCGGCGCCGCGCTCTTCCTCCTCTTCCTCTCCTTCACGTTCGCGTTCAACTTCGTCACGCTGAAATGGGCGGCCGCGACGCAGCACCCGTGGCTGTCGGCGATCGTGCTCGCCGACCAGCGCGAGGAGGCGGCGCGCGTGCAGGAGCGCGTGCAGGGCCACCTGAACGCGATGGCGCTGCGGCTGGGCGAGCTGCAGGCGCGCATGCTGCGGCTGGACGGCCTGGGCGAGCGGCTCGCGAAGACCGCCGGGCTGAAGCCGCAGGAGCTGCCTTCGCTGCAGCCGGGTACCTCGCCGGGCCGCGGCGGCGCCGAGTCGTCGCTGCCGTCGCGCAACCTGTCCGTGCAGGAGTTCGCGGACCTCGTCGACCAGCTCGCGCGGCAGGTGGACACGCGCTCCGACCAGCTCTCCGTGCTGGAGGCGCTCCTCGTGCACGATTCAGCGAACCGCAAGTTCCTGCCGACGCTCTTCCCGATCGTCGACGGCTGGTACTCGTCGAACTTCGGCTACCGGATCGACCCGTTCACCGGCCAGCAGTCGATGCACGAGGGCATCGACTTCCCCGCCGAGACCGGCACGCCGATCGTGGCCGCGGCCAGCGGCAAGGTCGTCTTCGCGGACTGGCACCCCGCCTATGGTAAAATGCTCGAGATCGACCACGGCAACGGCCTCGTGTCGCGCTATGCGCACACGTCGGGCCTCACGGTCGCGGAAGGCGACTTCGTCGTGCGCGGCCAGCGCGTCGCGACGGTCGGATCCACCGGGCGCAGCACCGGACCGCACCTGCACTTCGAGGTCCGGCTGAACGGCGTGCCGCAGAATCCGGCACGGTTCCTGCAATCTCCCAACTTGAGCTGACGGCAAGGCCGGAGCGGTCCCGCGCGGGGGTGAGGCGGTCCTCACCCCTTGTTTTTTCGCCGGGCGACCGAACGTAACCCGAACGCTGTCCGCCGGAACGCACCCCGATGATCTCCAACATCCTCACCCGCATCTTCGGCAGCCGCAACGAGCGCCTGCTGAAGCAGTACGGCCAGGTCGTCCGCCAGATCAACGCGCTGGAGCCGGCCATCGCGGCCCTCTCCGACGACGAACTGCGCGGGAAGACCGACGAGCTCAAGGGGCGCGTGGCCAACGGCGAGACGCTCGACGCCGTGCTGCCCGAGGCGTTCGCCGTGGTCCGCGAGGCCGGCAAGCGCGCGCTGGCGATGCGCCACTTCGACGTGCAGCTGATCGGCGGCATGGCGCTGCACTACGGCAAGATCGCCGAAATGCGCACCGGCGAAGGCAAGACGCTGGTCGCGACGCTGCCGGCGTACCTGAACGCGCTGTCCGGCAAGGGCGTGCACATCGTCACGGTCAACGAGTACCTGGCGCAGCGCGACGCGGACTGGATGGGGCGCATCTACAGGTTCCTCGGGCTCACCGTCGGCGTCAACCTGTCGCAGGTCGGCCACGCGGAGAAGCAGGCGGCGTACGCGGCGGACATCACGTACGGCACCAACAACGAGTTCGGCTTCGACTACCTGCGCGACAACATGGTGTTCGCGACGAGCGAGCGCGTGCAGCGCGGCCTGAACTACGCGATCGTCGACGAGGTCGACTCGATCCTGATCGACGAGGCGCGCACGCCGCTCATCATCTCGGGCCAGGCCGACGACAACGTCGAGATGTACTACCGGCTGAACGAGCTCGCGCCGCGGCTTACGCGCCAGGCGGAGGAGAAGGGGCCGGGCGACTACTGGGTCGACGAGAAGCAGCACACGGTGCTGCTGTCGGAGGCAGGCCACGAGCACGCGGAAGGGATCCTCGGGCAGGCGGGGCTGATCCCGCCGGGGTCGGGCCTGTACGACGCGCAGAACATCTCGCTGATGCACCACCTGTACGCCGCGCTTCGCGCGCACTGCCTGTACCACCGCGACCAGCAGTACGTCGTGCAGAACGGCGAGGTGGTCATCGTCGACGAGTTCACCGGCCGGCTGATGTCGGGCCGGCGCTGGAGCGACGGCCTGCACCAGGCGGTCGAGGCGAAGGAGGGCGTGCCCATCCAGCGCGAGAACCAGACGCTCGCGTCGATCACGTTCCAGAACTACTTCCGGATGTACGGCCGGCTGGCCGGCATGACCGGCACCGCCGACACCGAGGCGTTCGAGTTCCAGCAGATCTATCACCTCGAGACCGTCGTCATCCCGACGCACATGCCGATGGTGCGCAAGGACGCCAACGATCTCGTCTTCCGCACGTTCCAGGAGAAGGTCGACGCGATCACCGCCGACATCAAGGACTGCCACGCGCGCGGCCAGCCGGTGCTGGTCGGCACCACGTCGATCGAGAACTCCGAGCTCTTGTCGCAATACCTGCAGAAGGAGAAGCTGCCGCACGAGGTGCTGAACGCGAAGCAGCACGCGCGCGAGGCCGAGATCGTCGCGCAGGCAGGCAAGGCCGGCGCGATCACGATCGCGACGAACATGGCCGGCCGCGGCACCGACATCGTGCTGGGCGGCATGCTCGAGCCGCTGATCCTCCGGATCCGCGACGACGCGTCGCTGCTGCCGACCGAGAAGGAGCGCGAGATCGCGAAGCTGCGCGCCGACTGGCAGGTCCGGCACGAGCAGGTGGTCAAGGCGGGCGGCCTGCACATCGTCGGCACCGAGCGGCACGAGTCGCGGCGCATCGACAACCAGCTGCGTGGCCGTGCCGGCCGCCAGGGCGACCCGGGCTCGTCGCGCTTCTACCTGTCGCTCGAGGACCCGCTGCTGCGCATCTTCGGCGGCGAGCGCCTGGGCGTCATCATGCAGAAGCTCAAGATGCCCGAGGGCGAGCCGATCGAGCACCCGATCGTCAACCGCTCGATCGCCAAGGCGCAGAACCGCGTCGAGTCGCGCAACTTCGACATCCGCAAGCAGCTGCTCGAGTACGACGACGTCGCCAACGACCAGCGGCGCGTCATCTACCAGCAGCGCAACGAGATCCTCGAGAGCGACGACGTCGCCGACACGATCCGCAACATGATCCGCGGGCAGGTCGAGGACACCGTCAAGCTTTACGTGCCGCCCGAATCCGTCGAGGAGCAGTGGGACGCCGCCGGCCTCGAGTCGGCGCTCGCCGCCGAGTACCAGATCGCCGCGCCGGTCGCCGACTGGATGAAGCACGACTCGGAGCTGACCGACGAGACGCTGCGCGAGCGCGTCGTCGAGCTCGCCATCAAGGCGTGGGGCGACCGCGAGGAAGCGGTCGGCAGCGAGCTCCTGCGCCAGTTCGAGCGCAGCCTGATGCTGCAGACGGTCGACCACCACTGGCGCGAGCACTTAGGCTCGCTCGACCACCTGCGGCAGGGCATCCACCTGCGCGGCTACGCGCAGAAGAACCCGAAGCAGGAGTACAAGCGCGAGGCGTTCGAGCTCTTCTCGGACATGCTCGACCGGATCAAGCAGGACGTGGTCAAGGTCGTGCTCACCGTCACCGTCCGCACCGAGCAGGACGTGCAGGCGGTCGAGGAAGCGGAGTCGGTGACCAACGTCAAGTACCAGCACGCCGGTTACGACGAGGCGCTGGCCGCCGGGCCCGGCGACGGTGACGTCGCCGTCGCGCCGCCGCCACCGTTCACGCGCGCAGGCGAGAAGGTCGGGCGCAACGACCCGTGCCCTTGCGGCTCGGGCAAGAAGTACAAGCACTGCCACGGGAAACTCTGACCGATGCAAAAGGCGTCCGTGCGGCCGGTGGCCGACGTGACGGCGGCGTCGCGCCTTTTGCATCGGGGCAATTCATAGTCAGACGGGCGCCTTCGGGCGGCCGGGCGGCGCCCGTGATCAACGGCCACGAAAGAACGAGCGCCATGCGCGCTTCCTGCTTCCAGGCTTGAGTCATGCCGGTTCGATACACCCCCCCCACTGCCGAGTCGCTGCTGCCGGTCCCGGGCGTGAAGCTCGGCGCCGCCGCGGGGCGGATCAAGAACTGGGAGCGCGACGACGTGCTGCTCGTCGTGTGCGACCCCGGCACCGTCGCCGCCGGCGTGTTCACGCAGAACCTCTTCTGCGCGGCGCCGGTCACCGTGTGCCGCGAGCACCTCGCGCGGCAGCACGCGCGGCGCGCGGAATTCCGCGCGCTCGTCGTCAACGCGGGCAACGCGAACGCGGGCACCGGGGAGTCCGGGCTCGCGGACGCGCAGGCGGAATGCGTCGCCGTCGCGCGGCTGCTCGACTGCGCGCCCGAGGACGTGCTGCCGTACTCGACCGGCGTCATCATGGAGCCGCTGCCCGTCGCGAAGATCGTCGCGGCGCTGCCGGCGGCGAAGGCCGCGGCGCGCGCCGACCAGTGGCTCACGGCGGCGAAGGCGATCATGACGACGGACACCGTGCCGAAGGGCGCGTCGCGGCGCGTCGACGTCGGCGGCGTCCCGGTCACCGTCACCGGCATCGCGAAGGGCGCCGGCATGATCCACCCGGACATGGCGACGATGCTCGCGTTCATGGCCACCGACGCGCCGCTCGCGGCGCCGCTGCTCGCGCGGATCGTGCGCGAAGTGGCCGACGTGTCGTTCAACGGCGCCACCGTCGACGGCGACACGTCGACCAACGACAGCTTCGTGCTGGTCGCCACCGGCCGTGCGCCGCTCGATCCGATCGCCGCGGACGACGACCCGCGGCTCGTCCCGATCCGCGCCGCGATCGAGGAGTGCGCGGTGGCGCTCGCGCAGGCGATCGTGCGCGACGGCGAAGGGGCGACCAAGTTCATCGCGATCCGCGTCGAGGGCGGGCGCGACGCCGACGAGTGCCGGCGCGTCGCGTTCGGGATCGCGCACTCGCCGCTCGTCAAGACCGCGTTCTTCGCGTCGGACCCCAACCTCGGGCGCATCGTCTGCGCGATCGGCAACACGGCGGCGCCGGGCACCGACCCCGCGCGCGTGTCGTTCTGGCTCGACGACGTGCCGGTCGTCGACCGCGGCGGGCGCGCCGCCGCCTATCGCGAGGAGGACGGCCAGCGCGTGATGAAGCGCGACGAGATCACGGTCCGCGTCGACCTGGGCCGCGGCCGCGCCGCCGCCACCGTCTGGACGTGCGACTTCTCTCACGACTACGTGTCGATCAACGCCGACTACCGGTCGTAGGCCGCGGGACGCGACGCACGATGGCCGCCCCGAAACCCGACCTCGACAGCCTGATCGGCCGCGCCGAAGCCGTCCTCGAGCGCGTCGAAGCGCTGCTGCCCCCGCCGCAACCCGACCCCGACTGGACGAAGGTCACGGCGGCGCGCTGGCGCAAGCGCGGCGGGCGCGGCTACCTGCAGGCCGTCGCGCACCCGCACGCGATCCGGCTCGACGACCTGGTCGCCGTCGACGAGCAGAAGCGCGCGATCGACCAGAACACGCGCCAGTTCGTCGCCGGCCTGCCCGCGAACAACGTGCTCTTGACCGGCTCTCGCGGCACCGGCAAGTCGTCGCTCGTGAAGGCGATGCTCGCGAAGTACGCGCCGAAGGGCCTGCGGCTCATCGAAGTCGACAAGGGCGACTTGGTCGACCTGCCCGACATCGCCGAGCGCGTCGAGGGATTGCCGCAGCGGTTCGTCGTGTTCTGCGACGACCTGACGTTCGACGCGGGCGAGGCCGGGTACAAGGCGCTCAAGGTGATGCTCGACGGGTCGATCGCGGGCGCCGCCGGCAACGTCGTCATCTACGCGACGTCGAACCGCCGCCACCTGCTGCCCGAGTACTTCAGCGAGAACCTCGAGACGAAGCACGTCGGCGAGGAGGTGCACCCGGGCGAGTCGGTCGAGGAGAAGATCTCGCTGTCCGAGCGGTTCGGGCTGTGGATCTCGTTCTACCCGTTCGGCCAGGACGACTACCTCGCCGCGGTCGCGGGCTGGCTCGCGCACTTCGGCGTCGCGCGTCCCGCGGGCGCGCGCGACGCGGAGGCCCGCACCCGCGAGGCGCTGCAGTGGGCGCTGCAGCGCGGCTCGCGCAGCGGCCGCGTCGCGTGGCAGTTCGCGAAGAACCTCGCCGGAGCGCAGGCGCTCAAGTCGCGCCGGTCGTGAGCGGCGCGATCGTCCGCGTCGCGGCGGCCGTGCTCATCCGGCCGGACGGGCAGGTGCTGCTCGCGCAGCGCCCGGAAGGCAAGGCCTACGCCGGCTACTGGGAATTCCCGGGGGGCAAGCTCGAGCCGGGCGAGACGCCGCGGCACGCGCTCGACCGCGAGCTGCACGAGGAGCTCGGCGTCACCGTGCGCCGCGCGGCGCCGTGGCTCGTGCAGGAATTCGTCTACCCGCACGCGCACGTGGAGCTCAACTTCTTCCGCGTGTTCGCGTGGGGCGGGCAGCTGCACGGCCACGACGGCCAGGCGTTCGCGTGGCAGACGCCCGGCCGCTGGGACGTCGGGCCGCTGCTGCCTGCCAACACGCGGATCCTCGCGGCGCTCGACCTGCCGCCGGTGTACGGCGTCACCTGCGCGGCGGACAGCGACGAGGACGCGTTCCTCGCGCGCGCAGAGCGTGCGCTGGCCGGCGGCCTGCGACTGATCCAGCTGCGCGACAAGGAATGGCCGCGCGCGCGGCGGCTCGCGTTCGCACGGCGCCTCGTGCCGCTCGCGCATCGGCACGGTGCGCGCGTGCTGTGGAACGGCGCCGCCGCCGACGCGCGCGAAGCCGGCTGCGACGGCGTGCACTGGACCGCGGTCGCACTCGCGCAGGCGACCGCGCGCCCCGAGGGCCTGCTCGCGGCGGCGTCGTGCCACACGGCGCAGGAGGTCGCGCAGGCCGGCGCGCTCGGCCTCGACTTCGCGGTACTGGGCCCGGTGCTGTCCACGCCGACGCATCCGGACGCGACGCCGCTCGGCTGGGACGGCTTCGCCGCACGCGTCGAAGGCACGCGGCTGCCCGTCTACGCGCTCGGCGGACTCACGACCGCCGACGTCGAGCGCGCGATCGACGGCGGTGCGCACGGGGTCGCGCTGCGACGCGCGGCGTGGCCTGACGGCGACGAACACCCCCGCTCGTCATGAAACTCCGAGAACTCGTTTCGCCGACGCCGGTGCGCGCCTGATCGCCACCGGCGTTGACGCCCGTCAACGCGGGTCGCCTCGCCCGCGCGCGTAATGTTGTCGCGGCGGCGCATCGCGCGTACGCCTTACGCTGACGCTGCGCATGACGGAAGCGACCCGAACCTACACGGCACTCGCGCCGCGCGACCGGACGCAGGCGGGCAACGTCGGCTGCCTCCTCGCGCTCGCCGCGTTCCTGCTGCTGATCGGCGGCGGCATCGTCGGCGTGTTCGTCGTCGACCCGCGCGGCAAGGGCGACATGTGGGTGATGCCGGTGGTCGGCGGCGCCTTCGCGCTCGTGGGCGCCGTGCTGCTGTGGGGCGGCGTCCGCGGCGCCCGCGGGCTCAAGGTCGCGCCCGCGGAGGTCGCCGTCGAGGGTGGCGCGCGGCTGCGACCCGGCGCCTCGGTGGGCGTGAAGGTGCGCCAGCCGGGACCGATCACGATCGAGTCGCTGAAGCTTCGCGTGTCGTGCGAGCGCGTGTACCAGCGGCGCGTGAAGCGCGACTCCGTCGCGACCGTCGAGGACCAGGAGCGGCTCTGGGAAGCGAACGTCGTCGACGTGGCGGGCGCATCCGTGGCCGCCGGGCAGGCGCTCGAGCGCGAGGGGCAACTGACGCTGCCGCCCGACGCGCAGCCGACGGGGCCCGCGCAGCCGGACGGCCGCATCCGGTGGCAGGTCGAGGTCTTCGTGGAGGCCGGATTCCTGCGCGCGACCTACCGCGCGTTCGACCTCTTCGTTCAAGCCGGCGCCGAATAGCGATCGGGTGCCGAAGGCGCTTGCGCGCGGAAGCGAACGGTCACGGTTCCGCGCCGGTCCAGACCGTCGCCGCAATGTCCGGGCGGCGCGGCACCCGGTAGAGCGGAAGCACCGGCGCGCCCGACGGGTCGGGCAGCGAGAGCAGCCGGTTCGCGGGGAAGCTGCTTTGCGTCTCGGGCTCCAGCGCCGCGCCGATCACGTTCGCCAGCGGCTGGTCGAGCGGCACGTAGAAGTCGCCGGGACGCACGGTCAGCTCCGCCGGTTCGGTCGCGGTGGTGATCCGCACGACCGACGCCGCGCCGTCCTCGTCGTTGCGGCGGACGTCGTCCTTGCGCGCCTCTTCCCGCGACGTGATCCGATACCGCTCCACGGCGACGGTCTGCACGGCGTCGATCCGCAGGACGGTGGCGCCGAGCGCGCGCAGGCGCCCGGCGGCCGCTTGCTCGCTCGCGGGTAGGAGATAGCCGTAGGGCCGCGACCGCTGCAGGCGGACCTGGAGCTGCAGCGCGTCGCGCCAGTCGACCTCGACGGTCTTCGGCTCTCCGCTCTCCGGGTCGAGCATCCGCAGCGTGTGGCGCGTCGGCGTCGCCGCGCCCGACACCACCAGCTCGCCGCGCCCCGCGGCGGCAGCCACCTGCGACCGCACGTCGCGCAGCTCCGCCAGCAGTTGCGCCCCTCCCTGGGCGGCCGAGTCGAGCATCGAGTTCATGGCGACGAGATGCGTGTAGACGCGGCGGCGGTAATGCGCCCGCCCGATGCCCACGCCGCGCGTCTCGATCAGGAAGCTGACCGCGTTGCGCAGCCCCGCGATGTTGCGGCCAGTGTCCGGGACCACGCCGCCCATCGACACCACCTTGTCCTTCATGTCGTAGCTCGACGCGTAGTACCACGACTGCGTGAGGCCGGCGTCGGCCAGGGCGCGCAGCAGCGGCTCGCGGAACCGGCGCTCGGCGATTCCGGTGAGCGCCGGCGGCAGGTTCGACACCGTCGCGTACTGCACGAGGGCGTCGTAGCCCTGCAGGGCGCCGAACTTCTCGTACCAGCGCGTCCGCACGCCGAACTCGTGGCAGTCGAGGACGACGTCCGGCTGGAACTCGACGAAGACGCGCGCCAGCGCCCGCCCCTCGGGCGTGGCGGCGAGGAGGTGGTCGCGATTCACGTCGCTGCCGTCGCGCAGGCCGCGCGCGAAGTGGAACGCGCCGTCCGGGTTCGCCCGCGGTACGATCAGGACGTTGACGCGGTCGAGAACCTTCGCGCGCTCCGTCGCCGCGAGCTGCCAGGCGAGCGCCAGCGCAGCTTCGCCACCCGCAGGCTCGTTGCCGTGCTGCTGGCCGATGACGACGACGGTCGGCCTGCCGTTCTTCAGCGCGTCCGGCCCGAAGGCGGCACGCGGCCGCGCGAACACCAGCAGCGGGATCTCGCGGCCTTCCTGCGAGCGGCCGAGCGTGCGCACGCGCAGGTCGGACGCCTGCCGCCCGAGCTCGCCGATGAACGCCTGCATCTCCTCGTGGCTGGTGAAGTCGGCCCTGCCGGGCCGGAACGCCGGCGTGGGAATCGCCACGTCCGGTTCCGGAAAGCGCACCGCCACGGCGGGGCTCTCGACGTATTCCTTCGCCGGCTCGTAGACGGCGCAGGCGTGCGTCGCCACGAAGATGGCGAGCAGTCCCGGCCCCGCCCGCAGGCGGGGCGAAAGCAGCGCCCGCCGGCACCCGGTCGGGCTCATGGCGAGCCGTCGCGCGGAGGCGCGCCGTCCCGCTCGCCATCCGGATCGTCGTCCGGCGGCTCCGCCGCAGGCACGCGATACTTCTCGGCCGCCCAGGCGCCGAGGTCGATCAGCTTGCAGCGCTCCGAGCAGAACGGCCGCCAGCGCGACGCAGGGGTCCACTCGACTTTCGTGCCGCACTGCGGACAGCCGACATGTCTGGGTTCGGGCATCGGGATCGGGCATGGTCGCGATGGGCGCCATCCTGCCACGAACCGGCGTGCGCCGCTCGGCGGGCAGCGCGCTCTCGCGATGGCGCTTCGCGGAATTTGCCAGCGGCGGTCCGTTCCAGCGAGAATCGCTGCGCGGGCCGGCTTCGTTCCGCTTGGCCTCGATGGCGCTCAACTACAGGGGGAACCTGCACGTGAATGCTCCGCAACGAAGATTCGAAACCGGCACCCGATCGGGAATCGGCGTGCGTTTCGTGCGCACGGCCGCGGTGGCCTTCGCGCTCCTCGCGCTGTCCGCCGCGCCGGCGCTGGCCGCCGGGACCGTCCGCCTGGTGATCGCCATAGCCGGCCAGACGCTGCTCGACGACACGGCCACCGCGACCATCGCCAATGCCCAAAGGGACGGCCACGACGCCTCCGGGGTCTGGAACACGTACGTGGAAGGCCGAACGTACAATTCCGGAACCGTCGGTGCGAAGGTGTTCGCTTCGGGAACCGTGGCGGCGAAGACGCAGGTGACCTCGAGGGTCAGACCCCAGTATTTCCTCGATCCGCCGGAAGGCGCCAGTTTCGCCGGAGGCAAGCTCATCGTCTACGCGGCGCTGGTCGGCGGTGATATTCGCGGCAACGCGTCGCTGGACCTCAAGCTCGACGTCAGGGCGTACCGGTCGCAGTGGGAGGCGTCCGGCAGCGCCAGCCGTTCGATCGGAAACCAGGCGGGTGCCGAGGAGGTCGAGTTCGACGTCGTCCTCGCGTTGCCCACGACGCTCGACTCGACGCAGGAGTCGTTCGTCGATTTCGACATGGTCGTCAATGCGATCGCCAGCATCGCTCCCAGCGGCGGGCAGGGGCAGACCGCGATCGCCGATGCGCTGAACGCGGGCAAGATCACCGGGTTCCGCGTGCTGAACGCGGCCGGCGTGCAAATCCCGGGGTTCAGTCTGTACACGAGCGGGGCGAGCATTCCGGAACGCGCGGCGCCTGCGCCGGGGCTGGCCCTCGCCGTCGAGTTCTACAACCCGACGTTCGCGCATTTCTTCATCACGACGAACCCCGTCGAGATCGCCAAGCTCGATTCGGGTGCCACCCCCGGCTGGCAGAGGACGGGCCAGTCGTTCAACGTCTATGCGACCCCCGCCACCGGCCTGGCCGCTGTCTGCCGCTTCTTCTCCGCGTCGTTCGCGCCCAAGAGCTCGCATTTCTACGCGCCACGCGGGCTGGGCTGCGATGCCGTGCTGACGAACCCCGTGTGGCAGTACGAAGGCGACGTGTTCTACACGGCGCTGCCCAACGCGGCCGGCGGGTGTCCGGACAACAACGTCCCGGTCTATCGCCTGTACAACAACGGGCAGGGCGGCGCTCCCAACCATCGCTTCACGACGAGCGAAGTGACCCGGGCCGACATGCTGCGCGACGGATACGTCGCCGAAGGGACCGGCATAGGGGTCGGCATGTGCTCGCCGAAGTGACCGAATCAAGACGCTGCGCGTCTTGATTCGGGTGAAGTCAGCGAGGAGGGCTTCGGGCGGCCGAGCGCCCTCCTCGCAGGAACTTCCACGAAGCGCGCCGCTGCCTCCTTGGACTGCCGCGGGGCACGGGAAGTCTGCGTGTCGGCAGCCCACCCCGCGATTCGCGGCCGCTACAAGTTGCAGAACATCAGCTCGAACTCGACGTCCTGGTCGAACACGGCGCCGCGGTCCATGCCCGACACGCCGATGAAGCGGATGTTGAGCGCGTACTTGTTCGCGCTGATCTCGGGCACGCAGGACAGGTTCTTCGCGATCGTGAGCCGCAGCAGCTGCGCGACCTTCGTCGTCGTCAGCATCAGCTGGAACACGCCGCGGTAGGCGACGTGGCGGCTCACGCGGCCGTTGTCGCGGAGGAGCTTCAGCACGATCGCCGACCCCGCGCGGATCGGCGCGAACGGCTCGAGCCAGCCCTTGAGGTCGTTGCGGCGCGCGCCCGGATCCTGGTGCAGCCACCAGTGGTACGCGGGGAGGTCGAACTCGCAGACGCCGCCGGGGATGGCGGTGCGCTGCTTGATCGCCATCAGCCACTCGTTGTCGCGCAGGTGGGCGCCGACCTTGCCGGCCTGCGCGAGCAGCTGCGCGGTGACGGCGTCGATGTGGTCGAGCAGCTCCTCCAACGTGCGCTGCTCGATCTGCGGGTTCTCCTTCAGCGGCGCGAGCATCTGCCGCTGCCGCTCGAGCTCCTGCAGCAGGTCGGTCTTGAGGTCGGCGCGCGCGGCGACGTCGGTGATCTCGAACAGCGCGAGCAGCGCGCCGGGGTGGTCCTGCGCGGCGTCCTGCGAAGCGAAGTGGCCGGCCCGCGCGAACAGGTCCTCGAGGCGCAGCAGCGTGCGCACGCGTTCGTTCAGCGGGTGTTCGTAGCGGATCACGGCGGCTTTCCGGCGGCGCGCGGTTGCGCGCCATTTTCCGGCGAACGGCGGGCGGGTTCAAGCGCGGCGCATTCGCGGTATCGCGCGTCGAGCCGCGCGACCTGCGGCGCCAGCGCGGCCAGGTCGCCGCCGTTGTCGATCACGTCGTCGGCGCGCGCGAGGCGCTCCGCGCGCGGCATCTGCGTGGCCATGATCGCCCGGACCTCGGTGGCCGCCATCCCGCTGCGCGCGGTCACGCGGCGCACCTGCTCCTCCTCCGGGCAGTCGACGACCAGCACGCGCGCGACCCGCGACGTGAGGTTGCCCCGCTCGAACAGCAGCGGCACGGAGAGGATGCCGTACGGGGCCGTCCACGCGCGGATCTCGGCGTCGAGGCGCGCGCCGATCAGCGGATGCAGCAGCGCCTCCAGCCGCTTGCGCGCGGCGGCGTCGGCGAACACCGTCCGCCGCAGCCAGCCGCGGTCGAGGCTGCCGTCCCGGGCGCAGGCGCGCGGGCCGAACTCGGCGACGACGGCGTCCCACCCGGCCTCGCCCTTCGCCGTCACCGCGTGCGCGGCGGCGTCGGCGTCGGCGACGGGGACGCCGAGCGCCGCGAACGCGCGCGTCACCTCGGTCTTGCCGCTGCCGATGCCGCCCGTCAGCCCGACGACGAACGGCTTCATCACTGCGGCAGCCAGAGCCTGACCAGCGGCTGCCCCCAGAACAGCGCGAGCATGCCGGCGATCGCGAGGTACGGGCCGAACGCCATCGGCACCTTGTGGTCGCGCCCCTTGAACACGATGGCCGTGATCCCGATGGCCGCGCCGACCACCGCGGAGACGAGCACGATCGGCACCAGCATCTTCCAGCCGAACCACGCGCCCAGCGCAGCCAGCAGCTTGAAGTCGCCGTAGCCCATGCCTTCGCGCCCGCTGACCAGCCGGAAGAGCCAGTAGATCGCCCACAGCGACAGGTAGCCGGCCATCGCGCCGGCGACCGCCTCCGGCAGCGGCACGAAGAGGCCGTACAGGTTCGCGAGGAGGCCGCCCCACAGCAACGGCAGCGTCAGGTTGTCGGGCAGGAGCTGCGTGTCGAAGTCGATGAACGTCAGCGCGACGAGCGTCCACAGGAAGAGGCAGGCGGCCACCCCGGTCCACGTCGGCCCGAACTTCCAGATTGCGCCGGCGGCGAGCAGCGCGCCCAGGATCTCGACGGCCGGATAGCGCGCCGAGATGGCGGCGCCGCAGGCCGAGCACTTGCCGCGCAGCACGAGCCACGACACGACCGGGACGTTCTCGGCGGCCGTGATCCGGTGGCCGCAGGCCGGGCACGCGGAGCGCGGCACGACGAGGTCGTAGCGCTCCTGCGGCGCCGCGGTCTCCCCGCGCAGCTCGGCGCATTCCTCCTGCCAGCCGCGCTCCATCATCTTCGGGAGCCGGTGGATGACGACGTTGAGGAAGCTCCCGACGCACAGGCCCACCGCGGCGGCCGCGACCGCGGCCGTCACGGGGTCGAGCAGGAACTGCGGCATCAGCGCGGCGCGCGACCCGGGGTCACACCACGGCGCCGAGCTTGAAGATCGGCAGGTACATCGCGACGACGAGCCCGCCGATGACGACGCCGAGGAACACGATGATGATCGGCTCGAGCAGGCTCGACAGCGCGGCGACCGCGTCGTCCACTTCGCGCTCGTAGAAGTCGGCGATCTTGCCCAGCATGTTGTCGAGGGAGCCCGACTCCTCGCCGATCTGGATCATCTGCAGCACCATCGTCGGGAACAGGCCGGTGTTGCCCATCGAGTTGGTGAGGCTGGTGCCGGTGGACACCTCGGTCTGGATCTTCTTGGTGGCCGCGACGAACACGGCGTTGCCGGAGGCGCCGCCGACGGCGTCCAGCGACTCGACCAGCGGCACGCCGGCCGCGAACATCGTCTGCAGCGTGCGCGTCCAGCGCGCGATCGTCGCCTTCTCCAGGATGCCGCCGATCACCGGGAGCTTGAGCATCATGCGGTCGAAGCCGTACCGGAACGCGGCCGAGCGCCGCAACAGGACGCCGGTGCCCACGATGGTGCCGATGATGATCAGGAACACGAGCCACCACCACGCGACCACCCACTCCGACATCGCGATGACGAGCAGCGTCGGCGCCGGCAGGTCGGCGCCGAAGTTCTCGAACACCTTCTTGAACGACGGGATCACCCAGATCATGATGATCCAGACCACGACGATCGCGACGACGATCACGGAGACCGGGTAGAAGAGCGCCGACTTGATCTTGCTCTTGATCGCGAGCATCTTCTCCTTGTAGGTCGCGAGCCGCTCGAGGATCGCGTCGATCGTGCCCGACGCCTCGCCGGCGGCGACCAGGTTGCAGTACAGCGTGTCGAAGTACGCCGGGTGCTCGCGGAACGCCTGCGACATCGACGAGCCGGCCTCGATCTTGTTCTTGATGTCCATCATCAGCCGCGAGAAGCGCGCGTTGCTGTGGCCGCGCGCGACGATCTCGAACGACTGCAGCAGCGGCACGCCGGCCCTGAGCATCGTCGCGAGCTGGCGCGTGAAGAACGTGATGTCCTTCTCGGTCACCTTGCGGCCGCCGCGGAACGCCTGCCGCTTGATCTTCGTGACGCGGATGCCCTGCCGGCGCAGGTTGGTCGTGACGACGGTCTCGGACGCCGCCTTCGACTCGCCGCGGACCTGCCGGTTGTTGCGGTCGACGCCCTCCCACAGGAACGTGTACTCCTTGACGTCCCGGCGCTGGGCGGAGGTTGCGGTGGCCATCGTGGATTGTCCTTGCGCGTTGGCGGGGCGCGTCACTCGTTGGTGATCGCCTCGATTTCCTCGAGCGACGTGATGCCGGACTTGACCTTGAGCAGGCCGGACTGCCGCAGGTCGCGCACGCCCTCCTTGCGCGCCTGCTCGGCGATGTCGAGCGCGTTGCCGTTGCGCATGATGACCTGGCGCATCTCGTCGGTGATCGGCAGCACCTGGTAGACGCCGACGCGGCCCCTGTAGCCGGTGCCCTTGCAGTGGTCGCAGCCGCCGGGGCCGTACGGCTGCCACGACCCGTCGAGGTCCTCCTCGGTGAAGCCGGCGCGCAGCAGCGCCTCCGGCGGGATGTCCTCGGGCCGCTTGCAGTGCGAGCACAGCCGGCGGCCGAGCCGCTGCGCCGTGATCAGGATGACCGACGAGGCCACGTTGAACGGCGCGACGCCCATGTTGAGCAGCCGCGTCAGCGTCGTCGGCGCGTCGTTCGTGTGCAGCGTGGAGAGCACGAGGTGGCCCGTCTGCGCCGCCTTGATCGCGATGTCGGCCGTCTCGAGGTCGCGGATTTCGCCGACCATGATGATGTCCGGGTCCTGCCGCAGGAACGCCTTCAGCGCCGCGGAGAAAGTGAGCCCCGCCTTGTCGTTGACGTTGACCTGGTTGACGCCGGGCAGCTGGATTTCGCACGGGTCCTCGGCCGTCGCGATGTTGACGCCGGGCTGGTTCAGGATGTTGAGGCACGTGTACAGCGACACCGTCTTGCCGCTGCCGGTGGGCCCCGTCACGAGGATCATCCCGTACGGCCGGGCGATCGCGTGCAGCAGCGCCTCCTGCTGGTCGGGCTCGTAGCCCAGCGCCTCGATGCCGAGCTTGACGCCGGCGGAGTCGAGGATCCGCATCACGATCTTCTCGCCGTACAGCGTCGGCAGCGTCGACACGCGGAAGTCGATCGTCTTGCTCTTCGACAGCACGAGCTTCATCCGGCCGTCCTGCGGGACGCGCTTCTCCGAGATGTCGAGCTTGGAGATGACCTTGATCCGCGACGCGACCTTGTCCTTGATCGCGAGCGGCGGCTGCGCGACCTCGGCCAGGATGCCGTCGACGCGGTAGCGGACGCGGTAGTACTTCTCGTAGGGCTCGAAGTGGATGTCGGAGGCGCCGGTGGCGATCGCGTCGGTCAGCAGCTTCTGGATGTACTTGACGATCGGCGCGTCCTCGACGTCCGACTCGTCCTCGATCGACGCGGAGGGCACGCCCTCCTCGAGCCCGACCTCCATGTCCTCGAGGTTGGCGACGTCCTTCAGCGTGGCGCCGGTGCCCTCGACGATCTTGGCGATCGCCTGCCCGAGCTTGTCGTCCTCGACGACGATCGGCTCCGGCACGAGGTTGGTCTTGAACCGGACCTCGTCCAACGCCTGCAGGTTGGCCGGGTCGGAGATCGCGACGTAGAGCTTGTTGCTGCGCCTGTACAGCGGCAGCACGCGGCGCGTCTGCGCGATCTTGATGTCGACCAGGTCTTTCTGGATCTGGTCGGTGTCGAAGGACGCGAGGTCGAGCAGCGGCGTGCCGAACGCCCGGGACGCGAAGACCGCGAGCTGCTGCGCCGACATCCGCTTGCCGAGCAGCACCTGCTCGACGAACGAGACGCCCGCCGCCTGTGCCTGCGACTGCAGCGCCTCGGCCTCGTACTCCGACATCAGGCCGTTCTGGGCGAGCGCGCGGGCGAGACCGCTGATGTTGCGGGTGGCGGCGGCGTGCGTGGCCATTTGGGGGCGGGCGGGTCGGTTCGGGTCGGCGGCGCTATCTTTTCATCCGCAAGCAAGGGCCATGCCCGAACCGGGCAACTTGCCCTTACGCGCGCTTGCTATTCCATTCGCATAAAACTTAGCCAGACGATGATGCCCGCTCGACCGGGGTTTGTAAAGGCGCGGACCCCCGGCCGACGGGCGGGCGCAGCTTCACGACCTTGACCGCCCGGTCCTGCGTCTGCAGGATTTCCACCAGTTGGCCGTGCAGGCGGAAGGTCAGCCCGGCGTCCGGGATGTCGCCCAAATCCTCCAGAATCAGCCCGTTCAGCGTTTTCGGGCCGTCCAGCGGAAACTGGGTACCCAGCCGGCGGTTGAGGGTCCGCAGCGACGCCATCCCGGCCACGACGACGCTGCCGTCGGGCTCCCGCCGGTAGATCTCCGCCCCGCCGGGCGCCTGCGTCGTGAACTCGCCGATGATCTCCTCGACGATGTCCTCGATCGTCACCAGCCCCTGCAGCTCGCCGTATTCGTCGACGACGAGGCCCAGCCGCTGCCGGTCGGCCTGGAACTGCGTCAGCTGCGTGAGCAGCGGCGTGCCGGCCGGGATGTAGTAGGGCGGCCGCAGCAGCGGGCGCAGGCGCTCGGCGGTGACCTCCCCCGACGACAGCTGCAGGTTGACGACGGCCTTGAGCGGCAGCACGCCGACGATCGTGTCGAGCGATTCCTCGTAGACCGGCACCCGCGAGTGGTACGACGTCGCAAGCTGCTGGCGCAGGTGCGCCGGCCGCTCGGCCAGGTCGAGCCCGTGGATCCGGTTGCGCGGCGTCATCACGTCGTCGACGGTGATCGCCTCGAGGTCCATCAGGTTCGCGAGCATCGTCTTGTGCTTGCCGCGGAAGTACTGGCTGCCCTCGAGCACCAGCGAGCGCAGCTCCTCCTGCGTCAGGTGCGTTCCGCTGTCGGGCGCCGGCTCGACCCGCAGCAGCGCGAGCAGCGCCTGCACGAACAGGTTGACGAACCAGACCACCGGCGTGAGCACGCGCAGCAGCGGCGACAGCACGTACGCGACCAGCGGCGCGATGCGGTCGGCGTGCGTCGCGCCGATCACCTTCGGCGTGATCTCCGAGAACACGAGGATCAGGAACGTCACGACGACCGTGGACGCGGCGAGCGCCATCTCGCCGACGCCGATCAGCCGCGCCGTGATGACGCCGGCCAGCGTCGCTGCGCCGGCGTTGATGAGGTTGTTGCCGAACAGGATGACGCCCAGCAGGCGGTCGGTCTCGCCCAGCAGCGCGAGCGCGAGCTTCGCGCCGTGGTTGCCGCGTTGCGCGCGGTGCTTCAGCCGGTAGCGGTTCGCCGCCATCATCGCCGTCTCGGCGATCGAGAAGAACGCCGACGTGACGAGCAGCACCGCGAGCGCGAACTCGAGCGCGCTTAGGGAGAATTCGTCCAAGTAGGCAGGGCGCGGGGGTCGACGCCCCAGTATTCGACGCCCGCGGCGTCCGTGTCAAATCGCCGCGGGTCAGCGGCCGAGCAGGATCTCGGCCACGAACTTGCTGCCGAGGTAGCCCAGCACGAGGAGCGCGGTGCCGCCCACGATCCAGTACAGCGCCCGGCGGCCGCGCCAGCCGTACCGCCAGCGGCCGACGAGCAGCACGGCGAACGTGAGCCAGCCTAAGACCGAGAACAGGTTCTTGTGCGTAAACGTCACCGGCCGGCCGAAGAGCTGCTCGGAGAAGAGAAGGCCGCTCGCGAGGGTCGCGGTGAGCAGCACGAAGCCCAGGCCGACCAGCCGGAACAGGAAGCGCTCGAGCGTCAGCAGCGGGACCGGGCGTTCCGTGTCGGCCGGTGCGAGCCCCCGGTGCAGCCGCTTCTCGAGCCCGGTCAGCAGCAGCGCCTGCAGCGCTGCGACGGCGAACAGCGCGTACGCGACGAGCGCCACCGCGATGTGCGCCGTGGCGAGCGAGTCGCCGGCGTACGGGAACACGTGCGGCCCGCCGCCGGTGAGCGGCGCCAGCGCGCAGACCGCCGCGACCGGCAGGATCACGTTGCCGACCGACGGCAGCTTGGTCAGCACGCCGGACAGGCCGGCGACCAGCGCGGTCAGCCACGCCACCAGCGACAGCGCGTGCTGGAACGAGAGGTCGAGGCCCTCGGGCGTCACGACCGCGCGCCAGATCGTCAGCGCGTGCAGCGCCAGCGCGAGCACGAACAGCGCGCTGGCCGGCGACGCGCGCACGCCCGGCGTCGGGCTCCGGTTGCGCAGCCAAGCAGCGGCCCCGTACAGGGCGGCGACGGCGACGTACAGTAAAATCACGGATTCGGTGCCGTTCGGCGCGACCGGAGTCGGGCGCGCCACACCACCCAGTGTACCCGATGCGCCGCCGCGGCTTGCGTTGCGGCAGCGCAGTCCAACCCGGAAGCTACCGATGCTCGAGAACCTGACGCAACGGCTGTCGCAGGTCGTCAAGGGGCTGCGCGGCCAGGCGCGCCTGACCGACGCCAACATCCAGGACGCGCTGCGCGAGGTGCGCCTCGCGCTGCTCGAGGCCGACGTCGCGCTGCCGGTCGTGCGCGAGTTCGTCGCGCACGTGAAGGAGAAGGCCGTCGGCGAGGAGGTGATGGGCTCGCTGACGCCCGGGCAGGCGCTGATCGGCGTCGTCCACCGCGAGCTGACCGCACTGATGGGCGGTGCGGCAACGCCGCTGTCGTTTGCCACACAGCCGCCCGCCGTCATCCTGCTGGCCGGCCTGCAGGGCTCGGGCAAGACGACGACCGCGGCCAAGCTCGCGCGCCTGCTGCACGAGGACCAGAAGAAGAAGGTGCTCGTCGTGTCGACGGACGTCTACCGGCCGGCCGCGATCGAGCAGCTGAAGCTCCTCGCCGCGCAGGTCGGCGTCGACTTCTTCCCGTCGACGACGGGCGAGCAGCCGGTGGCCATCGCGGAGGCCGCGCTCGACTGGGCGCGCAAGCACTACCACGACGTGCTGATCGTCGACACGGCGGGGCGCCTGGGCGTCGACGAGGCGATGATGCGCGAGATCGCCGACCTGCACGCGGCGGCGAAGCCGATCGAGACGCTGTTCGTCGTCGACGCGATGCAGGGGCAGGACGCCGTGAACGTGGCGAAGGCGTTCCGCGACGCGCTGCCGCTGACCGGCGTCGTGCTGACCAAGCTCGACGGCGACGCGCGCGGCGGCGCCGCGCTGTCGGTGCGGCACGTGACCGGCGCGCCGATCAAGTTCGCCGGCGTGGCCGAGAAGATCAACGGCCTCGAGGTGTTCCACCCCGAGCGCATGGCCTCGCGCATCCTCGGCATGGGCGACGTGCTGACGCTGATCGAGGACGCGCACCGCCACGTCGACCTCGAGGAGGCGCAGAAGCTCGCGAAGAAGGTCAAGTCCGGCAAGGGCTTCGACCTCACCGACTTCAAGGCGCAGATCGGCCAGATGCGCAAGATGGGCGGCCTCGCCGGGCTCATGGACAAGCTGCCCGCCGAGCTCGCGCGCGCCGCGCAGGGCGCGTCCGTCGACGAGCGCCGCATCGCGCGCGTCGAGGGCATCATCGACTCGATGACGCCGCAGGAGCGCGCGAAGCCCGAAATTCTCAAGGCGTCGCGCAAGCGGCGCATCGCCGCCGGCGCCGGCGTGACCGTGCAGGAAGTCAATCAGCTTCTGAACCAGTTCGAGCAGACGCAGAAGATGATGAAGATGGTCGCGAAGGGCGGCATGCAGAAGATGCTGCGCGGGATGAAGGGCATGCTGCCCGGAATGCGGTAACACGCGGCGGCGCCGCTCGGCCCCCCGCAGCGGCGGCTTGCGCCCTTCGCCCGCGTCCCGCGGGCAACGCCGCGGCGTGCGGCGCGCGATTATTCGCCCTTGCCTTCGCAGGGCTTCCGTGAAATGCTTCCCCGCCACTCCGCCGAACCACTGCGGTTCGCGCGGATTCCGGCCGCCCCGGGCGGCCGATCGCATCGGTCCTGCGAGGACGCGACGGATGACCGTGTTCGGCATCGCAACGGTGTCTGCCTCGATGAGAGCGCTTCGGCGAGCGGCCGGCGCGTTGCTCGCCTTTTTCATCCTTGCGCCGACGACCGCCCACGCCGGCCTGGGCACGGCGGTCGAGTTCTACAACGCCAAGCTCAACCACTACTTCGTCACCGCCTACCCCGAGGAGGCGGCGGCGCTCGACGCCGGCACCAACGTCAAGGGCTGGGCGCGCACCGGCGGGCAGTTCACCGTCTTCACGGAACCCGCGGAGGGATTGCAGGCGGTGTGCCGCTTCTTCGGCACGCCGAACGTCGGGCCGAATTCGCACTTCTACACGGCGGACGCCGCCGAGTGCGCGAAGGTGAAGACGCTGCCCGCATGGACCTTCGAGGGCATCGCCTTCTACATCCCGATGCCGGTGAACGGCCAGTGCGGCGGCAACTGGCCGGTGTACCGCAGCTACTACTCGGACCAGATCGCGGATGCCAACCACCGGTTCACCGCAGACCTGACGGCGCACGTGCGGATGAGCACGCGGCGCGGCGACATCCTCGAAGGCGTCGTGATGTGCGCGCCGGTCACCGACGAGGAACGCGAGGCGGACGTGGTGCGGTTCCTGGAGCAGGCGACATTGGGGCCGACGGAGGCGCTGGTCGCGGAGGTGAAGGCGAAGGGGATCGAGCGCTGGCTGGACGAGCAGATCCCGCTGAACGTGACGCGGTTCACGCAGCGGCCGTACTTCGACAATGTCGCGGAGACGCTTACGTGCATCAACGACATGTCGAAGCCCTGGACGCCGGAGAAGTGGTGCCAACTGAACAAGGCATCGCACGTGCCGACGGCGTGGGAGTTCTTCCGTCAGTCGCGCACGGCGCCGGACCAGCTGCGGATGCGGATGGCCTACGCGTGGCACACGCTGTTCGCGACGAACGACCAGGGCAAGGGTTACGCCGCCGATGAGTTCCAGCAACGCATGCGCGATCACGCGTTCGGAACCTTCGAGACGCTTCTCGCCAAGTACGTGCTCTCGCCGAACCTCGGTGCCTTTCAGAACTGGGTGCTCAACGTACCCGAGGTCAATGGCATCAAGCCCAACGAGAACTTCGCCCGCGAACTGATGCAGCTCTTCACGATCGGCGTCAACGAGCTGAACGAGGACGGAACGGCCAGGCTCGACGCCGGGGGCCGGCTGGCGCCGACGTACGCACAGGCCGACATCGAGACGATGGCCCGCGTCCTGACCGGGTACGCGTTCCCGACGCGACCCGGATTCTCCGCCGGCTGGTCACTGCAGCAGAACATGTACGGGTATTACGTCGGCGACATGATTCCGTTCGACGACCACCACGACAAAGGGACCAAGAGCCTGCTCAAGGGGCGCCTGAATCTCGGCGCGGGCGGGACCGCGGCCGCGGAGGTGCGCGCCGCGATGCGCATGCTGATCGACCACCCGAACACGCCGCCGTTCATCGGCAGGCAGATGATCCAGAAGCTCGTGACCAGCTCGCCGACAACCGGATACGTGGCGCGCGTCGCTGCCGTGTTCAGGGACAACGGGGCCGGGATCCGCGGCGACCTCGCGGCAGTGACGCGTGCGATCCTGCTCGATCCCGAGGCGCGTGGCGCGCGCAAAATCGACCCCGAGTACGGGCGCCTGCGCGAACCGGTATTGTTCTGGACGGCCATGATTCGCGCGCTCGACGTGACGACCGACGGCCAACAGCCACACGCCAACGCGTTCAACAGCGGTCAGAACCTGTTCTACTTCCCGTCGGTGTTCGGCTACTACCCGATCGACTTCACGCTGCAGGGCAGCAGCCTGCTTGCGCCGGAGTTCGCGATCTTCACGACCGCGGAGTTCCTGGGCCGCGCCAACCAGGTCAACAACCTGCTGTTCAACGTCGACGACCCGGGCATGCGCAACGACTACGGCTGGGGGCCGCAGGGATTCGTGCCGAACGCGACCGGTACGCCGAGCCCGGCGCTGACCGCGTTCCTGCCCGATGCCGGCAACGCCGACGCGCTCGTCGATCGACTGGACCGCCTGTTCCTGCACCGGACGATGAAGCCGGCGATGCGCAGGAGCATCGTCACCGCCGTCAACAAGGTCGACGCGGCCGACGCAGCGCGCCGGGTCAAGCTCGCGGTCTACCTCACGCTGGCGTCGGTTCCCTACCAGGTGCAGAAGTGAGGACGTCGCCCGTTCGCCTGCCGTCGCCGACGCGCCGCCGCCTGCTGCAGGCGCTGGCCGCGTCGGGCGTGCTCGGATTCGTCGAGCGCAACCGCGCGCTCGCGCAGGGGGCGTCCGACTACAAGGCACTCGTCTGCGTGTTCATGCTGGGCGGCAACGACGGCGAGAACACGCTGATCCGCTACGACACCGCGGGCTACCAGAACTACGCCTCGATCCGCCCGCCGGCGTCGAGCATCAACATCGCGCAGGCGCAACTGCTGCCGATCCAGCCCGCGCGCGGTGGACCGCCGTTCGGTTTCCACCCGGCGTGCGCGCCTCTGCAGGCGCTGTTCAGCCAGAAGCAGCTCGCGGTCGTCGCCAACGTCGGAATCCTCGCCCAGCCGTCGACGAAGGCCGGCCTCGAGGCGCTGACGACGCTGCGGCCGGCCAACCTGTTCTCGCACAACGACCAGATGCTCGCGCTGCAGAGCGCCGACCATCGCGGCTTCACGCGCATCGGCTGGGGCGGCCGCATGGCGGACCGCACGGCGGCCGCGAACGCGGCGACGCTGTTCCCGCCGCTCACGTCGGTGGGCGGCATCCAGACGTTCGTCTTCGGCGAGACGTCGATACCGCTGAGCGTGCCGCCGAATCCGTACTTCAGCCTGACGTGGAGCGGCCCGGGCCACTTCCAGTTCGACGCGCTGCGCGACGCCACGCTGCGCGAGATCCTGGCCCAGGAGCAGACCAACGTGTACGAGATCGTCGCGCAGTTGCTGTCGGAGGAGGGTCTGTCGGCGTCCTCGGTGGTCGCGCCGATCCTGCAGAGCCCGAGCTCCGTCGTTCCTCCGATCTTCGCCGGCCTCGACGGCCAGGTCGCGGCGCAGTTCCGCACGATCGCGCAGCTCGTCGAAGGCCGCGCGCAGACGGGGCTGAAGCGCCAGGTGTTCTTCGTCACGCAGAACGGCTACGACACGCACGGCAACCAGGCGGGCACGCACCAGGCGCTGCTGACGGACCTCAGTCGCGGCATCGGCGCTTTCCAGGACGCGCTGAAGGCGCTCGGCATGGCCAACAACGTGACGACGTTCACGCTGTCCGAGTTCGGCCGGACGTTGAAGCCATCGGCCAACGCCGGCACCGACCACGGCTGGGGCGACTACGCGTTCGTCGCGGGCGGCGCGGTGAAGGGCGGCGACTTCTACGGCACGCTGCCGACGCAGGCGCTCAACGGCCCCGACGACCTCGGCAACGCCGGCCGCTGGATCCCGACCACGTCGCTGGAGCAGTACGGCGCGACGCTCGCGCGCTGGTTCGGCATTACCGAGGGCGACCTGCCCTTCGTGTTCCCGAACATCGGCGCGTTCGGCAACACCAACCTCGGGTTCATGGCCTAGCCGCAGGGGCCGAGCCTTCGCTTGGCGCCCGAGTGCACGCCGTGCGGCTCTGCCCCCGGCTTCCTCCCGTGCGGCTCTGACCCGGACATCGACCGCCGCTACGCGACGCCGATGTCCTTCGCCAGGTACACGTCCTGGATCGCGTTGAGCAGCGTCACGCCGTCGGCCATCGGCTTCTGGAACGCCTTGCGCCCCGAGATGAGGCCCATGCCGCCGGCGCGCTTGTTGATGACCGCTGTGTAGACGGCGTCGTGCAGGTCGTTGGCGCCGGAGGCGCCGCCCGAGTTGATGAGGCCCGCGCGGCCCATGTAGCAGTTGGCGACCTGGTAGCGCGTGAGGTCGATCGGGTGGTCGGTCGTGAGCTCCGAGTACACGCGCTTGTCGGTCTTGCCGTACGGGTTCTCCTTGCTGTCGAGCGCGAGGAACCCGCCGTTGTTCTCCGGCAGCTTCTGCTTGATGATGTCCGCCTCGATCGTGACGCCCAGGTGGTTCGCCTGGCCGGTCAGGTCGGCGGACACGTGGTAGTCCTTGTCCTTCTTGAACGCCGGGTTGCGCAGGTAGCACCACAGCACCGTCGCCATGCCCATCTCGTGCGCGGCCTGGAACGCGCGGCTGACCTCGACGATCTGCCGGCCCGACTCGGCGGAGCCGAAGTAGATCGTCGCGCCGACGGCGACGGCGCCCATGTCGAACGCCTGCTTGATGCTGGCGAAGAAGATCTGGTCGAACTTGTTCGGGTAGGTCAGGAACTCGTTGTGGTTGAACTTGAGCAGGAACGGGATCTTGTGCGCGTAGCGGCGCGACACCGACCCCAGCACGCCGAGCGTCGACGCGACGGCGTTGCAGCCGCCCTCGATCGCGAGCTTCACGATGTTCTCGGGGTCGAAGTACGCGGGGTTCTTCGCGAACGACGCGCCGGCGCTGTGCTCGATGCCCTGGTCGACCGGCAGGATCGACAGGTAGCCGGTGTTCGCGAGGCGGCCGTGGCCGAACATCTGCTGCAGGCTGCGCAGCACGGCGGGCGGGCGGTCGCTCCCTGCGAGCACGCGGTCGACGAAGTCGGGGCCGGGCAGGTGCAGCGCGGACTTCGGGATCGTCTTGCAGACGTGGGCGAGCAGGCGGTCGGCGTCGGCGCCGAGCAGTTGGACGATATCGGTCATGGCATGGGCTCTCGTGAATGGCGAAGCGGCGACGGCGGCTGCCGGGATTCCGGACGCGGGCGGTGGCGTACGCGGTCTTCCAAATTATCGCGCGATCGCTCCGACGCGCAAGACGCACCGGCGGAGCGCCGCCGGCGACCGCGCGCCCGCCGTGCTACCCGCCGGGCGGATGGCGATGGACGGCCGCGCTCGCCGCGTGCCGCTGCCGCACGACGCCGACGACGATCAGCAGCAGGTACACGTAGGACGCGAAGCCGACCTGGGTGCCGATCTCGATCTCGACCAGCGCCGCGACGATCGCGAGCACGATCACGCCGCCGGCGAACAGGAAACGCGCGCGCATCAGTCGCCACAGCGCCGCGGGGTCGGTCACCGACGGGTTGGCGAGGTGCCGCACGCCGCGGCGCCACATCAGCGACTCGAACAGCAGGATCAGCAGCAGGTTGCCGCCGTAGACGACGGCGGCGACCGGCTGCGCCGGGTTGTTGCCGATGAACGAGGTCAGCGGCGGCACGAACGTCGTGCACAGCAGGAACCCGAGGTTCAGCCAGACGAACGCCGGGTCGACGTCGCGCACGCGCTGCAGAAGGCGCAGGTGCGCGAGCCAGTACACGCACAGCACGACGAAGCTGATCGCGTAGTCGTCGAGGTGCGGCAGCAGCCGCAGCAGGTTCGCGACGACCTGCGACGTGTTGGCGCCGACGTGCTCGGGCAGCTTCAGGTCGAGCACGAGCAGCGTCATCGTGACGGCGAAGATGCCGTCGGTGAGCGCCTCCAGGCGGGCCTTGGGCAGCGGCAGCGGCTCGAGCACGGCGAGGTGTGGAAGCGGTCGCGTCCGTTTCAGACGACGACCGCCAGCTCCGAATAGCGGCGCAGCACGGGATCCGCGGTCAGCAGGTGGAGCGGCTCCTCGAGCGCCTGCGCGACCAGCAGCCGATCGAACGGGTCGCGGTGGTGATCGGCGAGTGTCGCGACCCGTGCCGCGTGGCGCGCGGAGACGGGCAGCGCCTCGAAGCCGCTGCCCGCGATGCCTGCGACCAGCGCATCGACGTCGACGTCGAGCTTGCCGATGCCTGCCTTGATCGCCGCCTCCCAGATCGACGCGGCGCTGACGAACACCACGGTAGCCTCCGCGATGCGCGTGCGCGCGGCACGCGTTAGCCGCGGTGCGTCGGCTACGAACCAGAGGTAGACCTGCGTGTCGAGCAGCAGCCTCACTTGCGGCCCTCGAACGCGGCGAGGACCGCATCCGGCAACGGCGCGTCGAAGTCCTCGGCGATCGTGATCCGCCCCTTGAGGAAGCCCGGCTTGCGCGGGACGCCGGCGGCGCGGACGGGGACGAGCTGCGCCACCGGCTTGCCGGCCTTCGCGATGACGATTTCCGCGCCGCTGCCGACTTCGTCGAGCAGGCGGGAGAGGTTCGTCTTCGCCTCGTGAACGTTGACCTGCGTGGCGGCGGGCTTCTTCATGGCAGGATTCCCGGGGGAATCGGACTTAGTCTAGTCGGACTAACTTCGGGTGTCCAGCCGGCATTGCGGCCACGCGGGGCGGCGGGACCGAGCGCGGACGGGGCGCCGCTGGCGGCCGCGCCGGCGGGCGGCGTGCGTCCCACCTTGCCGGCGGGGTGAATTTCGTCGTAAAATCATCGTCTTTTTCCGCTCGTCCGGACCCGAGAAGAGAATTCGCCATGGTCGTGATTCGCCTTGCCCGCGGCGGCGCCAAGAAGCGCCCCTTCTACAACGTCGTCGTCGCCGATTCGCGCAGCCGTCGCGACGGCCGCTTCATCGAGCGCGTCGGCTTCTACAACCCGATCGCGACCGAGAAGGAAGAGGGCCTGCGCCTGTCGCTCGACCGGATCACGTACTGGCAGGAGCGCGGCGCGCAACTGTCGGACACGGTCGCGGGCCTCGTGAAGAAGAAGGCGGCGCCTGCGCCGGTGGCCGCGGCAACGCCCGCGCCGGCTGCCGCGGCGTGACGTTCCACTGAGCGGCGACGACATCGTCGTGATGGGGCGCATCGCCGCCCCGTACGGCGTCAAGGGCTGGGTGAAGGTCCTGCCGCTGACCGCGCTGCCGGAAACGCTGCTCGCGCATCCGCAATGGTGGGTGCGGCGACGCGGCGGCGCGCAGTGGCAGATGCACGCGCTGGAAGCGGGTCGGCAGCACGGCGCCACGCTGCTGGCGCAGCTCGCGGGGCTCGCGGACCGCGAGGCAGCCGCGGCGCTGACCGGCGCGGACGTCGGCGTGGCGCGCACCGCGCTGCCCGCGACGGAAGAAAACGAGTATTACTGGTCCGACCTGGTCGGGCTGGCGGTGGTGAACCGGGAAGGCGTGACGCTGGGCGAAGTGCGCGAGGTTGCGGAGTTCGGCGCGCATCCGGTGCTGCGGGTGCGCGACGCCGGCGGCGCGGAACGGCTGATCCCGTTCGTCGCGGCCTACGTCGATCGCGTGGACGTCGAGGGCCGACGCATCGACGTCGACTGGCAGCCGGACTACTGACGCGGAGCGCGGGCGTGCGGATCGACGTCGTCACGCTGTTCCCCGAGATGGTGGGCGCTGCCGCCGCCATCGGCGTGACCGGGCGCGCGCTGCAGCGCGGGTTGTGGCGGCTGGGCCTGTGGAATCCGCGCGACTACGCGACGGACAACCACAAGACCGTCGACGACCGGCCGTACGGCGGCGGGCCGGGGATGGTGATGCTGCCGGGGCCGCTCGCGCAGGCGATCGCGGCGGCGAAGGCGGCGCAGCGGCAGGACGGCGTGCCGGCGCCGCGCGTGATCCACCTGTCGCCGGCGGGCGTGCCGCTGACGCACGCGCGGGTGATGGAGCTGGCCACGGCGGCGGACGCGGGTTACGTGCTGCTGGCGGGGCGGTACGAAGGCATCGACGAGCGGCTGATCGTGCGCGACGTCGATGAAGAGGTCGCGGTGGGGGACTTCGTGGTGTCGGGCGGCGAGTTGCCGGCGCTGATGCTGATCGACGCGATCGCGCGCCAGCTGCCCGGCGCGCTGAACGACGAGCAGTCGGCGCGCGAGGATTCGTTCGCGAACGGGCTGCTCGACTGCCCGCACTACACGCGGCCGGAGGTGTACGAAGGCATGGCGGTGCCCGACGTGCTGCTGTCGGGCAACCACGCACAGATTCGCCGCTGGCGGCTGCAGCAATCGCTGCAGCGGACGCGGCAGCGGCGGCCGGACCTGCTCGCGGGCCGGACGCTGACGAAGGAGGAGGCCGCGCTGCTCGCGGCTTCCGCGTAACGACGAAAACGCGCGCACATCAGGGGTCGTCCCTGCGCTGTGCGAGGCCGAAAAGAGGGAAACACGCGATGAACATCATCGAACAGCTGGAAAAGGAAGAGATCGCCCGCCTGGGCAAGACGATCCCGGAGTTCGCGCCCGGCGACACGGTCATCGTCAACGTGAACGTCGTCGAAGGCGAGCGCAAGCGCGTGCAGGCCTACGAGGGCGTGGTGATCGGCAAGCGCAACCGCGGCCTCAACTCGTCGTTCACCGTCCGCAAGATCAGCAGCGGCGAAGGCGTGGAGCGCACGTTCCAGACGTATTCGCCGCTGCTCGCCTCCATCGAGGTCAAGCGCAAGGGCGACGTCCGCCGCGCCAAGCTCTACTACCTGCGCGCGCGCTCGGGCAAGTCGGCGCGGATCCGCGAAAAGCTCGAGCACAAGGAAGGCGCCAAGGGCGAGTGACGCCCGTGCCCGGCAGCGGCGTTTTGCGCTGCCATCCGACGCCAAACGGCCCGTTCGCGGGCCGTTTGTCTTTGGGCGGGGCGCGTCGGTGGGCCGTCCGCCGGGCGGCGCTCCGAAAGCGACGGTTTCGGGGGTGCGGCCCGCTTCTTGCTTTGATCAGCTTGCCCCGGGGGGGCTTTTCACCGAAGATTCCAACGGCATAATTGATCTCCTTCCACGGTCCGGCCGCATGAAGGCAACGCTGTACGAAGCGCTTGGAATCCTGCCCACCGCCTCCGACGAGGATGTGCGGGCCGCGCTGCGCCGGCTGATCCGCAAGTACTACGCGAAGACCCGCGACGGGCAGGGCAACGTCGAGGAGGCGCTGCGGTTCATCAACCACGCGAGCCGCATCCTGTCGGACTCCGAGCGCCGCACGCGCTACGACGAGGAACTCGCGGTGTCCACCGGCACCACCGAGCAGCGCATCGCGCACGTCGTCAGCAATGCGGTGGCCGAAGCGGGCGAGCAGACCGACGTCGGCGCGATCGCCGAGCCGGCCGAGCGCAAGTCGGCGGAGGCGATGGACGAGGACCTCGAGACCGGCCTCGACGCCGACGAGCCGCCGCCCGAGCGCAACCCGCACCATCCGGGCCTGACCGAGCGCGTCGCGTCGTTCGGCCGCTCGCCGATCGTCACCGTCGGCCTGTGCGCGTTCTTCGGCGCGTTCATCGCGGCGGCGATCGTCTTCGTGACGCCGGCGGACACGATCCTCGTCGCCAAGCAGGTGCTCGTCTGGCTGACGATCACGCTGCTCGGGCTCACGCTCGTGTACGGCGCCGTCCACGGCGTCGCGTACTGGAACCGCCGCCGCGGCGCGCCGCAGGCGGGACTCGTGCCGCAGACGGACCTCGCGATCCTCAACTGGCGCCGCGAGAAGAGCGTGTTCCTCGGCACCAACCAGCCGCAGGAGGACGCGAGCTGGATCTTCCAGCTGCGCATGGCCGAGCTCGAGCGCGCGAAGTCGGGCCGCACGAGCGAGCCGCGCCCGTGGCAGCGGCTGGCCGCGCGTATCTTCGACTATTCGATCTGGGGGCTCGTGCTCGCGCTGCTCTTGTCCGAGCTGCGCGGCATGGGGCTCGTCTCGAACGAGTTCGCGGCGTGGGTCGGGCACCCGCTGCTGGCGCCGGTGCTGATCACCGGGACGTGGGTCGCGGTCGAGGCGCTGCTGATCGCGTCGATCGGCACGACGCCGGGCAAGTGGCTGTTCGGCGTGTTCCTGCAGTTCTCGATCTCCGACGCGTACGCGCGGCGCGACACGCGCGCGCAGCTCGACCGCGCGCTGCGCCGGTCGTTCCGCGTCTGGTGGGAGGGGATCGGCTGCGGCTTCCCGCTGCTCGCGCCCGTGCTGATCGCCGTCGCGTACGAGAAGCTCGCGCAGAACCAGGAGACCGACTGGGACTTCGCGCAGGACGTGCTGGTCACGCACGGGCCGCCCGGCGTGCTCAACACGGTGACCGGCGTCTGCGGGCTCGCCGCGATGCTGTGGCTCTACGGCGTCGCGTGGCACCAGCCGATGGCCGACTCGATCGCGTGGGCGCGCACGACGATCGCCGAGGCGATCCCGTCGCCTGGCGCGCTGACCGGCGGCTTCGCCGGCGGCGGGCGCATCTCCGGATTGCCGCCGACGACGGCGCCCGCTGCGGCGCCCACGCCCGCGACCGCATCCACGGCGCGCGCGACCGCGCCGATCACGACGGTGCCGGTTCCGCCGCCGGCGACGGCACCGGCGGGTGCCCGCGCGCCCGACGCATCGGCGCCGATCGACACCGACGTCGCCGCGATGTTCGCCGAGCGCAAGGCGAAGGTCGCGATCCTGAGCGCCGAGGGTCCGCGCATGTTGCGCGCCGGCAACTTCCGCCGCGCCGCCGAGATCTGCCGCGCGTGGACCGAGCTGGAGCTGGGCAGCGCCGAGGCGTACCGCTGCCTGGGCCAGGCGCTGCAGGCGCAGGGCTACCACCAGGACGCGATCGCCGCGTTCCGCAAGGCGAAGCAGTACGATCCATCCGACCGCACGCTCGACGCGGCGATCGACCGCTCGCAGCAGGGCATCGTCGCCGACTTCCTCAATCGGTATCGGCGCTAGCGGGCCGGGTGCGGGGAGGCGCGCCGGCGCCGACCCGCGTCCCCGATCAGCGCGGCGGATCGTCGCCGCGGATCTTCGCGACGAGGCTCGACGTCGACCGCTGGAACTCGAACGGGATCGCGACGAACCGGCCGCCGTGGGCAATCACCTCGGCCGCTCCGGCCGTCGTCTCCGCGTTGTAGTCGCCGCCTTTCACCAGCACGTCCGGCATCGCGGCGACGATGAGGTCGCGCGGCGTGTCGGCGTCGAACGGAACGACGAGGTCGACCGCAGCGAGCCCCGCCAGCACCGCCATCCGGTCGTCGAGCGGGTTCAGCGGGCGGTCGTCGCCCTTGCCGAGCCGCCGCACGGACGCGTCGGAATTGACGGCGACGACGAGTGCCGCCCCCAGCGCACGCGCGGCCTCGAGGTACGCGACGTGGCCGCGGTGCAGCAGGTCGAACACGCCGTTGGTCATCACCAACGGCCGCCGCAGCCGCGCGATGCGCGCGAGCGCG
>JAYRNW010000277.1:0-8204 GCA_041911995.1 Casimicrobiaceae bacterium | reverse complement strand
TTACGCGTGCCGCTGTGGCCGGAAACTCGTCTCTGACCCCACTTCCGCTGTGGCCGGAAACTCGTCTCTGACCCCACTTCCTCGCGTGCCGCTGTGGCCGGAAACGCGTCTCTGACCCCACTTCCTGCGCGCTGCGGGGGAGAATTACCTGCTCATGCGCCCGGAACCGCCTTGCTGTCCTTGTACGCGAGGTACCCGCGCACGAGGCGGTAGATCACCCAGACGTCGGTGGCGAGCCACAGCGCGATGGCGAACGGGATGCCGATCAGCGTCACGAACAGCACGATGCCGACGACCGCCCACAGCAGCGACCACCAAAACGTGCGGATGAGCCACGTGAAGTGCGACGCGACCCACGTGCCCGCGGCGTCGCCGCGCTTCACGTAGCAGACGACGATCCCGGCGATGCCGAGCACGCCGACCAGCGGTCCCATCAGCGGCAGCCCGTGCGACGCGATCGCGACGATCGCTGCGATCGCGAACAGCGCGTAGGCGAGCACGCCGGAGGTCACCGGCACGCCGGCGCCGCCGGAGGTGGATTGCGGAGCAGGGAATTCGGCCACGGGCGAAACCTCGTCGATGGTCTGGCGCGCCGCGCGTCGGCGCCCGTGCCCGCAAAGATGAGGCCCCGTGCGACGGGCGTCAATAGCCGCAGGCGACGGACGCCGCCGGGGGCGGACGGAGGCCGGCGCCGACCGTGACGAACGGGGCCGGGGCTCGTGAGACCGCAGCGGTCGCCGTACGGCGGGTCCTGCCGCACCGGCCCTCGCCGCGCGACGTCCGTCCGATGTTAGTGGTCGCTCACAATCGCGCCCGGCAAGGGCGCCGCACGGGGCAAGCCGCCGCCGAGGGGACGCGAAACGGGAACGGTGGATATAATGGACTTGCGCGTTGCCCGCAACGCAACTTCCCGACCATCCACCAGGGACGAACGTCATGACCACCGATAGCGCACGCGACAAGCTCGTCGACGAATTCTCGTCCGTACTGTCCGAAGCCGAAACGCTGCTCGACAAGGCCGCCAAGGAAACCGGCGACAAGGCGCGCGACCTGCGCGCGCAGGTCGAGGCCCGCCTGCTGTCGGCGAAGCTGAAGTTGCAGGAGCTGGAGGGCGAAGCCGTCGACCGCGCCAAGGCGGCGGCGCGCGCGACCGACGACTACGTGCACGACCACCCGTGGCAGGCGATCGGCCTCGCGGCCGGCATCGGCCTGGCGCTCGGCCTGCTGATGAACCGCCGCTGACCCGCGGCCGCCTCGCCGGCGGAAACCGATGAGCGACGCCACCGACCCCGGCGCCTCGACGCTGCGCGGAGCGCTGTCCCGGCTCGCCGATGCGCTGCTCGGGCTCGCCCACACGCGCCTCGAGCTCGCGACGGTCGAGTACACGGAGGAGCGGCGGCGGATCGCCACGCAGCTCGTGCTGCTGCTCGCAGGCGTCGGCTGCGTGCTGTTCGCGCTCCTCTTCGCCGCGGCCGCGGTCGTCGTCGTGTACTGGGACACGCACCGCCTGGTGGCGATCCTCGGCGTCGTCCTGTTCTTCGGGATCGCCGGCGGCGTCCTTCTGTGGCGCCGCGCCGAGATCGCGCACACGGCGCCCACGCCGTTCGCCGCCACCGTGGCCGAGATCGAGAAGGACCGCGCCGCGCTCGCGCGGACGATCAGCGCCAGGTCCCCGTGAAGACGGACACCGACCTCGCCGAACGCAAGGCGCGCCTGGTCGCGCAGTCCGACCTGCAGCGGATGCAGGCGCTGCTCGCGTACCACACGGCGCGGCGGATCGTCGCGCCCCCCGCCCCGGCCGAGCGCAGCGGAGCGTCGCGCTCGATCGCCACGACGCTGATCGGCGTCGCGCTGCCGCTGTTCGGCTCCACGCGCCTGCGCGGCGCCGTGCGCACGCTGTCCGTCGCGGCGACGCTGCTGCGCGTCTGGCGCGCGTGGCGGACGGGCTGAGCCGGGGTCGTCGACCTACAACCCCAGCTCGCGATACAGCGCGTCCACGCGCGCCTTGACCGCCGCGTCCATCGCGATCGGCCGGCCCCACTCGCGTGCGGTCTCGCCCGGCCACTTGTGGGTCGCGTCGATGCCCATCTTGCTGCCGAGCCCAGCGACGGGCGAGGCGAAGTCGAGGTAGTCGATCGGCGTCGACGGCACGATCAGCGTGTCGCGCGCCGGGTCGACGCGCGTCGTCAGCGCCCAGACGACCTCCTTCCAGTCGCGGATGTCGACGTCGGCGTCGGTGACGACGATAAACTTCGTGTACATGAACTGGCGCAGGAAGCTCCAGATGCCGAACATCACGCGCTTCGCGTGACCGGGGTACTGCTTCTTCATCGACACGACGGCGAGCCGGTACGAGCAGCCTTCCGGCGGCAGGTAGAAGTCCGCGATCTCGGGGAACTGCCGCGCGAGCAGCGGCACGAACACCTCGTTCAGCGCGACGCCGAGCATCGCGGGCTCGTCGGGCGGCTTGCCCGTGTAGGTCGAGTGGTAGATCGGGTCGCGCCGCAGCGTGATCCGCTCGATGGTCAGCACCGGGAAGCGCTCGACCTCGTTGTAGTAGCCGGTGTGGTCGCCGAACGGCCCTTCCGCCGCGGTCTCGTAGCCGGTCGGGTCGGCGGCGTCCGGCTGCAGGAAGCCTTCGAGCACGATCTCCGCGGTCGCCGGCACCGACAGGTCGTGCGATTTGCACCGGACGATCTCGGTGCGGGCGCCGCGCAGCAGTCCCGCGAACTGGTACTCGGACAGCGAGTCCGGCACCGGCGTCACGGCGCCCAGGATCGTCGCCGGGTCGGCGCCGAGCGCGACGGCAACCGGGAACGGCGTGCCCGGGTGCGCCTGCGCGTGGTCGCGGAAGTCGAGCGCGCCGCCGCGGTGCGCGAGCCAGCGCATGATCACCTTGTTCTGCGGGCGCTCGGTTTGCAGTACCTGCTGTCGGCAGATGCCGAGGTTCTGCCGCTTCTTGTGCGGGCCGCGCGTCACGGTCAGGCCCCACGTGATCAGCGGCCCCACGTCGCCCGGCCAGCACGTCTGCACCGGCAGGCGCGCGAGGTCGACGTCGGCGCCCTCCCACACGACGTCCTGGCACGGCGCGCTGCCGCGCTCCTTCGGCGCCATGTCGAGCACCTTCATGAACACCGGCCGCGTGTTCTGCCACGCGTCCTTCAGGCTCTTGGGCGGCTCGGGCTCCTTGAGGAACGCGAGCAACCGGCCGATCTCGCGCAGCGCGCAGCGCCAGTCGGCGTCGTCCGCCCCCATCGCGCGCGCGATGCGCTGCGGCGTGCCGAACAGGTTGCCGAGCACCGGAATCACGTCGCCCGACGGTCCGCGGCGGTCGCCGGCCGGCCGCTCGAACAGCAGCGCGGGGCCGCCGGCCTTCAGCACGCGGTCGCACAGCGCGGTCATCTCGAGCTTCGGATCCACGGTGGCCGCGACGCGCTTCAGCTCGCCGCGGGCCTCGAGCTGCGCCAGGAAGTCGCGAAGGTCGCGGTAGGCCATCGCCCATTGTAGCGAACGCTAGAATGCGGGCATGACCACGACGCCCGCCGCCGGCGACCGCGCCCGCTTCGTCCGCACGCGCCGCGTCGTCTTCGGCATCGTCCTCGCGAGCTTCGTGCTGTCGTTCTTCCACCGGACGGCGCCGGCCGCGATCTCCGGCGAGCTGACGCGCGCGTTCGCGATCGACGCCGCGACGCTGGGCACGCTGGCCGCCACGTACTTCTACGTCTACACGCTGCTGCAGATCCCGGTCGGCGTACTCGCCGACACGCTCGGGCCGCGCCGGATCCTCGCCGCCGGGTCGCTGGTCGCCGGCTTGGGCTCGCTCGCCTTCGCGCTGGCGCCGACGTGGGGCATCGCCGCCGCCGGGCGCACGCTGGTCGGCGTCGGCGTCGCCGTCGCGTTCATCGCGATCCTCAAGGTCAGCGCCGTCTGGTTTCCCGCCAACCGCTTCGCGACGCTGAACGGCGTCACGATGTTCGCGGGCAACCTGGGCGCGGTGATCGCCGGTGCGCCGCTCGCGTGGCTGGTCGCGCAGACGTCGTGGCGCGGCGTGTTCGTCGGGCTCGCGGCGGCCTCGTTCGTGCTCGCCGCGGCGACGTGGCGCTTCGTGCGCGACCGCCCGCAGGACCGGGGCTTCGCGGCGGTGAATCCGGCGCCGGCCGCGAGCGTGGCCGGCGCGCACTGGACGCGCGCGCTCGGCGCGGTGCTCGCCAACCCGGCCACGTGGCCGGGCTTCTTCGTCAACATGGGCATCGGCGGCAGCTACCTCGCGTTCGCCGGGCTGTGGGCGGTGCCGTTCCTCGCCGACGCATACGCGATGCCGCGCGTCACCGCCGCGCAGCACGCGAGCCTGCTGCTGCTGGGGGTCGCGGTCGGCTCCGTCGGCATCGGCATGCTGTCCGACCGGCTGGGGCGCCGGCGCGGCCTCATGCGCGCGTGCACGCTGCTCTACGCGCTGTCGTGGCTGCCGTGGCTGACGCACGCGGCGTGGCCGCTGCCGGCAACCCTCGCGTGGGCGTTCTACATGGGGCTGCTGATCCCCGGCTTCACGCTGTCGTGGGCAGTCGCGAAGGAGGTCAATCGGCCCGAGCACTCCGGGATGGCGACGTCGGTCGTCAACCTCGGCATCTTCCTGGGCGCCGGCATCCTGCAGCCGCTGGTCGGCTGGGTGGTCGACCGCGCGCGCGCCGGCGGTGCCGACGCCGGCGCCGCGTGGCACGGCGCGCTGCTGCTGCTCGCCGGCAGCGCCGCGTTCGGCGCGCTCGCGACGTGGTTCGTGCGCGAGCGTCGCGTCAGATGACGGCGGCCGCGCCGCCGTCCATCGGGACGATCGCGCCGGTGACGTAGCTCGCGGCGTCCGACGCGAGGAACAGCACGACGCGCGCGACCTCCTCCGGCGTGCCCAGCCGGCGCAGCGGGATCTTCGCCTGCTGCTGCGCGAGCAGCGCGGCCTCCGGCACGCCGGTCATCCGCGCCTCGACCGCGAGGCCCTCCTGCACGCGCCCGGTCAGCGTGCCGCCGGGATTCACCGCGTTGATGCGCACGCCCTTCGGGCCGTACGCGGCCGCGAGGCCCGCGGTGGCGAGCATCAGCGCCGCGTTGGCCGCGCCGCCGGGCAGGTGGATCGGGTTCGCCACCTTGCCGCCCATGCCGACGACGTTGACGATCGCGCCGCGGCCGCGCGCCGCCATCCGCTTGACGACGACGTCGAGCGGATGCATGTAGCTGAAGAATTTCGCGTCCATCGCGTCGCGCCACGCCTGCGCCGACAGGTCGTCGGGCGCGTGGCGCTTCGCCGCGCCGGCCGAGTTGACCAGCACGTCGATCGGGCCGAGCGCCGCCTCGGCTTCGGCGATCGCGCGCGCCGCCGCGCCGGCGTCGGTGAGGTCGGCGACGAGCGCGACCGGCGCGTGCGCGGCGCCCGCCATCCTCGCGAGCGCGGCGTCGAGGTTCGCGCGGCTGCGCGACACCAGCGCGACGCGCGCGCCGGCGCGTGCGAACGCGTCGGCGCACGCGTAGCCGATGCCCTTCGACGCCCCGGTCACGATGACGGCCTGGTCGCGGAACGAATCGGTCATGACGGCACTCCTGACGAACGTGGAAACGTGGGGCGGGCTCAGCGCGGCGCCGGTGCCGCGAGCTGCGCGCGCAGGAACGCGCGCACGGCCTCGCTGGCGGCCGTACGCGCTTCCGGGTTCGGCCCGACCGTGACCCCCTCGCCGGGACGCACGCCGTTCGGGACGTTCTTCAGCACGGTGATGCGGCCGCCCGGCGCGTCGAAGCCGTGGTAGCTCCCCGGGTAGACGGCCACCGTCAGCGGCTCGCCACGCTCGGCCATCGCGTAGCCTAAGTCCACGCACGGTTGCGCCGGCGTCCAGTCGTCGGCCGCGCCGATGTGGACCTGCGTCGGGACCGCCGGCTGCCAGCGCGCGCCCAGGCGCAGCGGTCCCGCGCATCCGGGATAGAACGCGACGGCCGCGCGAAAGAACGGCGGCGCGTCCGCGGCGGCGCGGAACGCGGCGACGCGGCGATCCTTCGCGTTGATGGTCGCGAGCGTCGTGCTGCCGCCGTGCGACCAGCCGACGATCGCGATGCGCGCGGGGTCCACGCCCGGCAGCTTCGCCGCGTACGCGAGCGCGCCGAGTGCGTCGAGCCGCCGCGTGGCCGCGTCGATCGTCCGGTCGCCGGTCCGCACCGTGCAGATCTCGCGGCGGCCGCGCGGCCCGAAGCTGTCGGGCAGCAGCACCGCGTACCCGTCCGCGAGCAGGTCGGCCGTCCACGCGGCGAAGCGCTCCGACAGCTGGCCCGCGCGGCTCGCGAGCGCGCTGTACATGCCGCCGCAGCCGTGGACGGCTACGACCAGCGGCACGCGCGCCTGCGCCGTCGGCGGACGGAAGTACAGCGCCGGGATGCTCACCGGGGCGCCGGACGCGTCGCGGTCGAGCGACGCGAATGCGACGCGCTCGGGCGCGGGCAGCGCCGCCTGCACGGCCGCGGCGGCGAACGCCAGCGACAGCAGCGCGGCTCTCATCGCCCGGAAGCCGAGGCGGCCGCGGCAACGTCGAGATGCGCGGCGATCGCCCGCCACGCCGCGAGCTTCTCGGCGAACGGGCGCGTGTACGCCGGGCTGGTCGACGGCAGCACCAGCGTCGCGTAGCCGGCCGCGCGCCACTGCGGCTCGGCGCGCGCCGCGGTCCGGCCGTTGAAGCACACGAGCGCCACGTGCGGCGCGGCGCGACGGACGCGCGCGGTCTCCGCGCGCTTGGCCGCGCGGATCGCCGCGTCGAGGCTGCCCGGCCGCTCGCACGCGACGATCGTGTCCCAGACGCCGATCCGGTGCGCGGCGAGGCACGCGAGTCGCGCCTCGTACGGCATCGCCGGCAGCGGCGCGCCCACGATGGCCGCGAGCACCGGCCAGAAGTGGTTGCGCGGATGCGCGTAGTACTGGCGGGCCGCGAGCGAGGCCTCGCCGGGGAAGCTGCCGAGCACGAGCACCCGCGTGCGCCCGTCCAGCACCGGCGGCAGGCCGCGGCGGCGACGCACGCCCGATCCCGTGCGCGCCGCGCGACGCGCCGGGGGCGGCGTCCGCGCGCCCGCGCCGCGCGTCACCAGCCGCGCGGCCACGCGCCCTGCCGCAGCGCGAAGTCGGCGACCACGCCGGCGCAGACCGCGAAGCCCAGCCAGTGGTTGCCGAGGAACGCGCGGAAGCAGCGGGTGCGGTCGCGCGTGCGGATCAGCCAGAGATGGTAGACGGCGAGCGCCGCGGCGAGCGCGAGGCCGGCCCAGTACGCGGCGCCGAACCCGAGCTCGCCGCCCACCCACGCCATGCCCGCGAGGTAGACGGCGTAGCACGCGGCGACCGCCGCGACGTCGAAGCGGCCGAACGTCAGCGCCGACGTGCGGATGCCGAGCCGGATGTCGTCGTCGCGGTCGACCATCGCGTACTCGGTGTCGTACGCGACGACCCAGACCAGGTTGATCGCGAACAGCTGCCAGCCGAGCGGCGGCACCGCCGCCTGCACGGCGGCGAACGCCATCGGCACGCCGAACGAGAACGCGACGCCGAGGAACGCCTGCGGCAGCGCGAAGAAGCGCTTGAAGAACGGGTACGCCATCGCGATCGCGAGCGCCGCCACCGACAGCAGCACGGTCTTGAGGTTGGTCGCGAGCAGCGTGAGCGCGAAGCTCGCCAGCGCGAACGCGCTCGCCACGACGAGCGCCTCCCACGGCGCGATCTCGCCGCGCGCCAGCGGGCGGCCTGCCGTGCGCTTCACGTGCGCGTCGAACTCGCGGTCCGCCCAGTCGTTGAACGCGCAGCCCGCGCAGCGCATCGCGATCGTGCCGAGCGTGAACACAAGGACGAGCTGCCACGTCGGCTGGCCGCGCGCCGCGATCCACAGCGCCGACAGCGTCGGCCACAGCAGCAGCAGGATGCCGATCGGCTTGTCGAGGCGGACCAGGCGCTCGTACGCGTCGAGCCGCTGCCGCAGCGAGCCGCGCGGCGGGCGCGGCACGGGCCCGTCCGGCGCCGGCACCAGCGCCGGCGGAAGCCGGGATTCGATCGGCTCGGTCACAGCGCGAGCGCGAGCTGCTTCTTGAGTTCGCGCGGCGCGACCGCGCGCAGCAGCGCGTCCGGCGTCGGCCAGGCGAGCCGCACGCGCAGCTCGCGCTTCATCCGCGCGTTGGACAGCCGGCGCGACTCGCTC
>JAYRNW010000276.1:0-21440 GCA_041911995.1 Casimicrobiaceae bacterium | reverse complement strand
TCAGTCGCCGTACAGCTTCTGGACCCGCTCCCTGCGTTCCTGGGCCTCGAGGGAGAGGGTCGCGGTGGGCCGGGCGATGAGCCGCGGCACGCCGATCGGCTCGCCGGTCTCCTCGCACCATCCGTAGGAGCCGTCGTCGATCATGCGCAGCGACTTCTCGACCTTCTTCAGGAGCTTGCGCTCGCGGTCGCGCGTACGCAGCTCGAGCGTGTACTCCTCCTCGAGCGTCGCGCGGTCCGACGGGTCGGTCGTGATCTCGTTCTCGCGCAGGTGCTCGCCGGTGTCGTCGGCGTTCTGCAGCAGCTGGTCGCGCAGCTCGACGAGCTTCTTCTTGAAGAAGGCGAGCTGCGACTCGTTCATGTAGTCCTTCTCGGGCGCCTTGAGGATCTCCTCTTCGGTCAGCTCGCGGACTTTCTTGACGGCGGTTGCGGTCTTGGCTGCCATGCGTCGTTCCACCATGCGAATCCAGCTCCCGGACCCCTGCGCCCCCTGTGGCCGCGCCCCAAGGATCCCGGCAGTAAATTTGCCATTATAGCCCGGCATTCCCTCGCGCCGCCACCACCGCGTACCGACGCCGGCGACGGGCCCCCGCTACGCAAGGGCGCCCACGGCGGAGGCCGTATAATCCCGGCAAAACAAGGCCTTCCGATGCCCGCCCCGCCCACGACCCTCACGCTGCGCCGCCCCGACGACTGGCACCTGCACCTGCGCGACGGCGCCGCAATGGCGGCCGTCGCCGGCGCGTCTGCACGCGTGTTCGGACGTGCAATCGTCATGCCAAACCTGAAGCCGCCGGTGACCACGGTCGCGGCCGCGGACGCCTACCGGCAGCGCATCCTGGCCGCGCTGCCCGCGGGCTCGCGCTTCACGCCGCTGATGACGCTCTACCTGACGGACGACACGTCGCCCGACGAGATCGCGCGCGCGAAGGCGTCGGGGTTCGTGCACGCGGTCAAGTACTACCCGGCGGGCGCCACGACCAACTCCGCGTCCGGCGTGACGGCGCTCGACCGCGTGTACCCGGCGCTCGCCGCGATGGAGCGGCACGGCGTGATCCTGTCGCTGCACGGCGAGGTCACGGACCCGGGCGTCGACGTGTTCGACCGCGAGCGCGCGTTCGTCGACACGCTGCTCGCGCGGATCGTGCGCGACTTTCCGGGCCTGCGGATCGTGCTCGAGCACGTGACGACGCGCGAGGCGGTCGCCTTCGTCCGCGAAGCGGAGGCCGCGATCGGCGCGACGATCACGCCGCAGCATCTGCTGTGGTCGCGCAACGCGCTGTTCGCCGGCGGCATCCGGCCCCATTACTTCTGCCTGCCGGTGCTGAAGCGCGAAACGCACCGGGAAGCGCTGGTCGCGGCCGCGACGTCCGGCCACCCGCGCTTCTTCCTCGGGACCGACTCGGCGCCGCACGCGCGCGGCACGAAGGAGAACGCGTGCGGCTGCGCCGGCTGCTATTCGGCGCCGGTCGCGCTCGAGCTCTACGCCGAGGCGTTCGACGCCGCCGGCGCGCTCGACCGGCTCGAAGGCTTCGCGAGCCGCTTCGGCGCCGACTTCTACGGGCTGCCGCACCACGCGGACACGGTGACGCTGGAGCGCATCCCGACGGAGATCCCGGCCGACTACCCGTTCGCCGACGACCGGATCGTGCCGCTGCGCGCGGGCGAGCGGATCGCGTGGCGCGTCGCCGCGTGACGGCGTAGAATCGGAAGTCCGAAGCCAGCCAGACCGTCGCTGCCCGCGGGAGGCGTCAAGCCGAGCGCGGGGAGAGGAAAGTCCGGGCTCCGAAGAGCAGGATGCCGGGTAACGCCCGGCCGCTATAAGTCGCCGTTAGCGCGGCCGATGAAGGCGAGGAACAGGGCCACAGAGACGAGTCGCGTCCGGTCAAACGGATGCGGGTGAAACGCGGCAACCTCCATCCGGAGCAACACCAAGTAAGCGGACAACGACGCTGCTCGCCGAGTCCGCGGGTAGGTGGCACGAGCGCAGCGGCAACGCTGCGCCTAGAGGAATGACGGCCATAGCGCACTTTCGGGTGCGCCGTAACAGAACCCGGCTTATCGGCTGACTTCGCCAAATTCGACGCAACGAAAACGGGGGGCGCTACGCGCCCCCCGTTTTCGTTGCGGTGATGTCAGCACGATCGGCTTGGGGCGGCCCGGCGCCGATCGTGTGGAAAAGGCACGAAGCGCGCCGATCGTCGCCGCTGCGCGGCTCGCTCGGTAGCGCGCGTTTGCGCGCTGAATGCCCCTGCGAGCTTCTTCGCGATCCGCGCGTTCGGTCACGGGAACGGCGCGGTGCGTTCGCGTTGCCGCGAGCGCGACGCTGTCGCGCTCCCTCTCCCCGCGCAGCGGGGAGAGGGTCGGGGTGAGGGGCAGTCGCCACGTCACCCGACGACCGTCCGCAACTCCGTCTTCAATACCTTCCCGGTGTTGTTCTTCGGCAGCTCGGCCAGGAACACGTACGCCTTCGGCCGCTTGAAGCGCGCGATGCGCGCGAGGCACTCGGCGTCGAGCGCGGCCTCGAGCGCGTGCACGGCCGCCGCGTCGGGCAGCGGGCGCCGCGCGACGACGCACGCGACGACCTCCTCGCCCCACTCCGGGTGCCGCCGGCCGACCACGGCGACCTCGGCGACGTCCGGGTGCGCGAGCAGCGCCTCCTCGACCTCGCGCGGATAGATGTTGGAGCCGCCGCTGATGATGAGATCCTTCGAGCGGTCCTTCAGCGTCAGGAACCCGTCGGCATCGAGCGCGCCCAGGTCACCGGTGTGCAGCCAGCCGTGCGCGAGGGTCGCGGCCGTCGCGGCGGGATTGCGCCAGTAGCCGCGCATCACCGTCGGCCCGCGCACCAGCACCTCGCCGACCTCGCCCGGCGGCAGCGGCGCGTCGACGCCGCCGATCCGGATCTCGATGCCCGACTGCGCGCAGCCGACCGACGCGATCCGCGCATCGTCGCCGCGCGCGATCGCGTCCGCGAGCAGCGCGCGCCCCATCGCCGTGATCGTCATCGGCGATTCACCCTGGCCGTAGATCTGCGCGAGCCGCGGCCCGATCGCCTCGAACGCCGCCTTGCCGTCCTCGACGTACATCGGCCCGCCGCCGTAGACGATGCACTTCAGCCGGTCGAGCCGCGCGCCGCGGAACGCCGGCGCGTCGACCAGCCGCTTCACCATGGTCGGCGCGGCGAAGAACAGGCTCCGGCGCCAGGCGCCGATCAGGTCGGCGATCTCCGCGGCATCGAAGCCGCCGGACGCGGGCACGACGCTGACGGCGCCGCGCGCGACGTGCGGCACCACGTACAGCCCCGAGCCGTGCGACAGCGGCGCGGGGTGCAGGATCGCGTCGCCCGGCTCGATGGCCTCGACGTCGGCGAGGAAGCACTGGCCCATCGCGGCCAGGTTCGCGTGCGTGATCTCGACACCCTTCGGGCGCCCGGTCGTCCCGCTCGTGTAGAACAGCCACGCCGGCGCGTCGCCCGCCACCGCGCACGGCGCGCCGACGGGGGCGTGCCCGGCGAGCGACCGGTAGCGATCGTCGTCCCACGCGACGACGTGCGCGAGCTCCGGCAATTCCCCGCGCAGCCCCGCGAGCGCGTCCGCCCACGCCTCGTCGACGAACGCGCAACGCGCGCCGCTGTCGGCGAGCACGAAGGCCATCTCCTTCGCGTGCAGCTTCGCGTTGACCGGCACCGCGACCATGCCGGCCCACCAGCAGCCGTACAGCGCCTCCACGTATTCGGCGACGTTGCGCGACGCGAGCGCGACGCGGTCGCCCGGCGCGAGCCCCGCCGCGCACAGCCCGCCCGCGAGCGCGGCGGCGCGGCGCGCGAGCGCGGCGTAGTCGCAGACCGCGGCGTCGCCGACCGCAACGGCGGGCAGCCGCGGCCAGCAGCGCGCCGTGCGCACGAGCTGCGACGCCACGTTGTGCGCGGAGGACGCCGCTTCGGTCTTGGCGCTGCGTCCGCCGCCCCTCCGCGCCGGCGCCGGCGCGCGTCGCGGACGATCTCGCGCGCGGCGTTGCGACCCGGAATGCCGGTGACGCCGCCGCCCGGGTGCGCGCCGGACCCGCACAGGTACAGGCCGCGCACCGGCATCCGGTAATCGGCGTGGCCGAGCACCGGCCGCGCGGAGAAGAGCTGGTCGAGCGACAGCGCGCCGTGGAAGATGTCGCCGCCGGTCAGGCCGAACTCGCGCTCGAGGTCGAGCGGCGTCAGCACGCGCCGCCCGAGCACGCTCGCGGCGAAGTTGGGCGCGTGGCGGTTCACCGTCGCGATCATGAGGTCGGCCACCTCGTCGCGCACGTCGTCCCACGTGCGGCCGGGCAGCGCCGCCGCGAGGTCCGGGTTCGCGTGCTGGCAGAACAGGCTCGCGACGTGCGCGCCCGGCGGCGCGAGCGTCGCGTCGACGGTCGACGGAATCAGCAACTCCACGATCGGCGCGCGCGACCACCCGTGCGTGCGCGCGTCGAAGTACGCCTGCTCCATGTACGCGAGCGACGGCGCCATCACGATGCCGCTGCCGTGGTGCGGCATCGGCGTGCGGCCTGGCAGGCACGCGAAGTCGGGAAGCTCCGACAGCGCGACGTTCATGCGGAAGGTGCCGGAGCCGCAGCGGTACGCCACGACGCGCGCGCGAAAATCGTCCGGCAGGTGCTCGGGCGCGACGAGATGCTCGAACAGCAGCTTCGGGTTGACGTTGGCGACGACGCGCACGGCCTCGATCACCTCGCCGGAGGCGAGCTCCACACCCGCGGCGCGCCCCGCCTTCACGAGCACGCGTGCGATGGGCGCCGCCGTGCGCAGCACGACGCCGCGCGCCGCGCACTCGGCCGCCATCGCCTGCGTGATCGCACCCATGCCGCCCACCGCGTGACCCCACTGGCCCGGCTTGCCGTTGACCTCGCCGAACACGTGGTGCAGCAGCACGTACGCGGAGCCCGGCGAGTACGGGCTCGCGAAATTGCCGACCACGGCGTCGAAGCCGAACGCGGCCTTGAGCGGCGCGCTCTCGAACCAGCGGTCGAGCACGTCGCCGGCACTCTTGGTGAAGAGGTCGAGGAGGTCGCGCCGCTCGGGCAGCGACAGCGCGCGCAGCCGACGGCCGGTCCCGGCCAGCGCGAGCAGTGCCTTCGCGTCGGCGAGCGCGCCCGCGCGCACGTTGGGCGGCGTCGTGCCCAGCATGCCGCGCAGCACGGCAGCCACGCGGTCGAGCATCGCGTAGTACGCGGGCAGCGCCTCGGCGTCGCGCCGCGAGAACTTCGCGACCTCCGCCTGCGTGGCCGCGAGCCCGCCGCCGACCTTGAGGAAGCCGCCGTCGGGCAGCGGCAGGAAGTTCGCGAACGGGCGCTCGCGGACGACGAGCCCGTGCTGCGCGAGGCGGAGGTCGCGGATCACCTGCGGGTCGAGCAGGCTGACCGTGTAGCTCGCCGTCGAGTTGCGGAAGCCCGGGTGGAACTCCTCGGTGACCGCGGCGCCGCCCAGCACGCCGCGGCGCTCGGCGACGCACACCCTCATCCCGGCGCCGGCCAGGTAGGCCGCGCACACGAGGCCGTTGTGGCCGCCGCCGACGACGACGGCGTCGAAGCGCATCGCGCTACTCTTCGCCGATGCCCGCCGCGACGTGCGAGAAGCCGCAGTCGACGTAGGTGACCTCGCCGGTGACGGCGGAGGCGAGCGGCGACAGCAGGAACGCCGCGACGTTGCCGACCTCCTCGATCGTCACGTTGCGGCGCAGCGGCGCCGTCTTCTCGACGAAGTTCATGATCTTCGAGAACCCGCCGATGCCGGCCGCCGCGAGCGTCTTGATCGGGCCGGCCGAGATCGCGTTCACGCGGATCTGCTCGGGCCCGAGCGCGGCGGCCAGGTAGCGGACGCTCGCCTCGAGGCTCGCCTTCGCGAGGCCCATCACGTTGTAGTTGGTGAGCGCGCGCACGGCGCCCAGGTACGACAGCGTGACCACGGCGCCGCCGCGGCCCTGCATCAGCGGCCGCGCGCCGCGCGCGAGCGCGGTGAGGCTGTAGCTCGACACGTCGTGCGCGGTCGCGAACGCCGCGCGCGACGTCGCCTCGACGAAGTCGCCGGAGAGCGCTTCGCGCGGCGCGAACGCGATCGAGTGCAGCAGGCCGTCGAGCGCGCCCCATTCGGCGCGCAGCGCGGCGAACGCGGCGTCGATCTCGTCGTCGCGCGTGACGTCGCAGCGCAGGACCGGCACCGGGCCGAACTCGGCGGCGATCCGGACGACCCGCTCTTTGAGCTCGTCGTTGACGTACGTGAACGCGAGCGTCGCGCCCTCGCGCCGGCACGCCTTCGCGACGCCGTAGGCGATGGAGCGGTTGGACAGCACACCGGTGACGAGGATCCTGCGGTCGGCGAGAAAGCCCATGCGTGCGACTCGATCGGAAAGCGGAGATTGGAAGGAAGCGGCGGGGGCGGCTCAGAAGATCGGCGGGCTCGCCACGAAGACGCCGCAGGCGACGCGGTTGTTCGGCTGGCCGGGAAACGCCTCGCCGACCAGGTTGCCCCAGTGGATGACGACCGACCGGCCGCGGATCGACTGCGGACCCTCGGTGCGCACGCCGCGGATGTACGCGACGTAGCCGTTCATGTCGCCGTCCGGGTTGGTCGTGAACGCGGGCAGCAGCTCGCCGGGCGCCTTCGTCCATCCGGCCGGCGCCCACGCGCCGCCGGCCGAGAACAGGTTCGGCGACGTGCAGTTGTCGCGCTCGTGCAGCGCGATCCGGTACGACCCCGGCAGCAGGTTGGCGATCGTGAGCTGCAGTGCGACGCCGTCGCGGAAGTCGTAGACGCGCACGGCGCCGGTCGCCGCGGTGTTCGGGCTGCGCAGGCGCGCGACCAGGCCCTCGTTCTGCGGGAAGATCATGCTCGCCTCTTCCCTGACCGACGCGCAGCCGGCGAGCAGCGCCGCCGCGACGGCCGCCGCGGCCGACAGGCGCACCGGCGCCGCCGTGCGCCGGCGCGCGCGCCGCCCCGTCACGAGCGTGCGATCACGCCGCACGCCACGCGCGCGCCCGAGTTGCCGGTCGGCTGCGTGGCGAAGTCGTCGGGGTCCTTGTGCACGACGAGCCCGCGGCCGACGACGTCGGTGTCGCCGCCGCCCACGGTGATGACGTCGAGCTCGACGACGAGCGTCGCGTTGCCCGCGGCGTCCGCCACCAGCATCGGCATGTCGCCGGCGTGCCGGTCCGGCGTCGACGGCATCGCGTGCGGCTTGCCGCGCGGGTTGAAGTGGCCGCCGGCGCTCATGCCGTCGCCCGAGCTGCAGTCGCCCTTCTCGTGGATGTGGAAGCCGTGGCTGCCGGGTGCCAGGCCCGCGACGCGCGCGTCGACGACGACCCGGTCGCCCTTCTGCGTGAACGTGACGGTCCCGTTGGCGGTGTTGCCCTTCGTGGGCTCCAGCCGGGCCGTGGCCTTCGGCCCCGGCGGCGAGAACGATGCGCAGCCGGCGGCGAGCGCCGCGGCGGCGATCCAGGCGATCGCGTTCTTCATGTGCCCCCCATCGAGAATGCGCCGGAAGGGCGCACGGAAACGGCGTCGCCGCCGCACTCAGCACGCCATGATAGAGCATCGGCGCAGGGCTGCCAAAGCCGCGGCGAACATCGCGGCGAAAACCTCGAACCACGAAGCACACGAAGGACACGAAGAGAAGGCGGGTACGAGCTGCAGGCGCCGCCGGTAAGCGGCAGTCCGGAGGCTCCTGTTCGACACGAATCCTTCCGTGCTCTCCGTGGTCGAAGGTCTTCGATCACTCCCGCTCCGGCCCGACAAGAATTCCTTCGTGCTCTTCGTGCCCTTCGTGGTTCAGGATTTTCGGACACCCCGCTTCAGGTAAAATTCGACGGCCGCCTCGACCGGGGCGGCCGTCGACGTTTCCCGTTCCGCCGAAAGCGATGCCATGTCGTTCCGCATGACCCCCGAGGAGATCGTCTCCGAGCTCGACAAGCACGTCGTCGGGCAGGAGGCGGCGAAGCGGGCGGTCGCGATCGCGCTGCGCAACCGCTGGCGCCGCCAGCAGGTCTCCGAACCGCTGCGCCACGAGATCACGCCGAAGAACATCCTGCTGATCGGCCCGACCGGCGTGGGCAAGACCGAGATCGCGCGCCGGCTCGCGCGGCTCGCCGACGCGCCGTTCGTGAAGGTCGAGGCGACCAAGTTCACCGAGGTCGGCTACGTCGGCCGCGACGTCGACACCATCGTGCGCGACTTAGTCGAGATCGCGATCAAGGACGTGCGCGAGGCCGAGACGCGCAAGGTGCGCGACCACGCCGCCGACAACGCCGAGGAGCGGCTGCTCGACGTGCTGCTGCCGCCGGCGCGCGAGGTGAACTTCGCCGACCTGAAGCCCACCGATTCCGCGACGCGCCAGAAGTTCCGCAAGATGCTGCGCGAAGGCACGCTCGACGACCGCGAGGTCGAGATCGAGGTGTCGGCGATGCCGGCGCAGATGGAGATCATGGCGCCGCCCGGAATGGAGGAGCTCACGAGCCAGATCCAGGGCATGTTCCAGCAGATGGGCGCCGGCCGCCGCAAGGTGAAGAAGATGACGGTCGCCGACGCCATGAAGGTGCTCACCGACGAGGAGGCGGCGCGGCTGCTCAACGACGACGAGATCCGCGCGAAGGCGCTCGCCGCCGCCGAGCAGAACGGCATCGTGTTCCTGGACGAGATGGACAAGATCGCGTCGCGCTCTGATGTGCACGGCGCCGACGTGTCGCGGCAGGGCGTGCAGCGCGACCTGCTGCCGATCGTCGAGGGCACGACCGTGGCGACCAAGTACGGGATGGTCAAGACCGACCACATCCTGTTCATCGCGTCGGGCGCGTTCCACCTGTCGAAGCCGTCCGACCTCATCCCCGAGCTGCAGGGGCGCTTCCCGATCCGCGTCGAGCTGGCGTCGCTGTCGGTGTCCGACTTCGAGAAGATCCTGACGGCGACCGACGCGTGCCTGACCCGCCAGTACGCGGCGCTGCTCGCCACCGAGCAGGTGCACCTCGAGTTCCAGCCGGACGGGATCCGGCGGCTGGCCGAGATCGCGTTCGCCGTCAACGAGAAGCAGGAGAACATCGGCGCGCGCAGGCTCTACACGGTGATGGAGCGCCTGCTCGACGACGTGTCGTACCACGCGGCGCGCCGCACCGGCGAACGCATCGCGATCGACGCGGAGTTCGTCAACGCCACGCTGGCCGGCATCGCCGGCGACGACAACCTCTCGCGGTACATCCTGTGACCCGCGCGCCGGGCGGCGCAGGCCATCGCGGTCGCTTCCCCTGACATGGTCGAGCGCGTCCTCGGCATCTTCCTGCCGGTGTTCCTGGTGGTCGTCGTCGGGTACCTGTACGCGCGCCGCGTGAAGCCCGACATGGCGATGGTCAACCGGATCAGCATGACGATCCTGGCGCCGGCGCTCATCTTCTCGGCGCTCGCCAGCAAGGACTTCGACGTCGGCGAGTACGGGCTGCTGATGCTCGGCAGCGTCGGCGTCGTGCTGGGCTCGGGCCTGCTCGCGTGGCCGTTCGCGCGGCTGCTGCACGCGAGCCCGCGGACGTTCGTGCCGCCGATGATGTTCAACAACTGCGGCAACATGGGGCTGCCGCTCGCCGTGCTCGCGTACGGGCAGGCCGGCTTCTCGGCGATGGTCGCGCTGTTCACGATCTCGAACCTGCTGCACTTCACGCTGGGCACGTGGATCGTCGACCACCACGCGCGCTTCGGCAGCCTGCTGCGCAACCCGATGGTGTGGTCGACGTTCCTGGGCTTCGCGTTCGCGCTCACGCACCCGCCGATGCCCGAGTGGGCGGCCACCGGCATCCGGATGGTCGGCGACGCGCTGGTGCCGATGATGCTGCTGTCGCTGGGCGTGCGCCTCTTCGAGGTGCGCTGGGACGACTGGCACCTGGGCGTGATCGGTGGCCTCGTCTGCCCGCTGACCGGCATCGCGATGGCCGCGCTGCTGGCCCCGCTGCTCGGCCTGACCGGCGCCCAGCAGGGCCTGCTGCTGATCTTCGGCAGCCTGCCGCCGGCCGTGCTCAACTTCATGGTCGCCGAGCAGTTCCGGCAGGAGCCCGCGAAGGTCGCGTCGATCGTGCTGATCGGCAACGTGCTGTCGGTCGTCTTCGTCCCGCTGGGACTCGTGCTGGCGCTGCATTGACCGCCATGACCGGGCCAGCGATCGACGCGATCCTGTTCGACCTGGGCGGCGTGCTGATCGAGCTCGCCGGCGTCGAGAAGATGCTCGAATGGTCGCCGGGCATCGACAGCACCGAGGAGCTGTGGCGGCGCTGGCTGCACTCGGACGCGGTGCGCCGCTTCGAGACCGGCGCGACCGGCCGCGACGCGTTCGCGCGCGGCGTCGTCGCCGAGTTCGGCGTGCCCGTGTCGACCGACGAGTTCCTCGCCGCGTTCACGTGGTGGCCGCGCGCGGTGCTGCCGGGCGCGCACGACCTGCTCTCGGCGCTGCGCGGCCGCTATGTGCTCGCCAGCGTGTCGAACACCAACGAGATCCACTGGGACCGCTTCGCGAACGCGTGGGCGCTCGACGCGGCGTTCCACCACAACTTCCCGTCGCACCTCGTCGGCAAGCTGAAGCCCGACGCCGACTACTTCGCGCACGTCGTCGCGGCGGTGGGCGTGCCCGCGGAGCGCGTGCTGTTCGTCGACGACAACGCGATCAACGTCGAGGCGGCCGCGCGCCTCGGCCTCCACGCCCGGCGCGTCGCCGGCGTCGAGGGCGCGCGCGCGGCGCTGCGCGAGTTGGGCCTGCTCGCGGACTGACGGGCGGCGGCGCCGCCGCGCGCGACCGACGCGGGGCGGCACCGCGGTCCTGCGGCCGCAGCGTCTACTTGACCGTTGCCGCGCCCGCCTTGCAGGCGACCTCGTCCTGCGAGCCGGTGCCGCCGGAACAGCCGATCGCGCCGACGATCTTCCCGCCCTCGACGAGCGGAATGCCGCCGCGCGACCCGATGACGCCGTCGAGCGTGATCAGGTAGTTGAGGCCGTTCTGGATGCCGCTCTCGAACACCTTGGTCTCGCGCCGGAAGTTCGCCGACGCGCGCGCCTTGTGCTCGGCGATCTGGATCGACGCGGTCTGCGCGCCGTCCATGCGCTGGAACGCGACCAGGTGGCCGCCGGAGTCGACGACGGCGACGACGAGCTTCCAGTCCTTCTTCTTCGCCTCGGCGATGGCCGCGGCGATCTCGGCCTGCGCGCGGTCGAGCGAGACCGGCGCGCCGTAGGGCACGTCGAACGGCATCTTGTCCGGCACGTTGTCGAGCGGGTTGGGCGGCGGCGCCTGCTGCGCGCGGACGGGGGCGGTGGCGACCAGCGCGGCGGCCAGCAGTGCGGCGCCGAGCGCGCCGGCGGTCTTGCGGAATCCTGCGGACATCGGGTGTTCCTCCTCGGGTTGACTGCGGTTGTGCTGCGGATCGTCGATGCTTGCGGCGCGTTACTGCGGCATCCTCGGCGCCGTGCGGATGGCTTCCCCCAGCTCGCGCTGGTAGAACTTCGCGTTGCCGGTCGTGCCGTGCCCGGCCGTGTTTTCGCTGGCCGGGATCAGCAGCACGCGCCCGTTCTTCACGCGCTTCATTTCGCGATCGAGCAGGCCCAGCTCCACCGGGTTGCGCTCGTCGTCGGCCGCGTTGATCGCGAGGACGGTGGCCTTGATCTTCTCGAGCCCGGGGGACGGGTTGAAGTCGCGCGACGAGTCCCACTGGTAGAGCACGTCGTTGGCGTCCGCGGTGAACGGCGCCGCCATGCGCTGGTCGAGCAGCGCGTCCGCCTTCGCGCGCGTGGGCGCCGCCTTGTACAGCGCCTGATTGCCGCCGCTGGTCGCGATCCCGAAGAATACGGACGCGAACTTCGCGCTCTTCGGCTGCTGCGTGTACTGGCCGTCCTTCCAGTCGGGGTCGTTGCGGATCGAGTCGGTGATGAGGCGCCGCATCATCCAGTTGCGGCTCGACATCTCGGTGGGCAGGCAGGCCATCGGCACGGCGACGTCCATGTAGTCGGGGTACTTGACGGCGAAGATCCACGTCTCCATGCCGCCCATCGAGTTGCCGATGACGACGCGCAGGTGCCGGATGTTCAGGTGCTCGGTCAGCAGCCGGTAGTGCGCGTCGACCATGTCCTCGTAGTTGTACTTCGGGAACTTCGTGCGCAGCCCGTCGGAGGGCTTGCCCGACTTGCCGTGGCCGAGCGTGTCCGGAACGACGACGTAGTAGCGCGACGCGTCGAGCGGCTGGCCCGGGCCGAAGAGCTCGCCGGCGAACGCCGGCGTCAGCAGGCTGGCGCCGGACCCCGCGGTCCCGTGCAGCACGAGGACGGGCTCGCCCGTCGCCGCGCCGATCGTCCGGTAGTGCAGCGGCAGCTCGGCCAGCACCTCGCCGGTGTGGAAGCGGAAGTCGCGCGCGGTCCACGTGCCTTCGCGCGGCGCCGGATAGTCGGCGCCCTGGGCCGCGAGCGCGACGAGCGCGCACGCGGCGAGCGCGGCGGCGCGCGCCCAATGCCTCGGGTGGTTCATCGGCCTCTCCTCCTGGTTGCGCCGGCCCGCCCTGGATGTCCGGCGACCATGACGCAGGCTTCGCATGCTAGCGCAATCCGGACCGTCCGCGGCAACCGCGTGGGCCCGCGGCCGGGCGGAGGGCGGGCCGGACCCGGCGATCGCCGCCGCTGCGCGCGTCAGCGCCCGAGTTGCGTCAGCACCGCGCGCAGCGGATCGTCGGAGACCCGGATCACGCCGCCGAACGGCCGGTCCATCTCGAGGAGCAGGAAGATCGCGCCGCCGAGCGACACGGCGCAGAGGACGTTGACCGCGGACGTCGTCCCGTTGCGCGGCGCGAAGAGGTTCCATCCCGCGGCGATGACGGCGAACCAGAACACCAGCAGCACGAGCAGCGGCATCGTGATCGCGCTGCCCGACTGCGCGATCGCGAGCGTCATGATCTCCTCCACGTCGTCGGAGAGCCGCAGCGCCCTCGCGACCGCATCGCGCTGCGCGTCGTCCTTCGCCACGTACGTGCGGAGCATCGCCTGCAACCGGTCGACGCCATCGCCGACGTTCGCCGCGATGACCTCCGCGAACTCGCCGTGCGACTCCCGGCCGAGCCGTCCGACACGCTCGGCGACGGTCCGATGCAGGTACGCGCGCGCGGGGGCGGCGTCCGGGCCGAGCCGGCGCAGCGCGTGATCGAGCTGCAGAATCCGCGACGCCGCCGCCTGCACCTCGACCGTCTTGGTGTCGAACGAGCTCTTCGCCGCGCCGACGACGATGCCCAGGACCAGCGCGGCCAGCGTCGCGAGGAAACCGACGCCGATCTTCACCATGTCCCGCGTGTCGTCGTCGAGATGGCGTTCCGGCAGCCGCGACCGCGCGAAGGCGCCGGCGAACGCGCCCAGCAGCACCGTCCCGGTGAACCCGAGCGCGATGGCGATGGCGTTCACGCAGCCGCCCTTGCCGCGCGCGTCGGGTCCGCGGTTGCGGGTCCGCGGATCACGAGGCTCGCGGGCGGCGCGCCGGCGGGCGGCGTCATGGCGCGGGGACGACCGTGTAGTACACGCCGTTCGCGCCGTACGCCGGCTTGAAGAACGTGTTGCCGTTGACGTAATAGGTCGCGCCGTTCTTGACGATCGCGATCGAACCGGCGGGCAGGACCGCGTAGCTCATGCCCGTCACGTACGTGCCCGAGGCCGGAGCCATCGCCGGGGTGGCAGGCGCAGCCGCCGCGGCACCCGCGGCCACGCCTGCGCCGTAGGCCGCGCCGGCGGCGGCCGCTGCGTTCGCGCTGCCGGCGGCCACACCGGCGCTGTACGCGTTCGAGGTCGCTGCCGCGGAGCTCGCCGAGGCTGCCGCCGCGCCGGCCGCCACGCCGACGACGGCGCCGGCCGCGGCCGCGCATCCGGAGCAGCCTGCCGAGTAGTACGGCACCGCGACGGGCGGGTGGTACACCGGGTACGTCGGGTAGGCGGGATAGCCGGGCGGATGATAGGCCGTCGCGCCGGACGGATACGTGTGGTACGCGCCGTCGCCGTACTTCCCATACGTGCTGCCGCCGTACATGTTGGTGTGCTCGGTGCCGCCGCCGTACGCGTGCGACGTGCTGCCGCCGTATGCGTTCGAGTGGGTCGCGCCCTCGCCGGCGGTGTACGACGTGCCGCCGCCCCAGCGGTTGTCGTGGCTGGTCGAGCCGTAGCTGTGCTCGGTGCTTCCGCCGTAGCGATTGGCGCTGGCCCAGCCGTGCGCGGCACCCGCATGCACGGCGAGCGCCAGCAGGCCGACGACGGTCGTCAGGGTCTTCATCGGAAACGCTCCTTCAGTTCGCCTTGGGCGGCACCGGGGGCTTCGCCGGCTTGTCCGCCGTGATGGGCCGCGCGCCGCGCGGCGGCGGGGCGGGCGCCGCAAAGTCCATGCGCCCGGCGGCCTGCGCCTTCGCCGACGCGAACGTGTCGGCGGGCAGCGCCGGATCGAGCTGCCAGTTCGACAGCTCGAGATCGTGGCGCAGTGCCAGCGGATCGGCACGGAAGACCGCGCGCATGCGCCGCGGCAGCTTGTCGTCGGCCCCGATCCACATTTGCACGAACACGTCGTTGCTCGCCCAGACCACCATGTCGGTCTTCACGCCGCCCACGATCGCCGAGGGGCCGACGGAGAACGCGAGGATGCCCTCCTTCGCCAATGCGGCGTACGGATCCGCGGCGAGAAGGTCGGTGAAAGGAAAGTACATCGCGGCCTGCCGGAACGCGGCGACCAGCATCGCGTCGATCGTCGGCGGCGCGGGGGCGACCGCCGCGAGGTTCTCGGCCGGCGCGAACGCGGTCATCGTCCGCCCGTCGTAGTAGAACTCCGACGCTGGGCCGTCGCCCGGCATCAGGACGCGCAGCCGGTCGGGCCGCTGCATCGCGACGTCGTAGCGCGTCGTGTAGACGATCGGCGGCCCGAGCTTGCTCGGGTACTCGTAGCTCGCGACCGCCGTGAACGCCATCGACTTCGCGGCCGCGAGCCGGTCGCTCGTCGCCTTGAGGAGCTCCATCGCCCGCGGCTCGAGGACGGGCTTGAACGCCGGGGCCGCCGGCTTCGCGGCCTTGGGTGTCGCGGCCTTCGCCGCGGGCGCGGCGGGCGCCTGCGCAACCGCGGCGCCGGCGAGTACGAGCCACGCGGGGGCCGCGAGCGCCGCCGGCAGCCGCCGGCGTACGCGGCGAGCAGGGAACTTCATCGCATCCTCCCGTGGGCCGTCGCAGTCAGGGGATCATCCCGCATTCGAACATCTTGTTCATCACGGGGCCGGCGATCTGGTTGAAGAACTGCTGGCGCATCTGCGGGTCGCTCTTCAGGAGCGCGACCAGCCGCTGCTCTTCCGGGCCATGCTGGCCCTTGCTCGCCCACAGCTGTTCGCAGCTCGCGCTCTGGTATTTCTGCACGACTTTCTGCGCGACCATGTCCATGATCGGAAACTGCGCATAGGCGATACCGGCGGCCAGTGCGCCGGCGACGGCCGCCGCCGCGACGATCCTGGTATTCATGAGGGCTCCTCGTAGGGGTCGATGAAAGGGTCCGCAATTTTGCCTGCCGCCGGAGGGCGCCACATGACCGAAGCGGACAGCGGGGCCCCGTACCCCGTGCGCGCGCCCGGCGGCCGGGCAAGGCGGCCATTGTCCGCCGCCGTGCCGCGCGGCATCATGCGCCGATGAACCTCCATCGCATGCTGCTGCAGCGCGCCGCCGACGGCCGCCCGCTGCGCGTCGCGCTGATCGGCGCGGGCAAGTTCGGCACGATGTACCTGGCGCAGGCCAAGCACACGCCGGGCATCCACGTCGTCGCGATCGCCGACCTGGCACCGGCGCGCGCGAAGGCGTCGGTCGAGCGCGCCGGCTGGGCACCGGAGCGGCTGCGTCCGCGCGGTTGCGCGGAAGCCGCGAAGACCGGCGGCACGTGCGTCACCGACGACGCGCTCGCGGCGATCGCGGCGCCCGAGGTCGACGTGGTCGTCGACGCCACGGGCAGCCCGGCCGCCGGCATCCGCCACGCGCTCGCCTGCTGCGCGCACGGCAAGCACGTCGTGATGGTCAACGTCGAGGCCGACGCGCTCGCGGGGCCGCTGCTCGCGCGGCGCGCGCGCGAGGCGGGCGTCGTGTACTCGCTCGCCTACGGCGACCAGCCGGCGCTGATCTGCGAGATGGTCGACTGGTGCCGCGCGGCGGGCTTCGAGGTCGTCGCCGCCGGCAAGGGCACGAAGTACCTGCCCGAGTACCACGCGTCCACGCCGGCGACCGTGTGGCCGCACTACGGCTTCACGCCGGAGATGGTCGCGGCCGGCGACTTCAACGCGCAGATGTTCAACTCGTTCCTCGACGGCACCAAGAGCGCGATCGAGATGGCGGCGGTCGCCAACGCGACGGGCCTCGCGCCGGCGCCGGACGGCCTCGCGTTCCCGCCGTGCGGCGTGGACGACCTGCCGCGCGTGCTGCGGCCGCGCGACGAGGGTGGCCACCTGCACCACGCGGGGCAGGTCGAGGTGATCTCGAGCCTCGAGCGCGACGGCCGGCCGGTGTTCCGCGATCTGCGCTGGGGCGTGTACGTGACGTTCCGCGCCGGCGACGCCGCCGGCGAGGACTACGTGCGCCGCTGCTTCCGCGAATACGGCTTCTCGACCGATCCGTCGGGGCGCTACAGCGCCATGTACAAGCCGTACCACGCGATCGGCCTCGAGCTCGGCATCAGCGTCGCGTCGGCGGGGCTGCGCCGCGAGCCCACCGGGCAGGCGTTGGCGTGGCACGGCGACGTCGTCGCGACCGCCAAGCGCGCGCTCGCCGCCGGCGAGACGCTCGACGGCGAAGGCGGCTACACCGTCTACGGCAAGCTGCTGCCGGCCGCCGCGTCGCGGGCGCTGGGCGGCCTGCCGCTCGGGCTCGCGCACGGCGTGAAGTTGAAGCGCGCGGTCGCGGCGAACGCAACGGTGCGCTGGGACGACGTCGAGTTCGACGCCGCCGACGATGCCGTGAAGTTCCGCCGCGAGATGGAGGCGGCGTTCGGCGGCGGGCCGCCGAAAGGGCCGGCGTGAACGCCGCCCACGCCACGTTTCCGCGGCCGCCGTTGCGATGACGCCGGCCGCCGCTGCGCACCCGCTCGACAATCCGTTCTGGTCCGCGCTCACGACGCGGCAGGCGCACTTCGCGCTGGGCGGCCCGCTGGCGCGCCGCTACGTGCCTGCCGTCTCGCCGATCGCCGTGTTGCCCGCCGTTGGGCCGGACAACGTCGCCGTGCTGCAGGCGTTGGTCGAGGTCGGCGACGACATGGGACTCGTCGGCCCGGTCGCGCCGGCGCTGCCGGGCAACTGGGAGGTGCTCTACGAATCGACGATCGTGCAGATGATCCGCACCGATCCTGCGCCGCTGCCCGAAGGCGACGCCGGCGTGCAGCGCCTCTCGCCCGCCGACGTCGCCGAGATGCTCGCGCTGGTGGAGCTCACGAAGCCCGGGCCGTTCCGCTCGCGCACGATCGAGCTCGGCACCTACGTCGGCATCCGCGAGGGCGGGCGGCTCGTCGCGATGGCGGGCGAGCGCTCGTGCAGCGGCGCATTCCGCGAGCTGAGCGCGGTGTGCACGCATCCGGACGCGCAGGGTCGCGGCCTCGGGCGCGGGCTCGTCGGCCGCGTGGTGAACCGGATGCTGCGCGCCGGCGAGACGCCGTACCTCCACGTCGACAGCCGCAATCCGCGGGCGATCGACCTGTACGCGGCGCTCGGGTTCGCGCGCCGGGCCGCCTTCCCGCTGCTGCACGCGCGGCGCGTCGGCTGACGCCGGCGCCGCGGCCGCGCGTCAGACGCCCTCGATGATCCGGAGCTCGCGGTCGGCGCCGTCGCCCAGCGCGTCCAGCGCGGCGCGGTACGCCGGCGAATCGTGCGTGGCGATCGCCTGCGCGACGCTGTCGAACTCGATCAGCACCGTGCGCTGCTGCATGCCGAGCTCGTACACCTTGGCCGGTTCGCCGCGCGCGAGGAAGCGCCCGCCGCCCGCCGTGATGGCCGGGCCGGCGAGCTTCGCGTACGCGGCGAGCTTGTCGGGATCCTTCACGGCGCGGTACGCGCTGATCCAGTACGCCTTCGGCATCGTGCTGTCTCCTTTCGCTGCGGGCCGCGGCCGGCCGCGGTTCCCGGCGAACGCATTCGAGTATTGTGGCTGCGGCCGCGCCCGTCAACGGCCGCGTGTCGCACGCGGCCGCGCGATGCTCGGCCTATAATCCGGCACCGACGCGGTCGGCGGCGGCGGCAGCTCGGCCGCCGCCTGCCGGCCGGATCGACCCGCATCGCTCGATGACGCCGCTCTCCGGCCTCGACGCCGCCTTCCTCTACCTCGAGACGCCCGAGACGCCGATGCACGTCGGGTCGCTGCATCTGTACGAGGTGCCGCGCGAGGCGCGCCGCGATTATTACGAGCGTGCCCGCCGCCACCTCGAGTCCCGGCTGCACCTCACGTCCGTGCTCCGGCGACGCCTGGCGCCGGTGCCGATGGCGCTCGCCAATCCGCTGTGGATCGAGGACCGGCCCGTCGACCTCGACTACCACGTGCAGCGCATCGTGCTGCCGAAGCCCGGCACGCTGCGCGCGCTCGAAGCCCTGGTCGCGAAGCTGCACGGCGAGCTTCTCGACCGCGAACGCCCGCTCTGGCGGTTCTACCTGATCGAGGGCCTCGCTTCCGGGCACGTCGCGTGGTACGCGAAGGTGCATCATGCATCGCTCGACGGCGCGGCCGGCGTGCACTTCGCCAACGCCGTGCTCGACGTGACGGCGGAGCCGCGCAAGGTGCCGCGGCCGCGCCGGATGCGGCTCGAGGCCGCGCCGATGCGGGCCGATCTGGTCACTGCGGCCGTGCGCCGCGGCGCCGGCCAGTACGCGAGCCTCGTGCGGCGCGTGCCCGAGTTCGCCCGCGTGATCGGCGGCATGCTCGGCGGCACCCCCGACCACACGCCGAAGCGCGAGCCCTCCCCCGCGCGGCGCCCGCGCGCGCCGGCCCCGCGCACGCCGTTCAACGTCCCGATCTCCGCGGAGCGCGGCTTCGCGACCGCGTCGTTTCCGCTCGCGGACGTGAAGGCGATCGCCGCGCGGCACGAAGCGACGGTCAACGACGTCGTGCTTGCGATGGTCAGCGGCGCGCTGCGGCGCTGGCTCGTGCGCCACGGCGGCGTGCCGGAACGCTCGCTCGTCGCTGCCGTTCCGGTGTCGCTGCGCGCGCCGGACGACCGCGAGTTCACGACGCGCGTGACGATGGTGCTGGCGGGACTCGCGACGGACCTCGCGGACCCGGCGGCCCGGCTCGCGGCGATCCGCGCGTCCACCGGCACCGGCAAGTCGCTGACGACCCGCGCGCGTTCGGTCATCCCGACCGACTTCCCGTCGCTCGGCGCGCCGTGGCTGCTGGCCGCGCTCGCGAAGCTCTACGGGGGCGCGCAGCGGCTGGCGGCGTTCCCGCCGCTCGCCAACGTCGTCATCTCCAACGTGCCGGGGCCGCGGTCGCCGCTCTACTTCGCCGGCGCGCGGATGCTCACGTACTGGCCCGTGTCGATCGTCACGCACGGGCTCGGGCTCAACGTCACCGTGGAGAGTTATTGCGGCTCGCTCGACTTCGGCCTCGTCGCCGCGCGCTCGGCCGTGCCGGACGTCGACCGGCTCGCCCGTGCGCTGCACGCGGCGTATGCGGAGCTCGAGCGGGCCGAGGCACGACCGTCCGGCGCGGGCACGGCGCGCGCGCGGACGCGCCAGCGGAGGTGAACGGGATGCACAACGCGCAGCACTGGTACGAATACGGCATGGCGCGCGCGCCGGGACTCTTCCGGCTGGCGCTCGAATGGCGCGCGCCGTGGGAGTTCGGCGCCGCGGTCGCGCTGCGCCCGCTGCTCAACCTGGCGCCGATGGGCGACGGCCACCCGGTGCTCGTGTTTCCCGGGATGATGGCCTCCGACACCAGCACGGCGCTCCTGCGCGGCTTCCTCGACAGCCGCGGCTACGTCACGTACGGCTGGAGCCTGAAGCGCAACCTCGGCCCGCGCGACGGCGTGCTCGACGCGTGCCGCGCGCGCATCGCCGAGATCCGCAAGCGGCACAAGCGGCGGATCTCGCTCATCGGCTGGAGCCTGGGCGGCATCTACGCGCGCGAATTCGCGAAGGAGTTTCCGCGCGACGTGCGCCTCGTGATCACGCTGGGCACGCCGTTCACCGGCCACCCGAAGGCGACCAACGCGTGGCGGCTGTACGAGCGCGTCACCGGCCACAGGATCGGCGCGCCGGAGATGCACGCGCCGCTGCGCGTGCCGCCGCCGGTGCCGGTGACGTCGATCTTCAGCCGCACCGACGGTGTGGTCGCGTGGCAGTGCAGCGTCGAGAAGGAAGGGCCGCTGCACGAGAACGTGGAGGTCGAGGCGAGCCACCTGGGCCTCGGCTTCAACCCGCTCGCGTGGTACGCGATCGCCGACCGGCTGGCGCAGCCCGAGGGGAAGTGGCAACGCTTCGACCGCAGCGGCGCGCGGGCGTGGCTGTACCGCGACCCGAAGCGCTCCGGCTGGTTCTGACGCCGCGGCATGCCGACCGCCGAGGTCGCCGGCCTCGCGTTCGCGTGGGAGGCGCGGGGCGACGCCGCGGCGCCGCCGCTCCGGCTGCTGATGGGGCTGGGCATGCCGCTGGTGGCGTGGCCCGACGCGCTCGTCGACGGCCTCGCGGACCGCGGCTTCCGCGTCGTGCTGATGGACAACCGCGACTGCGGCCACTCGGCCAAGATCGCGTGGGGGCCGCACGCCAGCCTGCCCCTCGCGATCGTCCGCGCGTGGCTGGGGTTGCGCGTGCGCGCGCCGTACACGCTCACGGACATGGCGGCGGACACGGTCGGCCTCCTCGACGCTCTGGGCATCGCACGCGCGCACGTGGTCGGCGTGTCGATGGGCGGCATGATCGGGCAGGTGCTGGCCGCGCGCCATCCGGACCGGGTGGCGAGCCTCGTGTCGATCATGGCGGCGAGCGGCAACCGGTGGACATCGTTCGGCACGCCCGGCGCATTGCGCGCGATCCTGCGGCGCCCGGACGCACGCGACGCCGACGCGCTCGTCGCGCACTTCGTGCGCGTCTTCGGTGCGATCGGCAGCCCGGCGTACGCGACCGATCCCGCGCTGCTGCGCGGCATGTGCGAGCGCGTCGTGCGGCGCGGTTACCACCCGGCGGGCACCGCGCGGCAGCTGCTCGCGGTGCTGGCCTCCGGCGACCGCCGCCCCCAGCGCGCGCGCATCGTCGCGCCCACGCTCGTGAACCCCCGGACGCGGGATCCGGTGCTGCCGGTGGCGGCCGGCCGCGACACGGCGCGGCGCATTCCGGGCGCCCGGCTGCTCGAGATCACGGGGATGGGCCACGACCTCCCGCCGGCGCTGGTGCCGCAGTTCGTCGAGGCGATCGCCG
>JAYRNW010000275.1:0-1715 GCA_041911995.1 Casimicrobiaceae bacterium | reverse complement strand
GCGCGCAACCTGACGCCGGTCACGCTCGAGCTCGGCGGCAAGTCGCCGGCGATCGTCGGGCCGGACTTCCCGCTCGAGACCGCCGCCCAGCGCATCATGTGGGTCAAGATGCTCAATGCGGGGCAGATCTGCACCAACGTCGATTACGTCTTCGTTCCCGACGGCGCGGTGCCCGAATTCGTCGCGCACTGCAAGCGCCACGTCGCGTCGCATTACCCCGACCTGAACGGCGCCGACTACACGTCGATCATCGATGCGCGGTCGTTCGCCCGGCTGCAAGGCGCGCTCGACGACGCCCGCGCGAAGGGCGCCACGCTCGTCAACCTCGCCGACGGCCAGGCGCCCGACGCCGAACGCCGCAAGTTCGCGCCGCACCTGGTGCTCGACGCGACCGACGACATGCAGTTGATGCAGCGCGAGATCTTCGGTCCGATCCTGCCGGTGCGCACTTACCGCGACAGGCAGCAGGTCGCCGACTACATCAACGCCCGCGACCGGCCGCTCGCGATCTACCCGTTCACGCACGACCGCGCGCTGCAGCAGTTCTACATCTCGCGCGTGATGTCGGGCGGCGTCTCGGTCAACGAGGCGCTGCTGCACGTCGGCCAGCACGACCTGCCGTTCGGCGGCGTCGGCGCGAGCGGCATGGGCCACTACCACGCGAAGGAAGGCTTCGACACCTTCTCGAAGCTGCGTCCGGTCTTCTACCAGGGGCCGTTCTCGGCGATCCAGATGCTGTTCCAGCCGCCCTACGCGGGGCGCGCGCGCAAGATCCTCGACCTGCTGATCAAGTTCAAGACCTGATTCGCTGCAGCGCGGCGACCCGGCGCCCGGCGTCACATCCCGCTGCGGCCGAGCACGCCGGCGACGCGCCGCACGAGCCACTTCGGCGCCGCGCGGCCGGCGAGCGTCGTGGCGACATTGAGCATCCCCGGCACACAGACCACGTCGCCGCGCATGCACGCGCGGTGGCCCTCGGCGGCCACTGCATCGACATCGCCGATCACGAAGCCCGGCAGCCGGGCGAGCCGCGCGTTGCTCGCGACCGCGGCGCTCAGCATGTGCGTCGCCGTGATCCCCGGGCACAACGCGGTCGCCGTCACGCCGCTGCCGCGCAGTTCCTCGGCGAGCGATTCGGTGAGCGACAACACGTAGGCCTTGGTCGCGGCATACACCGCGAGCGACGGCACCGGCTGGAACGCGGCGATCGACGCCACGTTCAGGATCCGCCCGCTGCCGCGCCCGACCATCGGCGCGACGAACGCCGCAAGCATCGCCGTCAGGCCGCCGACGTTCAGATCGACCATCTCCTGCACGCGCGCCGGCTGCATCGCCGTGAAGCCACCCTGTTCGAGCACACCGGCGTTGTTGACGAGGATATCGATAGCGATGCGCCGTCGGCGCAGCGTCGCCGCGAGCGTCGCGGCGGCCGCCGGCTGGGAGAGGTCGGCGGCAAGCGCGACGGCCCGCACGCCGAAGTCGCCGGCGAGCGTCGCGCCGAGCGCCTCGAGCTTGTCCGCGCTGCGCGCGACGAGCACCAGATCGCAGCCGTCGCGTGCGAAGCAGCGCGCGAGCGCCGCGCCGATGCCCGACGACGCGCCGGTGACGAGCGCGGTCGGCCGGCGCCGGGGTCGCGCCACGGTCATCGCGCTGCCTCGCGTGCCATGTTCCGGCGCGCTCCGCCGCGTGCCGACGGCGGGCGCACCACGATCGGC
>JAYRNW010000274.1:0-10980 GCA_041911995.1 Casimicrobiaceae bacterium | reverse complement strand
GCCGACCTGGCCGACCAGGGCGTGATGGAGCTGACGCTGCTCGGGCAGAACGTGAACGGGTACCGCGGCGCCATGGAAGGCGGCGGCGTCGCCGACTTCGCGACGCTGCTCGAATACGTGTCCGAGGTCCCCGGCGTCGAGCGCATCCGCTACACGACGTCGCACCCGAAGGAGATGACGCCGCGGCTCGTCGCCGCGTACGGGTCGCTGCCGAAGCTCGTGAGCCAGCTGCACCTGCCCGTGCAATCCGGCTCCGACCGCGTGCTGGCCGCGATGAAGCGCGGCTACACGGTGCTCGAGTACAAGTCGATCGTGCGCCGGCTGCGCGCGCAGCGCCCGGACCTGTCGCTGTCGTCGGACTTCATCGTCGGCTTCCCCGGCGAGACCGACGCCGACTTCGCGCAGACGATGAAGCTCGTCGAGGACGTGGGCTTCGACGGCGCGTTCAGCTTCCTCTACAGCGCGCGGCCCGGCACGCCCGCGGCCGAGTTGCCGGACGCGGTGCCGCACGAGGTCGCGCAGGCGCGCCTCGAACGCCTGCAGGCGCTGCTGGAATCGCAGTACGCCGCACGGAGCGGCGCGATGGTCGGCACGCGGCAGCGGGTGCTGATCAACGGACGCGCGGCAAAGGAAGCGCGCGAGCTGGCCGCGCGCACCGAGAACAACCGCGTCGTGAACCTGCCGGGCGACCCGGCGCTGATCGGCTCGTACGCGCACGTGACGATTACCGCCGCGCTGCCGCACTCGCTGCGCGGGCAGCTCGCGCCGGACTGAACCGCGCGGGCGACGCGCCGCCGCGCCGCCCGCATTGGACGAACGAGGACTCCGATGAACCGCAACGTGACTTCGCACCACATCTTCGCCGCCGTGCCGCTGGCCGCGCTGGCCCTCGCATTGGCCGGCTGCGCGAGTGTTCCGGCCGGCGCGCCCGACGCCGCCACGGCAACGACCCCCGTCGCCTCCGCGTCCGCCCCTGCCGCGGCGACGCCGCCGGCGGCGAGCCGGCCCACGTCCGCGACGACGCCGCCGGCGCCCGCGCCCGCGGCGACGCCGCCCGCCGCCGTCGCCCCGGGCCAGCTGCGCGCGTTCGCCGAGGTGGTCAAGGACGCGAAGGAGACGCCCGGCCTGTTCCGCGTCTGGCAGAAGGACGAGCGCGTCTGGATCGAGATCGCGCCCGAGCAGTTCGGCGTGCAGTACCTGTTCACCACCAACTTGAGCCGTGGCGTGGGCGAGCAGCAGGTGTACGGCGGCATGATGCTGGGGGACGCGATCGTCGAGTTCAAGCGCATCGGCCCCGTCGTGCAGCTGATCGCGAAGAACCACGCGTTCACCGGCGGCGCCAACGCGCCGATCGCGCAGGGCGTCCGGGAAGGGTTCACCGACAGCCTGCTCGGCGCGACGACGGTCGTGAGCCAGCCGCACCCGGAGCGCAAGACCGTGCTGGTCGACGCCAATGCGCTGCTGCTGTCCGACATCCCGGCCGGCACGCACTTCACCGCCGGCATCCAGATGCGCAACTACACGTTCGACTCGCGCAACTCGAGCTTCGACACGGTACGCGGGTCGGCGGACCAGTCGTCGTTCGTCGTGTCGGCCCACTACACGAACCCGAAGGCCACGCTGCCGCCGCCGCCCTCCGCCGCCGCGGCGCCCCAGCCTTACCCGCCGTTCACCACGCTCCCCGACGGCCGCAGCCTGTTCCTCGGCTACACGTACAACTTCGCGAAGCTGCCCGACGCGATGCCCGCGCGCCGCGCGGACCCGCGCGTCGGGCACTTCCAGAGCGAGGTCTGGGACTTCTCGTCGGACACGAAGTACACGGCGAGGACGAACTACGTCAACCGCTGGCGGCTCGAGAAGAAGGACCCGGCGGCGGCGCTGTCCGAGCCGAAGGAGCCGATCGTCTACTGGATCGATCGCACGGTGCCGGAGAAGTACCGCGCGGCGGTGCGCGAGGGCATCCTCGAGTGGAACCAGGCGTTCGCGAAGATCGGCTTCAAGGACGCGATCGTCGTCAAGCAGCAGGACGCCGAAGGCTCGGTCGACACCTACGACGCCCGCCACTCGACCGTGCGCTGGTACGTCGCGGTCGACCCGCGCTTCGCGATCGGGCCGGCGACGACGGACCCGCGCACCGGCGAGATCCTCAACGCGCAGATCGCCATTCCCGAGGGCTGGGCGCGCGGCGACCGGACGTTCTTCACCGAGCAGGCGCCCTCCGCGTGGCCGGCCTTCGACGCGTACAAGGCCTCGCTCGGCCTCGACGGGACGCTCTGCACGTACGCGTCGGACGCGTTGGCCGAGATGCAGTTCGGCTTCGACCTCTTAGCCGAGCGCGGCGAGATCGAGCCCGGCAGCCCCGAGGCGGACGCGTTCGTCGCGGCGGCGCTGAAGGCGGTGGTCATGCACGAGGTCGGCCACACGCTCGGCCTGCGCCACAACTTCCGCGCGTCGACCGTCTATCCGCTCGCGAAGATCTCCGATCCGGTGTTCAGCCGGGAGAACGGGATCTCCGGCTCGGTGATGGACTACATCCCGTTCAACATCGCGGTGAAGGGCGAGTCGCAGGGAGCGTACTTCGAGCGGACGCTGGGACCCTACGACTACTGGGCGATCGAGTACGCGTACCTGCCGCTGCCGAAGGACACCGAGGCCGACGAGCTCGCGAAGATCGCGGCGCGCGGCGCGACCGACCCGCTGCTCGCGTTCTCGTCGGACCACGAGGTGATCGCCGGACTCGACCCCGACGTCAGCCAGTTCGACCTGGGCGCCGACCCGATCGCCTACCTCGCGAAGCGGATCGTCATCACGCAGGAGCTGTGGCAGCGGCTGCAGGCGAAGCAGCTGAAGCCCGGCGAGTCGTACGACGTGCTGCGCCGCACGTTCGACGCCGGCTTCCGGCAGCTGAACCGGGCCGCCGGCCTGACCGCCAAGTACGTCGGCGGCGTCCACTACGTCCGCGACTACGCGGGCACGTCGCGGCTGCCGCTGACGCCCGTGGCCCCGGACAAGCAGCGCGCGGCACTCGACCTCATCGCCACGTCGGTGTTCGCGGCCGACAGCTTCCGCTTCAAGCCCGAGTTCATCCGCAGCATGGGGGTCAACTACCTCAGCATGGACACCGGCGGCCAGGCGAGCCGCCTCAACCCCGACTTCAGCCTGCGCAGCCGCGTGCTGACGCTGCAGACCGCCGTGCTGGCGCAGCTCACGAGCGACGCCGTGCTGGCGCGGCTGCTCGACTCCGAGGCCAAGGTGAGCCGGCCCGCCGACGCGCTGACGCTGCCCCAACTCTTCGCCGCGCTGCGCGGCGCGATCTGGAGCGAGTTGAAGACCGGCGGCGCGATCCCCGGCCCGCGCCGCGACCTGCAGCGCGAGCACCTGCGCCGCATCGCGACGGCGCTCACGCGGCCGTCGCCGGGCATGCCGTCCGACGCCGTCGCGCTGTTCCGCGAGGAGGCGAAGCTCCTGTCCGCGCAGATCAGGGCCGCCGCGAAGACCGGCGGGCGCGACGAGGTCACGCGCGCGCACCTCGCCGAATCCGCCGGGACGCTCGACGAGGCGCTGAAGGCGCCGCTCGTGCGGCAGGGCGTATGACGCCGCACCCGGCCGCCGGCGGAGCGCCGGCGCGATGACGGCGAAACGCGAGCGGCACGAGCTCACCCTCGCGCCGCTCGACAACCACGCGCTGGCGAACCTGACCGGCCCACTCGACGTCAACCTGCGGCAGATCGAGGCCGCGCTCGACGTCGCGATCTCGCATCGCGGCGGCACGTTCGCGATCGCCGGCGACCCGGCGCAGGCGGCGCGCGCAGCCGGGGCGCTGCAGCGCTTCTACGCGGCGGCGGACAAGCCGCTGTCGGTCGACGACATCCAGCTGGGCCTGGTCGAGATCTCGACACAGCCGCGGGCGCGGCCGCCGGCCGCCGGCGACGACGGCGCGCCGCAACTGCACACGCGCCGCGCCGACCTGCACGGCCGCACGCCGAACCAGGTCGCGTACCTGAAGGACATCGCCGCCCACGACATCACGTTCGGCATCGGGCCCGCCGGGACCGGCAAGACCTACCTCGCCGTCGCGAGCGCCGTCGACGCGCTGGAGCGCGACGCCGTGAAGCGCATCGTGCTCGTGCGGCCCGCGGTCGAGGCCGGCGAGCGGCTGGGCTTCCTGCCCGGCGACCTCGCGCAGAAGGTCGACCCGTACCTGCGGCCGCTGTACGACGCGCTGTACGACCTCATGGGCTTCGACAAGGCGGCGAAGCTCTTCGAGCGCACGACGATCGAGCTGGCGCCGCTCGCGTACATGCGCGGCCGCACGCTCAATCACTCGTTCATCATCCTCGACGAGGCGCAGAACACCACGCCCGAGCAGATGAAGATGTTCCTCACGCGCATCGGCTTCGGCACCAAGGCGGTCGTCACCGGCGACGTCACGCAGATCGACCTCGCGCGCGGCCAGAAGAGCGGTCTCGTCGAGGCCGAGCGCATCCTGGCCGGCGTGCGGGGCATCGCGTTCCGGCGCTTCACGAGCGCCGACGTCGTCCGCCACCCGCTGGTGCAGAAGATCATCGACGCGTACGAGCGCGCCGAGTCCGGGCGCGGGCCCGCCGGCCGCCCGTCGCGGTGAGCGGGCGCGCGCCGGTGCCGCTGACCGCGGACGAACAGAAGGCGCTGCGGCGGCGCTGCCGGATCGTCGGCGGCGGCCACGCCGAACCCGCGCCCGGCGAGGAGCTGGAGCGCGTCGGCGCGTGGTGCCGCGCGCACGGCTGGGACGCCGACCGCTACGGCGACGGTGCGCTGATCGGCGCGTTCGAGGCGAAGGTCGCGGCGCTGCTCGGCAAGGAGGCGGCGGTGTTCGTGCCGAGCGGCACGATGGCGCAGCAGATCGCGCTGACGCTGTGGTGCGAGCGCGCGTCGCTGCCGCGGTTCGCGATGCATCCGACCGCGCATCCGGAGCTGCACGAGTTCCGCGCCTACGCGAGCCTCGCGCGCCTGGCCGCCGTGCTGCTCGGCCCGCGCGAGCGGCCCACGCTGGCGACCGACCTCGCAGGCTGCGCCGAGCGCGTCGCCGCGCTGCTGGTCGAGCTGCCGGCCCGCGAGATCGGCGGGCAGCTCCCGGCGTGGGACGACCTGTGCGCGCTCGCCGACGTCGCGCGCGCCAAGGGCGTGCGCCTGCACCTGGACGGCGCGCGGCTGTGGGAAGCGCGCGAAGCCTACGCGCCGCGCACGCTCGCCGAAATCGCGGGCCTCTTCGACTCCGTCTACGTGTCGTTCTACAAGGGCATCGGCGCGCTGTCGGGCGCGATGCTGGCCGGCGACACCGCCTTCGTCGCCGAGGCGCGCGTCTGGCGCCGCCGGTACGGCGGCACGCTGTCGCAGCTGCATCCGTACGTCGCGTCCGCCGCGATGCGCTTCGACGACCAGCTCGCGAAGATGCCGGCGTACCGGGCGCGTGCGCTGGCGCTCGCGCCGCGCCTGGCCGCCCTTCCGGGTGTCCGGGTCCGGCCGTCGCCGCCGCAGGTCAACCTGTTCCACGTGCACGTCGACGCGCCGCCGGAGGCGCTCGTCGCCGCCCGCGACCGCGTCGCTCTCGAGGACGGCGTGTGGATCGCGCAGCGGTTCGCGCCGGCGCCGGTGCCGGGCTGGTCGTGGACCGAGGTCTACGTCGGCGACCTCCTGCTCGCGCTCGCCGACGACGACGTGATACCGCCGTTCGCGAAGCTCGTGGCCGTCGCGCAGGAGGCCGTCCGGTGACCGCGCCCGCCGGACGCCGGCGCCCGCCGGCGGCGCCCAGGCTGTCGCTGTCGGTCCAGTACGCGAGCAACGCGCCGGAGCTGCCGGCGCGCGCGCAGGTGCGCCGCTGGGCGCGCGCCGCGCTCGAGGGCAACGCGGTCGTCACCGTGCGCTTCGTCGACGCGATCGAGGGCCGCGCGCTCAACGCCGAGTTCCGCGGCCGCGACTACGCGACGAACGTGCTCACGTTCGTGTACGATGACGACAAGCCGCGGGCCGGCGACATCGTGCTGTGCGCGCCGGTCCTGCGCAGGGAGGCGGAGGCGCAGGCGAAGCCGGTCGCCGCGCACTGCGCGCACCTGGTCGTGCACGGCATGCTGCACCTGCAGGGCTACGACCACGAGCGCGCCGCCGATGCGCGGGTCATGGAGGCGCGCGAGACCGCGATCCTCGCGCGGCTGGGACTCCCCGATCCGTACGCCGATGTCCACTGACACCGACAAGGAAGCCGACAAGCCGACGCTGATGGAGCGGCTGACGGCGATGCTGCTGCGGGAGCCGGACGACCGCGAGGAGCTGCTCGACGTGCTGCGCGGCGCCTTCGAGCGCCACCTGCTCGACGCCGACGCGCTGTCGATGATCGAGGGCGTGCTGTCGGTGTCGGAGACGACGGTGCGCGACATCATGATCCCGCGCTCGCAGATGGACTGCGTCTCCGTGGACGACGAGGTCCCCGACTTCATCCCGCTCGTCGTCGAGACGCGCCACTCGCGCTTCCCGGTGATCGGCGAGAGCAAGGACGACGTCGTCGGCATCCTGCTCGCGAAGGAGCTGCTCAACTACTACGCGAACCCGGAAGCGTTCAACCTGCGCGAGACGCTGCGGCCGGCGGTGTTCGTCCCCGAGTCGAAGCGGCTGAACGTGCTGCTGCGCGACTTCCGCGCGAACCGCAACCACATCGCGATCGTCGTCGACGAGTACGGCGGCGTGTCCGGGCTCGTGACCATCGAGGACGTGCTCGAGCAGATCGTCGGCGACATCGAGGACGAGTACGACTTCGACGAGAGCGAGGACAACATCATCCCCGAGGCGAACGGCCGGTTCCGCGTCAAGGCGCAGACCGAGATCGCCGACTTCAACGAGCACTTCGGCACGGCGTTCCCCGACGACGAGCTCGACACCGTCGGCGGGCTCGTGCTGCGCGCGTTCGGCCGCCTGCCGAAGCGCGGCGAGGCGACGACGATGGAGGGCCTGCGCTTCCGGGTCCTGCGCGCCGACAGCCGGCGCCTGCACACGCTGCAGGTCGAGCGCCTCGCGCCGGCGCCCGCTTCCGATGCCGGCGGCTGAGCGTTGCCGGCGAAGGGCCAGGTCTTGAACCACGAAGGGCACGAAGCGCACGAAGAGCCCAGGATCACCGAGGGGTCCCCGCTTGACTCGCCTGCGCATTCTTCGTGCCCTTCGTGCCCTTCGTGCCCTTCGTGCCCTTCGTGACCTTCGTGTTCTTCGTGACGAGGCGTTTCCTGCCGTGATGCGTCGGCGGGCGCCATGCTGACGCGCCTGCTGGCGCTCGCCGCGGGGGCGGCGATGGTGTTCGCGTTCGCGCCGTTCGGCTTCGCGCCGGTGACCGTCGCGTCGCTCGCGCTGCTGTTCGTGCTGTGGGAGGGGGCCCCGTCGGCACGCGACGGCGCGTGGCTCGGCTTCGCGTTCGGGCTCGGGCTCTTCGGCGCCGGCGTGTCGTGGGTGTTCATCGCGCTCGAGACGTTCGGCGGCATGCCGGGGCCGGTCGCGGTCGTCGCGACGGCGGGCTTCGTCGCGTACCTGGCGCTGTGGCCGGCGGTGGCCGGCGCCGTCGTCGTCCGCTTCACCGCCGCGCAGTCCTCCGCGCGCCTGGCCGCCGCCGCCGGCGCGTGGACGCTCGCCGAATGGCTGCGCGGCTTCGTGTTCAGCGGGTTCCCGTGGCTCTCCGTCGGCTACGCGGAGCTGCTCCCCGGCGGGGCGCTGCCGCTCGCCGGCTACGCGCCGCTCGGCGGCGTGTTCCTGGTGTCGCTGGCGGTCGCCGCGTGCGCCGCAGCCGTCGCCGCGATCACGACCGCGATGGCACAGGCGCGGCCGCGGCGCGTCGTCGCGCTGCTCGCCGGCATCACCGCCGTGGTCGCCGCCGGAACCGCGCTGACCCGCATCGCGTGGACGACGCCGGTCGGACCGCTGGTCGCCGTCTCTCTGGTGCAAGGCAACGTGTCGCAGGCGCAGAAGTTCGACCCGGCGTTCCGGCCGCACAACTACGAGCTCTACGATCGGCTGGTGACGCTGGCGAAGGGGCGCATCGTCGTGCTGCCGGAGAGCGCGTTTCCGCAATACGCCGACGAGGTGCCGGGCGAGGTCTTCCTGCGGCTCGTGAACACGGCGCGCGCCCGCGACGGCAGCGTCCTCGTCGGACTGTTCACGGCGGAGCCGCCGGCCGCAGCCGGCGAGGACGAGCGCATCCACAACAGCGTGCTGAGCTTGAGCGCCGCGCCGCCGCAGCTCTACCGCAAGCGGCACCTCGTCCCGTTCGGCGAGTCGATCCCGCTGAAGCCGCTGGCCGGCTGGTTCATCAACCGCGTGCTCGCAATCCCGCTCGCGGACCAGACGCCGGGCCCGGCCCGCCAGCCGCCGTTCGAGGTCGCCGGCCAGCGGATCGCCGTCAACATCTGCTACGAGGACGTGTTCGGCAGCGAGCTGATCCCGGCGGCGCGCGCGTCCACGCTGCTCGTCAACGTCACCAACGACGCGTGGTACGGGCGCTCGATCGCCGCGCGGCAGCACAACCAGATCGCCGCGATGCGCGCGCTGGAGACCGGCCGCCCGCTGCTGCGCGCGACCAACACCGGCATCACGTCGGCGATCGGGCCGGACGGCCGCGTGCTCGCGCAGCTGCCGTGGTTCGTCGCCGGCATCCTCGAAGTCGACGTTTCCGGGCACACCGGCGAGACGCCTTACATGCGCTTCAGCGACGCGCCGGCGGCGCTGCTGGCCGCGCTCGTGCTGGCGGCCGCGACGCTCGCGGGACGCCGGCGCTGACCGCGCGGCGAAAAACCCGCGCGGAAACCGGTAAAATCCGCATCTTTCAAGCAGTTATCGCCGAGCGCGCCAGCGCCGGCACGCACACGATGATCACGTTCCAGCAACTGATCCTGCGGCTGCAGGAATATTGGGACCGGCAGGGTTGCGCGCTGCTGCAGCCCTACGACATGGAAGTCGGCGCCGGGACGTCGCATACGGCGACGTTCCTGCGCGCGCTCGGGCCCGAGCCGTGGCGCGCCGCGTACGTGCAGCCGTCGCGGCGGCCGAAGGACGGCCGCTACGGCGAGAACCCCAACCGGATGCAGCACTACTACCAGTACCAGGTCGTGCTGAAGCCCTCGCCCGCCGACATCCTCGACCTGTACCTGGGGTCGCTGTCGGCGCTGGGCTTCGACCTCGCGCGCAACGACGTGCGCTTCGTCGAGGACGACTGGGAGAACCCGACGCTGGGCGCGTGGGGGCTGGGCTGGGAGGTGTGGCTGAACGGCATGGAAGTCACGCAGTTCACGTACTTCCAGCAGGTCGGCGGCCTCGACTGCAACCCGATCACCGGCGAGATCACGTACGGCCTCGAGCGCCTCGCGATGTACCTGCAGGACAAGGAGAACGTGTTCGACCTGGTCTGGACGCAGTGGCAGGAGAACGGCGCGACGCGCACGCTGACGTACGGCGACGTCTACCACCAGAACGAGGTCGAGCAGTCGACGTACAATTTCGAGCAGTCGAACGCGCCGAAGCTCTTCGAGCTCTTCTCGTTCTACGAGGCCGAGGCGAAGCGGCTGCTCGAGGCGAAGCTGGCGCTGCCGGGCTACGAGATGATCCTCAAGGCCGCGCACGCGTTCAACCTGCTCGACGCGCGCGGCGCGATCTCGGTCACCGAGCGCGCCGCGTACATCGGCCGCATCCGCACGCTGTCGCGGCTGGTCGCGCAGGCGTACCACGAATCGCGCGAGGCGCTGGGCTTCCCGATGCTGGGCGCGGGCGCCGCGCGGAAGGCGGCGTGATGGGCGCCGCACGCACGCTCGCCGTCGAGCTGCTCACCGAGGAGCTGCCGCCGAAGGCGCTCAAGCTGCTCGGCGAGACGTTCGCCGCCACGCTGGCCGAGGGCCTGCGCACGCGCGGCTTCGTCCCGCCGGAAGCCGAGGTGACGGCGTACGCGACGCCGCGCCGGCTGGCGGTCACGATCACGCAGGTGCTGACCGTCGCGCCCGACGCGGAGGTCGTCGACAAGCTGATGCCGGCGAAGGTCGCGTTCGGCCCCGACGGCGAGCCCACCGAGGCGCTGCGCAAGAAGCTGGCGGCGCTCGGCCGCGCGCACCTCGCGACGCGCGCGGCGGAGGCGAGCGACGGGCCCGACCGCCGCTACACGGCGTCCGACGGCAAGGCCGACTACGTGTGGCTGCGCAGCGTCGCCAGGGGCGCGCCGCTCGAGCGCGGGCTCGCCGACGCGCTCGCCGACACGATCGCGAAGCTGCCGATCCCCAAGGTGATGAGCTACCAGCGCCCCGACGGCGCGACCGTGAAGTTCGTGCGGCCCGCGCACCGGCTGCTCGCGCTGCACGGCGCCGACGTCGTGCCGGTCTCCGTGCTCGGCCTCCCCGCCGGGCGCGCGACCGACGGCCACCGCTTCCTGTCGCGCCGCGACCTCGCGATCGGGACGGCCGACGCGTACGCGCCCACGCTGGAAGCCGAGGGCAAGGTGCTCCCGTCGTTCGCCGCGCGCCGCGCCAACATCGTCGTGCAGCTCGAAGGCGCCGCCGGCAACGCGACGCCGATCATGCCCGACGCGCTGCTCGACGAGGTCACGGCGCTGGTCGAGTGGCCCGTCGTGTACGCCGGCGCCTTCGACGCCGCGTTCCTCGCGGTGCCGCAGGAGTGCCTGATCCTCACGATGCAGTTGAACCAGCGCTACTTCGCGCTGGCGGACGACGCGGGCAGGCTCACCAACCGCTTCCTGCTGGTCAGCAACCTGGAGACGCGCGACCCGTCGGCCATCGTCGCCGGCAACGAGCGGGTGCTGCGCGCGCGGCTCGCCGACGCCAAGTTCTTCTTCGACCAGGACCGCCGGCAACGCCTCGAGTCGCGCGTCGACCGGCTGCGCAGCGTCGTCCATCACAACAAGCTGGGCTCGCAGGCGGAGCGCGTCGATCGCCTGCGCTTCCTCGCCACGCGCATCGCGCCGCTGGT
>JAYRNW010000273.1:0-7197 GCA_041911995.1 Casimicrobiaceae bacterium | reverse complement strand
GACGCGCCGCCGATCAACACGCGGTCGGTCCAGACCTTCGTGTCCGTGCAGAGCGGGCAGACGATGGTGATGGGCGGCCTCATCGGCGACACCCGGCAGAACAACTCGGAGGGCCTGCCGCTGCTGTCGCGCATCCCGTTCCTCGGCGGGCTGTTCGGCAACCAGACGCTCAAGAACGACCGGACCGAGCTCGTGCTGTTCATCACGCCGCGCGTCGTGGAAAACGAGGTCGACGTCCGCGCGGCGATCGACGAGCTGCGCCGCCGGATGGAGAACATGGACCGCCTGTTCCCGTACGTGCCGCCGTTCCCGTCGCTGGTGTTTCCGCCGGAGGCCCCGCCGAAGGGGGCACCCCCGGCGGCCACGCCGCCGGCCGCCGTACCGCCGGCGGCGGCGGGCCCGGCCAGGTAGGATGTACGGAGCCGGCCCCGGGCGGCGGCGACCGGCCGCCGCGTTGACGGCCCCGGGGCGGGCTCTATAATCTCGAATGTTTCGGCTGCGTCGCGGGCGCGACGTCGCCGTGGGCGTCCGGCGTGGTGCCGCGCCCCTCGCGGGAAGTCACGAGATTGATATTTATCGGTGAATTTTCGGGAATTGGCGCGTTTCGGGCGATTCCCGTCGCTGTTGCCCGACAGGCCTGTCGGGTTCTGGCGACAGCGGCGGCCCTCGCCCTGGCGGGCTGCGCGACGCCTCCGGCGGGAGGCGGTAGCGCGCCGACGGCCACCGCCGACGCGAAGCAGGCGGCCGTCGCCGCCCGGGCGCAGGCGCGGTGGGACGCCCTCGTCAAGGAGGACTTCGAGGCGGCGTACGCGTACATGAGCCCGGCGTCGCGCGAGGTCACGCCGCTGGAGAAATTCAAGGCGAACACCCGGCGCGGCGCCTACCGGGAGGTCCGGATCGAGAGCGCCGCCTGCGACGGCGACGCCTGCACGGTCCGGCTGCTGCTGACCTACGATCACCCGAAGATGAAAGGGATCACCACGCCGATCGTGGAATCGTGGATAATCGACGGGGGACAGGCTTGGTACGTATACGGGGGCCGCTGAAGGGGGCCGCAAGTGTCGTCGGTTAGAGACGTTGCGGAAAACCCACAGGGGGACCGTCTGGCGGCGTCCGTTTCGTTTGTAAAAAGGGATGGGCTGTAATAAGATTCGCGTGCTGTTGGCTTTAAAGTGATCACTTTAGACGGCAATCAAAAGGAGTCATCACCCACTATGAACACGTTCAAACACAAGTCGCTGTACGCCGCTGTAGCCGGACTCGGCGCGCTTGCCGCGACCGGGGTCGCGCAGGCGGTCTCCGTCAATCACGACGGGCTGGGCCAGGCGCTGATCTACCCGTACTACACGGTGCGCGCGATCCCCTCGGGCGTCGCCGGCATTGATGCCGCCTACAACTCGCTGCTGTCGGTCGTCAACTCGACCGCGTCGGCGAAGGTGGTCAAGGTCCGCTTCCTCGAAGGCAAGAACAGCCGCGAAGTCCTCGACTTCAACCTGTACCTGTCGCCGAAGGACGTCTGGACGACGGCGATCATCCCGACGTCGGACGGCGCCGGTATCTTCACCGCCGACAAGTCCTGCACGACGCCGACGGTGTCGAACAGCTCGTCCTCGCCGACGGCGTTCGTCAACTTCGCGTACGTCGGCGACACGGGCGGTGACTCGCTCGACCGCACGCGCGAAGGCTACGCCGAGATCATCGAGATGGGCGACGTGATCGGCTCGACGGCCGTCGCGGTCACGCACGTCAACGGCGTGCCGCCGTGCACGGCGTCGGCGCTGGCGGACTCCGTCGCGCAGTCGAACACGGTGCCGGGCTCCGGCGGCCTGTTCGGCTCGATCACGCTGATCAACGTCCTGAAGGGCGAAGACTTCGGCGTCGACCCGACGGTGCTCGACGGCTTCTCGTCGGTCGCCCGCTGGTTCCCGCCGGGCGACGTCAAGCCGACGCTGGCCGACGTCAACCCGAAGACCTCGGTCGTGGTCGCCGGTTCGAACGTCTACATCACGGACTGGACGACGTCGGGCAACAACGTCGATCCGGTATCCGCGGTCCTGATGCACAACAACGTGTACAACGAGTACGTGCTCGACCCGAACACCAAGTCGGCCACGGACTGGGTCGTCACGTTCCCGACCAAGCGCGAATACGTGTTCGTCGGCACGGGCCTCGCGCAGAAGCTGTTCGAGAAGAACTTCCAGAACGGCTCGTGCGACGCCGTCGCGCTGACGATCTACGACCGCGAAGAGCGTTCGGAAATCGTGCAGGGCGGCTTCTCGCCGCCGCCGCCGACGGTGTTCGACTCGATCTGCTGGGAAGCGAACGTCATTTCGTACCTGTACCCGAAGTCGTCGGCGGCCCCGGCGGCCTCGACGGTGTTCGGCTCGAAGAACTTCTCGGCGATCAGGACCGACTACCAAGCTGGCTGGGTCAACCTGAACTTCCAGAGCTCGAACGTCACGTCCGGCCGCCACAAGCTGGTGGGCGGCGCGTCGACCGTCTTCAACACGAAGACCGGCGGCGTGATCGGCCTGCTGACGACGACGTTCAACGGTCTGCCGGTCGTCGGCTTCTCCGCCATCACGTTCGTCAACGACGTGCTGACGGTCGGCCCGGGCGCGCAGATCCAGTCGAACTACGGCGGCAACTTCAACCACAAGCTCACGACGAGCGTCCAGTAAGCCGCTCGACGTTACGCAGCACTCGGGGGCGAGGCGCAAGCCTCGCCCCTTTTTCTTTTCCGTGGCGGCAGGCGCCGCCCGCACGCGCATTCCCATGAAGTTCCCACTCTTCCGATTCCTCGCGGCCGCCGCGCTGGCCGCACTCGCGACGTCCGCGACCGTTCTCGCCCAGACCGGCGCGGGCGACGTCGTGCTGATCTCCAACAGCCTTGCGACGGTGACGCGCGCCGAATACGACGCCGAGCTCCTGCGCATCCCGGCCGACCTCCGCGCCGGCTTTCCGAACGATCCCAAACGCGTCAACGACCTCCTCGTGCGCATGCTGATCCAGAAGTCGCTGGCGGCGCAGGCCCGGGCCGCCCGCCTCGACGCGAAGCCGGAGACGGCCCTGCGCATCGCGCTCGAGACCGACCGCCTGCTCTCCGCGGTGATGATGGAGAGCGTCGAGAACGCCGCAGCGGAGGAATTCGACAAGCTGCGGCCGAAGTACGAGGCACGGGCGCGCGAGCTGTACGTGATCGACCGCGCGAAGTTCGAGACGCCCGAGCAGGTCAGCGCCACGCACATCCTGTTCGACCCGAAGAAGCGCGGCGCCGACGAGGCGAAGCGCCAGGCGCAGGAGGCGCGCGCGAAGATCGCGGCCGGCGCCGACATGCGCAAGCTCGCCCGCGAGACCTCCGACGACCCGTCGTCGAGCGTCAACGACGGCGCGCTCGGCTGGTTCGTCCGCAAGGACATGGACCCGGCGTTCGCGGATGCCGCGTTCGCCCTGAAGAATACGGGCGACCTGTCGCAGCCGGTGGAGTCGAAGTTCGGCTGGCACGTCATCCGCCTCGACGGCAGGCGCCCGGCGGGGATCAAGCCCTACGACGAGGTCCGCGAGACGATCATGGACGAATTGAAGCGGCGCTACGTCGAGGAGAAGCGCGACGAGGTGCTGGGTGCCATTCGCCGCGATCCGAAGCTTTCCGTCAACCGCGAGGCCATCGGCGCGCTGTCGCCGCGCGTCGACCCGGACGCCGTGAAGCGCGCGCTCGGGACGCCGCCGCCGGGCGTCGCGCCGGTCGCGCCGAAGTAGCGCCGCGGCGACCCGGACCACCGGGGCCCCTGATCCACCGGCCGCCGCCGCGCGGCGCCGGCGCGCCGGCGTAACATCGGCACGGCGCACCGGCGCCTGGCGACCGGCGGCGAACAACTCCATGCCCTCCGACCTCGAATTCACCGGCGAACGCTTCGTCCCGGGCATCGAAGGCGAGATCGCCTACGAGCACTGGCATCGCTACGCGTTCGCGCGGCCGCTGTGCGCCGGTCGGCGCGTGCTGGACGTCGCGTGCGGCGAGGGCTACGGCAGCGCGCTTCTCGCGGACGTGGCGGCCGCCGTCGTCGGCATCGACGCCGCGGACGAGGCGGTGACGCACGCACGCGCCACGTACGCGCGGCGAGCGAACCTGCGGTTCGTGCGGGCGTCCGCGGCCGCGCTTCCGCTCGCCGACGCGTCGGTCGACGTCGTCGTCTCGTTCGAGACGATCGAGCACCTGCCGCAGGCGCTGCAGCCGCGCATGCTTGCGGAGATCGTTCGCGTGCTGGCGGATGGCGGCGTGCTGCTGCTGTCGGCGCCGAACCCCGTCGAGTACTCGCAGGCGCGAGGCTACCGCAATCCGCACCACCTGCACGAGCCGCCGCGCGACGAGCTCGACGCGCTGCTGGCGCCATCGTTCCCCGCGTGCCGCTGGTACCGGCAGCGCCGGCTGTTCGCCTCCGCGCTGTGGGCCGAAAGCGACGCGGCCGCCGGGTTCGACGCGTGGTCCGGCGAGGCCGCCGGCGTCGCCGCCGCGCAGCCGCCGGAGGCGATGTACTTCGTCGTCGTCGCGGCCCGCGACGCCGCGTCGCTGCCCGCGTCCGTTCCCGCGCTGTCGCTGTATTCGGACCGCGGCGAATCGGAGCTCGCGCGCGTCGATGCGCGCGCCGCCGACGTGCTGCGGCTCGACGCGCTGGTCGCCGAGCGCGACGCCGCGCTCGACCGGCAGGCGGCGCACGTGCGCCCCCTGGAGGATCTCGTGGCGTTCCGCGAGCGCGTCGTCGTCGAGCGCGACGCGCAGCTCGCAGCCGTCAATGCCGCGCGCGCCGCGGCGGAGGCGCAGAGGGACGCCACCGCGGCCGAACGCGACCGCTCCGAAGAGTCGCGCGCGCAGGCGCAGGCCGACCTGGGCTCGGCGCGGCAGGCGGGCGAAGCGCTGCAGGCCGAGGTCGACCGGCTCGAGCGCGCGATCGGCGCGCAGGAACGCATCATCGCGTACCGGCAGAGCGCGCGCTGGTGGCTCGCACTGCCGTGGCTGCGCGTGCGACTCTGGTGGCAGCACCTCGGCGGACGATGACCGCGCCGCACTACGTCATCGACGTCGTCGTCCCGGTGTACAACGCGCCGGACGACCTGCGCGTGTGCGTGGCGAGCGTGCTCGCACACCTGCGGCCGGACGTCCGGCTGGTGCTGATCGACGACGCGTCGCCGGACCCGGGCATCGCGGCGTACTTCGCCGAGCTCGAGCGGCGCGCGCATCCGCAGATCGTTCTGCTGCGCAACGAGCAGAACCTGGGCTTCACCGGAACGGCCAACCGCGGCATGCAGCTGTCGCGCGCCGACGTCGTGCTGCTCAACTCCGACACGGTCGTCACGGCGGGCTGGCTCGACGCCATCATGCACTGTGCGGCAACCGACCCGCGGACCGGCACGATCACGCCATTCTCGAACAACGCCGAGATCTGCTCGTACCCGCGCTTCTGCGAGGACAACCCGTGGCCGCCGGGCGCCGACCCGGAACCGGTGCGCGCGGCACTCGCGGCGACGGCCGTCCCCACGTATCCGGACCTGCCGACCGGCGTGGGATTCTGCATGTACGTCCGGCGCGCGCTGCTGGACGCAGTCGGGCCGTTCGACATGGCGTTCGGCCGCGGCTACGGCGAGGAGAACGACCTGTGCCTCAAGGCCGCGCGCGCCGGCTGGCGCAACGTGCTCGCCGACAACGCGTTCGTCGTGCACACGGGCGGCCGGTCCTTCGCCGGGCAGAAGGGCGAGCTCGGCGCGCGCAACATGCCGCTGCTGCTCGAGCGCCACCCGCATTACCTCGACATGGTGCGCGCGTACATCGCCGCCGACCCGCTGCGGCCGCTGCGCGAGGCCGCGGCGATGCGCGCCGCGGTCGCGGCCAATCCGGGCCGCGGCGTGCTGCACGTGATCCATCACCACGGCGGCGGCACGGAAACGCACGCGCGCGCGCTGATCGCCGGCTCGCGCGACCGCTGGCGCCATTACCTCGCGATCGCCGTCGGCGACCGCTGGCAGATCGAGGAGCACCGGGCCGACGGCACGGTCGTGACGTTCGACTTCGCGCGCGACCCCGACGAGCGCTGGCGCGACTTCGTCGGCGCGATCTGCGCGTCGTTCGGCATCGCGCTCGTCCACCTGCACAACGTGTCCGCGTACCGCGACGGGATCCTCGTGGCGCTCGCCGGCCTGCCGGTGCCGTATGGCTACACGGTGCACGACCTGAATTTTGCGTGCCCGACGATCACGTTCCTCGCGGCCGACGGCATGTACTGCGGCACGCAGACGGACCCGGCCGTCTGCCGGCGCTGCCTCGCCGCGCAGCCGGCGTTCGACCGCGTCGACGTCGCGGCGTGGCGTGTGCGTCACCACGGATTGCTCGCCGGCGCCGCGTTCCGGATCGCGCCGTCGCGGTGGGTGGCGGACACGCTCGTCCGCTACTTCCCCGATTGCCCGGCCACGGTGATCGCGCACGGCGCGCCCGACCTGCCGCCGGCGCGCGCGCCGGGGGCGCGCACGCCGGTGATGCTGCCGAAGGACGACGTGCCGACGGTCGCCGTGCTGGGCGCGATCGGGCCGGACAAGGGCGCGCGCAGGCTGGAGCGGCTTGCCGCGCTCGCAGCCGCGCGCGGCGCGCGCGTGCGCTTCGTGCTGATCGGCTACATGGACGTCCAGCACGGTCCGTGGCAGTCGGACGACGCCGTGCTCACCGTGCACGGCCGTTACGAGCCTGCGGACCTGCCGGACCTGCTCGATCACTACCGCGCCGCGCTCGTGCTGTACCCGTCGGCCGGGCCGGAGACCTTCAGCTACACGCTGACCGAAGCCTGGGCGGCCGGGCGTCCCGTGCTGGTGCCGCCGTTCGGCGCGCTCTCCGAACGCGTGCACGGCAGCGGCGCGGGGTGGGTGATGGCGGAATCGGAATGGCGCGACGAGGCGGCGATGCTCGAGCGCGTCCTCGCGCTGCTCGCGCCCGCCGAGCGCGGGTCACTTGCGGCCGCGGCCGCGGCGGCCCGGTCGCTGCCGCACGCGACGCTCGCGGCGATGACGGAAGCGACGTTCGCGCTCTACGAGGGCGCGCTGGCCGCCGCGGGTGCGTGCGCGCAGCCCGACTTCGCGCCGCTCGCGCCCGCGCGCCTGCGGCACGCGCTCGGTTACGTGGCGTGGCAGCCGCCGGCGCCCGCGGCGACCGCG
>JAYRNW010000272.1:0-6256 GCA_041911995.1 Casimicrobiaceae bacterium | reverse complement strand
TCCGGGCCGCGCTCGTGCGGCCCGACGCCGTGCCGCCGCACGGTGGCTAACGGGCCGCGCCCGGCGCCGCTGTGCCCGCGGCGCACGCGGCCTTCGCGGCGCGCCGCGACGGCAAGGGGCAGCCGCTCGCGATCGGGTTCGGACGCGAAGTGGCCGGCGCGGCGCGCCGGGTACCGCTGCCGGAGCTGACGTGGGTCGCCGCGCCCGACGGGTCGAGGAGCGCCCGCTTCACGGTCGCCTCGCCCGGCGCCGCCGCACTGCGTGTCGCGCTCGCGCTGCCCGCGTCGGCCGCCGGGCTCTCGGTCCGCTTTGCGGCGTCCGGGGCCGAGCGGCGCGTGTTCGGCGCCTACGCGGGCGCCGCGATCGCGGCGGACACCGCGACGGACGGCCAGTTCTGGTCGCCGGTGCTCGCGGGCGACGTCGCGACGATCGAGCTCGTCGTGCCGGCCGGCGCGCCAATCCCGGCGGACACGCTCGTCGTCCCGCGCGTGTCGCACCAGGTCGTCGCCGAGGAGGACCTGCGCGTCGCGCACGCGAAGACGGGGATCGGCGCGGCCGGCAGCTGCAACGTCGACATCGCGTGCGTGACGCCGCCGAGCGCGCCGCTGCTCGCGCTCGCCAGGGCCGTCGCGAAGCTGCAGTTCGTTCGCGCCGACGGGCGCAGCTACCTGTGTTCCGGAACCCTCGTCGGCGACACGGTGAACTCGTCCACGCCTTACCTGCTGACCGCCAACCACTGCATCGACAGCGCTGCGATCGCCAGGACGATCAACACGTACTGGTTCTTCGACGCCACCGCCTGCGGCAGCACGCTGTCGCCGCCGTACGTGCGCCTGACCGGCGGCGCGGCCCTGCTGGGCGCGAGCCCCGACCGTGACTGGTCGATCGTCCGGCTGCTCGAGGCACCGCCCGCCGGCGCGGTATTCGCCGCGTGGCGCGCGGAAGCGCTCGCGCCGGGCACCGCCGTCACGTCCGTCCACCATCCGGAGGGCGACCTCAAGAAGGTCAGCACCGGCGCGACCACCGGATCACTGTTCATCGACGACAGCGGCGTCTACGGCGACTTCACCGAGGTGGTCTGGAGCAAGGGCGTCACCGAGGCGGGCTCGAGCGGCGGCGCGCTCGCCACGCTCGCGCCGGGCGGCGCGTACTACGAGGTGCGCGGCGGACTCTACGCCGGCATCTCGGCGTGCTCGCTGCCGCACGAGCCCGACTATTTTTCGGGGCTGGAGTCCGCGCTGCCGGTGATGCGCCAGTACCTGACGCCAGACGCCGCGAACCCGGCCGGGCTGGTCGCCGCGACCGAGTTCTACAACGGCACGCTCGACCACTACTTCCTGTCGACCGATCCCGTGGAAATCGCGAAGCTCGACTCGGGGGCGACGGTCGGCTGGGTGCGCACCGGCGCGCGCTTCGTCGTGTACGCCGCGCCGGCGGCCGGCACCAACCCGGTCTGCCGTTTCTATCGCGCGCCGGCGTACGGCGACTCGCACTTCTATTCGGCGAGCCCGGCAGAGTGCGCGGCCACCGCGGCAGCGCACCCGGTCGACTGGATCTACGAGAGCCCCGGCGTGTTCCACGCGCGGCTGCCCGATGCCGGCACCGGCGCGTGCCCCGCGGGCACCAAGCCCGTCTACCGGTTCTTCAACCGGTACACGGTCAATCACCGGTACACGACCGAGATCGTGACGCGCAACGCGCTCGCCGCGTCGCCGTCCTGGACCGCCGAAGGCTACGGCCCGGGTCCGTACTATCCGGTGATGTGCGCGCCTGCCGGTTGACGCCGGCTAGAAGCGATAGCCGACGGTCGCGGCAGCGCCGACGGCGAGCGTCCCGGGGGCGACGACGACGGCGTTCATGCCGAACGTCACGCCGGCGTGGCGCTCGCTCATCCGGTACCCGGAGAGCGTGCGCAGCGGCTCGCTGCCGACGCGCCCGGTCGCCTGGTCGGTCGTCGTCACCCCGCAGCGGACGCAGGGCTTCACGCAGCGGAGCACGACGCGGCCGACGGCGATCGTGTCGAGATGGTCTTCCTCGTAGGGCGGCAGGCCCGCGAGCACGAGATTCGGGCGGAAGCGGTTCATCGGCAGCGGCGCGCCGCCGTACGCCGCCATCCGCGCATCGAGGTCGGCGAGCGACGCGGCGCCGATCACCAGCACCGGGTAGCCGTCGGCGAACAGCGTGTGCGCGCCCGAGTCGCCGACGTAGTCCCGGTTGCACGGCCGCGGCAGCGCACGGTCGAAGCGCACGAGCCGCACGCCGGCGCCGACGTGCGCCGACAGCCACGCGGCCGCCGCGTCGCCGGCGTCGAACCCGCGCACGTCGCTGGCCCAGACCGTGACCGGCCGTGCCGCGTGCGCCTGCGCGGCGGGATCGAGCGCGAGCGGCGTCGCGCCGGGCGCCGACAGCGTCAGCTTGCCCGCGCGTGCCGCGACGGCGACGAGTGCGAGGCGCGGGAATTCACGTTGCGTGACGAAGCGCCCGGCACCGTCCACGACCATCCACTCGCGGTCGGCCGCGCCGTCGACGGCGAATCCGGTCGTGGCCGCGTCTACGGCCGCCGTGGCGATGCCGCGGCAGCCCTTGACCGGGTAGACGTGCAGCGAAGCGACGACGGCGTCGCTCATCGCGGCGGCGCTCGCTTCGTCGCGCGCAGCGGCGCGCTTCGTTGCAACGCCGGCGCGGGAACGGCCCGGCCGCCCGGAAGACTCCGCGCGGGCCTGCCGCGGGTCACGTCACCGCAGGCCCGACGCGTAATCCGACAGCGCCTTCATCTGCGTATCGGACATGCGCTGCGCGACCTGCGCCATGATGCGGCCCTGCACGTCCTTGCCGTCCTTGTCGTTGCCGCGCTCGCCGGTCCGGAACGCCTTGAGCTGCGCGTACGTGTAGTCGGCGTGCTGGCCGGACAGGCGCGGATAGTTCTTCGGGATCCCGGCGCCGTTGGGCGAATGGCACGCGGCGCACGCGGGCAGGCCGGTCGCGGCGTCGCCGGCGCGGTAGATGGTCTGCGCCATCTCGACCTGCTTCGGGTCCTTCGCCGTCTGTCCCTTCGGCTTCTGCTGCGAGAAATAGACGCCGAGCGCCGCCATCTCGGCGTCGGACAGCGGCGCGACCATGCCCTGCATGATCGGGTTGACGCGGATGCCGGCCTTGAAGTTGCGCAGTTGCCGGCTGATATACTCGGCGCCCTGGCCCGCGAGGTTCGGATTGACGGACGCGGTGCTGTTGCCGTCGGCGCCATGGCACGCGGCACACACCGTCTCGGCGGTCTGCCTGGCCTTGGCGAGTTCCGGCTTGCCTGCCCCCTGCGCGTGCGCGGCCGACGCCGGCAGGATCAGCGCCGCGAGCGACATGGCGGCAAGCAACGACGTGCGATTCATGCTTTCGACGCCCCTGGGACGGCCCTGCGACCGCGGGGCGCGGGGGCGCGCCGCCGGGCGCGGCGGCACCCCGGACCGGCCTTGAAAAAACACGCCATTGTAACGGAGTCGCGCCGCCCGGCCAAAGCCGGGCCGGAACCTCCGGCGGCCGACCGGCCGCACCCGCTGGTCGGCGCCGTCTTCGTGACGGGCGCCGCCCGCGCCGCGCAACTGCCCGCCGGCGGCGCGCCGGAGATCGCGTTCGCCGGCCGGTCGAACGCCGGCAAGTCGAGCGCGATCAACGCGCTCGCCAACCGGACCCGGCTCGCGTACGTCAGCCGCACGCCCGGGCGCACGCAGCAGATCAACTTCTTCGCGCTGCGCAGCGGCGCGTTCGTCGCCGACCTCCCCGGCTACGGCTACGCCGCGGTCGCGCGCGAGGTGAAGCGCGGGTGGCAGGACTTCCTGTGGGAATACGTGACGACGCGGTCGAACCTGATCGCGCTGGTGCTCGTCGTGGACGCGCGGCACGGCCTCAAGGACCTCGACCTCGCCGTGCTGTCGGCGTTCGTGCCGTCGTCGCGCCCGGTGCTCGTGCTCGCGACGAAGGCGGACAAGCTCGGCACCGCCGCGCAGCGCGCCGCGGCGGCGACGATCGCGGCGCAGCTGCGCGCCGCGTTTCCGGCCGGGACGCCGCAGGTCGTCGTCCAGCTCTTCTCCGCCTCGACGCGGCTGGGCGTGGCCGACGCGGAAACCACGATCGCGGCGTGGGCTCCGGGCGCCATGGCACAATGACGTTGCGCACGTTGCGCTGCAAAGAAAGAGGCCCCGGCGTCCAGGGGAGTGACGCGGGGCCTCGAAATTCCCGCCAGCGGGGGGGCCGGTGGCGGGTACCCGCTTAAGGGAGGTCAGCGGGAGACGTAGGTCGTCTGCCGCATGAGACCCGTGGCGATCGCCGGAGTTCCCACCCGGCGGCGCCGTCGAACGCGATCCGCCGGGCTTGCCCGCTTCCGCCATGCCGTCCTCGTTCAGTCCCGCCAACACCGTCGTCGCCGGCCTCGCGCAGGCGCTGCGGCCGCACGCGCCGTTCGCGGCGATGGACGACGCCGACGTCGAGCGCGTCGTGCGCGCGTCGCGGCTCGCCTATTTCGCGCACGGCGATGTGATCCTCGCGCCGGGTTCGCACCGGCCGGACCACTGCTACGTCGTCAAGCAGGGCGCCGTGCGCGGCGAGCGGCCGGGGGCCGAGGGCGACTCGGTGGGCCTCTGGGAGCTCTCGCCCGGCGAGATGTTCCCGCTCGGGGCGCTGCTCGGCCGGCGCGGCGTGACGTCGATCTACCGCGCCGTGCAGGACACGTTCTGCCTGGTGCTGTCCGCCGCCGAGTTCGACGCGCTGCTCGCGCGCTCGGCGCCGTTCCGCGACTTCTGCACGCGACGGCTCGCCTACCTGCTCGACCTGCTGCGCGCGGACGTGCAGGCGGAATACGTCGGCGGCATGACGGCGCGCCACGACATGAACACGCCGCTCGGCCGGCTCGTGCGCTCGGCGCCGGTGACCGTGGCGCCGGACGCGCCGCTCGACCAGGCGCTGCAGACGATGGAGGCGCGCCGGATCGGGTCGCTGCCGGTCGTCGACGCCGTTGGCCGCCCACTCGGCGTCTTCACGCGGCAGGACGTGATCGGCCGCGTCGTGCTGCCGCGGCGCAGCCTCGGATCGGGCATCGGCGAGGTGATGAGCGCGCCGGCGATCACGCTGTCGGTCGACGCGACCGCCGCCGACGCGGCGCTGCTGATGGCGCAGAGCGGCATCCGGCACGTCGTGCTCACCGGCGGGGACGGGTGCGTCGCGGGCGTCGTGTCGGAGCGCGACCTCTTCCACCTGCACCGTCTGTCGGTGCGCGAGCTGTCCTCCGCGCTGCGCCGCGCGCACGACCGGCCGGCGCTCGTGCAGTGCGCGGCGGGCATCCGCGCGCTGTCGCACGCGCGCGTCGCGCAGGGCGTGCGCAGCGGCCCGCTGACGCGGATGATCTCGAGCCTGAACGATCGCCTGGCGGTGCGCGTGATCGAGCTCGTCGCGCCCGGCTACGACCTCGCGGGCCTGACGCTTTGCTGGCTCGGGCTCGGCTCCGAGGGGCGCGGCGAGCAGACGATCGCCACCGACCAGGACAACGGGCTCATCTTCGCGGCGGGCGACCCGGCGCCGCCCGACGACGTGATCCGCGAGCGGCTGCTGCCGTTCGCGCACGCGGTGAACGAGGCGCTCGACCGCTGCGGCTACCCGCTGTGCAAGGGCGGCGTGATGGCGGGCAATCCGCACTGGTGCCTGTCGCTGCCGGAGTGGAAGGCGGCGTTCGCGCGCTGGATCGACCGCGGCGACCCCGAGAGCCTGCTCGCGTCGAACATCTTCTTCGACTTCCGGTCGCTGTGGGGCAGCGCGGAGCTCGCGCACGCATTGCGCGCCGACATCGCGGCGCGCGCGCAGAAGAACGAGCGGTTCTTGAAGCAGATGAGCGACAACGCGCGCCGCAACCGGCCGCCACTGTCGTGGCGCGGCGAGCTCGTGCCGGCCGAGGACGCGAGCGGCGTCGAGGGCATCGACCTCAAGCTCTACGGCAGCATGCCGATCACCGACGGCGCGCGGATCTTCGCCCTCGCGACCGGCGTCACGGCGACGGGCACGCTCGAGCGCCTGCGCGAGGCGGCGGGCAGGCTCGGCATCGTCGGCGAGGACCTCGTCAACTGGTGCGACGCGTTCGAGTACCTGCAGATGCTGCGGCTGCGCACGCAGCACCGGCGGATGACGCACGAGCTGCCGCCGTCGGCCAACCCGAACCTGCTGCCGCTCGCGAGCCTGTCCACGCTCGACCAGCGCGTGCTCAAGGAATCGCTGCGGC
>JAYRNW010000271.1:0-25120 GCA_041911995.1 Casimicrobiaceae bacterium | reverse complement strand
GCCTCGACGCCCGCTTCGACTTCGACCGCCACGCCGCCGCCGCCCGCGCCGCCGCCGGCGCCGACCGGACGCGTGACGCTCGACGTGAAGCCGTGGGGCGAGGTCGTCGTCGACGGCCGCCCGCGTGGATTGAGCCCGCCGCTCAAGAATCTCGTGCTGCCCGAGGGACGGCATCGCATCGAGGTGCGCAACCCGGCCGGGGCGCCGGTCGTGCAGGACGTCGACGTGAAAGCCGGACGCAGTGTATCCGTCGCGCACACGTTCAAGTAGGCTGCACGCGACCGCCGCCGCACCGCGCCCCGCGTGCGTCGCTGCGATCGCGGGGCGCGGCTGCTCCGCGCCATCGCAGCGAAGGAAATCGCCATGCCCGCCACCCGCCTGACCGTTGCGTTGCTCGTCGTTCTCGCCGCCGTCGCGTGCCAGGCGCCGGCGCCCGTGGAAGCGCCCAAGCCGGCGGCTCCGCCGCCGGCCGCGCCGCCGCCGCCGCCGCCGTCGCCGCCGCCCGAGCCGCCGAAGCCGGTGCCGCCGCCCAAGTCCGCGGCGGAGATCGCGCTGGACGCCGGGCTCGCGGCCTACGACGCGGGCGACTACAACGGCGCGATCAGGACGCTGCAGGGCGCCCGGGACATCTGGAGTGGACCGGACGTCGCGATCAAGGTCCGCGCGCACAAGGCGATGGCGTTCTCCTACTGCGTCACCGGCCGACGGACGCAGTGCCGCCAGCAGTTCACGGAGGCGCTGAAGCTCGACCCGGCGTTCGCGCTGGAGCCCGCCGAGAAGACGCACCCGATCTGGGGCGCGGAGTACGACGCCGCGAAGCGCGCGCTTGCGGCGCGCCCGCCGGCATCGGCGCCGGCGAAGGGACCGGCCAAGCCGGCGGCACCGGCCAAGTAAGCGCTTGCCGATGCGCGACCGCGTGCGGCGCGTGCACGAGGCGCTCGGTGCCGCGCTTGCCGCATGGCTCGTCGCCGTTGTGGGCACGGAAAGCGGCGCCGCGCTTGCGGCCGAGGACGCGGCGGCGGCGTTCGTGCCGCGGCTCGTCGTGAAGCTCCGGCCGCAGGCGGCCGCGGTCGCGGAGGCCGACGAACAGCGCATCGCGAGGCTCACCGCCGACATCGGCGTGCCGCTCGTGCACCGGCGCACGATGGCCATCGGGGCGCAAGTGCTCGCTTCCGATGCGGTGCGCTCCGTGGCGGATGCCGAGGCCATTCTGGCGCGGCTGCGCGCGCACGGCGACGTCCTGTACGCGGAGCGCTCGCGGCCGGTGCGCGCCGAGCGCGTCCCCAACGACCCGCTCTACGGCGATCAGTTCTACCTGTGGCCGGGGGCGACAACGACCGACGCGCAATCGGCGTGGGATCTGACGACGGGTTCATCCGCGGTCGTGGTCGCCGTGCTGGACACCGGATTTACGAACCACAGGGACCTGGCGGGTCGGCTGTTGCCGGGATACGACTTCGTATCGAGCAACGTCTACAGCAACGACGGCAGCGTGCCCAACCTCGCCGGCAACTACCGGGACGCCGACGCATCCGACCCCGGCGACTGGGTCACGCCGGCCGACGTCGCCGGGCCGCTCGCCGACACCGACTGCAAGGTCCGCGACAGCTCGTGGCACGGCACCTCCGTGATGGGCCTCATCGCGGCCAAGTCCGACAACGGCAGCTACGGAGCCGGCGTCGACTGGAGCGCGCGCATCCTGCCGGTCCGCGTGCTCGGCAAGTGCCAGGGCGACGACGTCGACGTCGCCGACGGCCTCGCCTGGGCGGCCGGCGTGCCGGTGCCCGGCGCGCCGGCCAACGCCACGCCCGCGCACGTCGTCAACCTGAGCCTGGGCGACAAGGGGGCGTGCCCGCAGTTCTTCCAGGACGCGGTCGACGCCGCGCTCGCGCACGGCGTCACGCGCGCGATCGTCGCGTCGGCCGGCAACGCCGACACGACCGACGCGCACTGGCCGTCCGGCTGCGCGGGCGTGCTCGCGATCGGCGCGAGCACCTACAGCGGCAACCGTGCGTCGTACTCGAACTACGGCGCGCGCGTCGACCTGATGGCGCCGGGAGGCAACGGGATCGCCGGCAGCTTCTACAACATCCTCGCGCTCGCCAACACCGGTGCGACGTTACCGGAAGCCGACACGACGCAGCGGCGCTCCGGCACGAGCTTCTCCGCTCCGCTGGTGAGCGGCGTGGCGGCGCTGATGCTGGCGGTCGCGCCGGGCCTGACGCCGGCGCAGATGCGCGACCTTCTGCGGGGTGGCGCGAAGCCGTTCCCCGCCGGCTCGACGTGCAACACGCAGATCTGCGGCGCCGGCATGCTCGACGCGCTGGCATCGGTGCGCCTCGCGATGGCGGCCGCGGGCACGCCGGTGCCGGTCACGCTCGTCGAGTACTACCACGCGGCGCTCGACCACTACTTCGTCACGTGGGCGTCCGCCGAGATCGCGCTGCTCGACGCGGGCACGACGCTCAGGGGCTGGACGCGCACCGGCAAGTCGTTCACCGCGTACATGAACGGCGGCGCGGAGACGCGCGCCGTGTGCCGCATCTACATTCCGCCGGGGCTGGGCGACGGCCACTTCTTCGGCCGCGACGAGGCCGAGTGCGACGCGACGATGGCGAATAACCCGGCGTTCGTGCTCGAGGCCGCGGCGTTCTTCCGCCTGTTTCCGGCCAGCGCCGGGACGTGCGCGCCGGGCACGGTGCCCGTCTACCGCGTCTTCTCGAACCGCGCGGACGCCAACCACCGCTACACGACCGAGCGCGCCGTGCGCGACGCGATGGTCGCGAAGGGCTGGCTCGCCGAGGGCGACGGACCCGACCGCGTCGTGATGTGCGCGCCCAAGTAGGGTCAGAGACGACTTTCCGTCGGCGGCGTCGCGCCTGCCACCGTTCGCGTCGGAAAGTCGTCTCTGACCCTACATTCCGCTACTTTCCCATCAGGGCGAGCAGCACGCCGCCCGCGACCACGCTCGCGATCTGGCCCGCGGCGTTGGCGCCCATCGCGTGCATCAGCAGGAAGTTCTCGAAGTCCTCGTCCTGCGCGACGCGCTGCACGACCCGCGCGGCCATCGGGAACGCGCTGATGCCGGCGGCGCCGATCAGCGGATTGACGCGGCCACCCGACACGACGTTCATCAGCTTCGCGAACAGCACGCCGGCCGCGGTGTCCACGCCGAACGCGACGATGCCGAGCAGCAGGATCGCGAGCGTCGACGGCTTGAGGAACTCCGTGCCGACCATCGTCGAGCCGATCGCGAGGCCGAGGAACAGCGTAACCACGTTCGCGATCTCCTGCGACGACGCCTTCGTCAGCCGCTCGACCACGCCCGACTCCTTCATGAGGTTGCCCAGCATCAGCATGCCGATCAGTGGTGTTGCGAACGGTACCAGCGTGCCCACCAGCACGGTGACGCCGATCGGGAACAGGATCCGCGTGCGCCGGCTGATCGTCCGCTGGCTGTACGGCATGCGGATCCGTCGCTCCTTCTCGGTCGTCAGCACGCGCATGATCGGCGGCATGATGATCGGCACCAGCGACATGTAGCTGTACGCGGCGACGGTGATCGGCCCCAGCAGGTGCGGCGCGAGGAGGCCGCTCACGTAGATCGACGTCGGACCGTCGATCGCGCCGATGATGCCGATCGACGCGGCCTCGGGCCGCGTGAAGCCGAGCGCGAGCGCCAGCAGCAGCGTGAGGAAGATGCCGAACTGGCCGGCCGCGCCGAGCAGCACCATCCGCGGGTTCTCGAGCAGCGGCCCGAAGTCGGTCAGCGCACCGATGCCGATGAAGATCAGCAGCGGGAACAGCTCGTTGCGGATCCCCATGTCGTACAGGACGCGCAGCATCCCGTCGTCGGCGATCAGCGGCGACAGCGGCAGGTTGGCGAGGATGCAGCCGGACGCGATCGGGACGAGCAGCAGCGGCTCGTAGTCCTTCGCGATGCCGAGCCACAGCAGCACGCCGGCGATCGCGATCATTACGACCGACTGCGGCGTCACGTGCGTGACGCCGGCGAGCAGCAGGTCGAGCGTGTCGCCGCCGGGCATCGCGTCAGTCCCCCCGGTAGCGGACGATCGCGTCGCCGTGGCCGACCGCCTGGCCCGGCGCCACGCACACCTCGGCGATCGTGCCGGCGCGCGGCGACTTGATGTTGTTGTGCATCTTCATCGCGTCGAGCACGGCGACGAGCTGCCCGCGCGCGACGGTGTCGCCGGCCTTCACGGCGACGTCGATGATCACGCCGGGCATCGGCGCGTTGAGCGACCCGGTGTCGGCGCGGCCGTGCGCCGCCGTGAGCAACGAGCCGACGGCGGCGGGGGTGGCCGGCGCCTTGCGCGCGACGTGCACGGCGGTCCCGGTGGCGTCCGGCGGCGCGCCGCCCAGGCCCGGCACGATCGTCGCCTCCGGCAGGTCCTCGTCGCCGGCGAGCGTCACGACGTACGCCTCGCCGCCCAGCGTGACCTCGAAGCAGTCGACCGCGGTTTCCTGGACGTCGACGACGAATTCCCGGCCGCCGATCTCGAGCGTGTAGCGCCGCATCACCGTCCCCTTCGCCGCCAGCTGCGGTTCTGCCAGCCGCGTCCGACGGCGACCCAGCGCGACGCGAACAGCAGGCTCCCCGGCCAGTAGCTGCGCATCAGCGGCGCCGCCTCGCGCCGGCGCGCGGCCACGTGCGCGAGGACCGCGATGGTGATCGCCGCGACCACGGCAGGCTCGATGCCCTCGACGGGCGGCGGCATTCCCGCGGCGACCGGCGCGCCCGGGGCGGGCGCGGCGCGTGCGGCAGCCGGCCGGTCGGCGCGCAGCACGAGCGCGAGCAGCCCCCACAGCAGCGCGAGCAGGCCGAACACGAGGCCCATGCCGACGGCCGTGATGCCGAGGCCCCATCCCAGGTTGTCCATCGTTCGCTCCGGCGGTCCGTGGGCGTCTAGAGTGGCGGCAGCCCGTGCTTCTTGGGCGGGTTCTGCTGGACCTTCGTGCGCAGCACCTCGAGTGCGCGCACGAGGCGCGGCCGCGTCTCGCGCGGCTCGATGACCTCGTCGATCTGGCCGACGTCGGCCGCGCGGTACGGGTTGAAGAAGCGCTCGCGGTAGTAGTCGACGAGCTCGCGCTCCTTCGCCGCGGGGTCCGCGGCGGACTGCACGTCGTCGCGGTAGAGCACGCGCACGGCGGGCTCCGCGCCCATCACGGCGATCTGCCCGGTCGGCCACGCGAACGCGAGGTCGGTGCGCATCTGCTTGCTGCTCATCGCGACGTATGCGCCGCCCATGGCCTTGCGCGTGACCACCGAGATCTTCGGCACCGTCGCCTCGCAGTACGCGTAGATGATCTTCGCGCCGTGCCGGATCACGCCGCCGTACTCCTGGTCGGTCCCGGGCAGGAACCCCGGGCAGTCGATGAACGTGACGATCGGGATGTTGAACGCGTCGCAGATGCGGATGAAGCGCGCGATCTTGTCGGAGGCGTCGATGTTGAGCGCGCCCGACATGTACGCCGGCTGGTTCGCGACGACGCCGACCGGGTAGCCGTCGAGGCGGGCGAAGCCGACGACCGCGTTCGGCGCGAACGCGCCCTGCAGCTCGAGGAAGCTGTCGGCGTCGAAGATCATCGCGATCGCGTCGCGCATGTCGTAGGGCTCGTTCTCGTCGCGCGGGATCAGCCCGTTCAGCGCGTCGTCCATCCGGTTCGGCGGGTCGAACGGCGTGACCTGCGGCGGGTCTTCGTTGTTGTTCTGCGGCAGGTAGGCGAGCAGCTGCTTCACGAGGCCGATGCCGGCGACCTCGGTGTCGGCCGCGAGGTGCGCGACCCCGCTCCTGCCCATGTGCACTTCGGCGCCGCCTAACGCCAGCGCGGTCACCTGCTCGCCGGTCACGGCCTTGATCACGTCCGGGCCGGTGAGGAACATGAAGCTCTCGCCGGCCATGATCACGAAGTCGGTCAGCGCGGGCGAGTACACGGCGCCGCCGGCGCACGGCCCCATGATCAGCGAGATCTGCGGGATCACGCCGGACGCCATCACGTTGCGCACGAACACCTCGCCGTACGCGGCCAGGCTGCGCACGCCCTCCTGGATGCGCGCGCCGCCCGAGTCGTTGACGCCGATGAGCGGGATGCCGCTCTCGAGCGCCAGGTCCTGGATCCGGCAGATCTTCTGCGACTGCACCTCCGAGAACGAGCCGCCCAGCACCGTGAAGTCCTGCGCGAACACCGCGACGCGCCGGCCGTTCACCTTGCCGAAGCCGGTGACGATGCCGTCGCCCGGGAAGCGCTGGCGGTCGAGCCCGAACTCGCTCACGTGGTGCGTGGCGAGCGTGCCGAACTCCTGGAACGAGCCTTCGTCGAGCAGCAGCGCGAGGCGCTCGCGCGCGGTGAGCTTGCCGCGGGCGTGCTGCTGCTCGATGCGCTTCTGCCCGCCGCCCAGCACCGCGCGGCTGCGCATCTCGCGCAACGCCGCCAATTGTCCGCTGCCCTTGCCGTCCATGCCGTCCTCCCGCAACGCGCGTCGCACCACTGTCGACGCGATGCCCCTTCCGCGGCAATGACCTGCATCAAACCGACCCCTTCGCGGGCCGCGGATGGGCGCTAGGCGAACACGATCGCGCGGGCGACAATCGCCCATTGCGCGGGCGCCGCCCGCGCGGCCCCGACCGACCCGGAACCGCCCATGGACCCACGTGCCGCCCCGCTCCTCGCCCGCTTCGGGCTCGCCGAACGCAATCCGGGTGCCTGTGCCGGGCCGGGTGCGTGGCGCGGCGGCGGCGCGCGGCTCGCGAGCGTGAATCCGGCCAACGGCCGGACGCTCGCGGAAGTGACGACGGCGGACGCCGCGGACGTCGAGGCGGTCCTCGACCGCGCGGCGGCGGCAGCCGTGCTTTGGCGCGACGTGCCGGCGCCGCGGCGCGGCGAGGCCGTGCGGCGCCTGGCCGACCTGCTGCGCGAGCACAAGGACGCGCTGGGCTCGCTGGTCGCGCTCGAGAACGGCAAGATCAAGGCCGAGGGCGACGGCGAGGTGCAGGAGATGATCGACATCGCCGACTTCGCCGTCGGCCAGTCGCGGATGCTCTACGGCCGCACGATGCCGTCGGAGCGCGTCGCGCACCGGATGCTCGAGCAGTGGCATCCGCTGGGCGTGGTCGGCGTGGTCACCGCGTTCAACTTCCCGGTCGCGGTGTGGGCGTGGAACGCCGCGCTGGCGGCCGTGTGCGGCAACGCGGTCGTCTGGAAGCCGTCGCCGAAGACGCCGCTGACGGCGCTCGCCGTGCAGGCGCTCGCCAACCGCGTGATGGCCGACCTCGCGCTGCCGCCGGTGTTCACGCTGGCCGTCGCCGACAACGCGCTCGCCGCGCGCATCGTCGACGACGCGCGCGTCGCGCTCGTGTCGTTCACCGGATCCTCCGCCGTGGGCCGCGACGTCGCGACCCGCGTGGCTGCGCGCTTCGGGCGCACGCTGCTCGAGTGCGCGGGCAACAACGCGGTGATCGTCGCCGAGGATGCGGACCTCGACCTCGTCGTGCCGGCCGTGCTGTTCGGCGCCGTCGGCACCGCGGGCCAGCGGTGCACGACGACGCGGCGCCTGGTCGTGCACCACGCGCGCGCGGCCGAGGTCGAGCGCCGGCTCGCGCAGGCGTACGCGCAGGTGCGCATCGGCGACCCGCTCGCGCCGCACACGCTGATGGGGCCGCTGATCGACGCGGCGGCGGTCGCCGGCTACGAGGCCGCGCTCGCCGAGGCGACGGCGAGCGGTGGCCGCATCGTGTGCGGCGGCCGCGTGCTGCCCGGTCCGGGCCACTGGGTCGAGCCGACGATCGTCGCCGACGCCCGCAACGACTGGCCCTGCGTGCAGCGCGAGACGTTCGCGCCCATTCTCTACACGATGACGTTCGCGACGCTCGGCGAGGCGATCGCGCTCAACAACGGCGTGCGCCAGGGGCTGTCGAGCGCGGTGTTCACGCGCGACGTGCGCACGGCCGAGGCGTTCCTCGCGGCCGGCGGCAGCGACTGCGGCATCGCGAACGTCAACATCGGCACGTCGGGCGCCGAGATCGGCGGCGCGTTCGGCGGCGAGAAGGAGACGGGCGGCGGGCGCGAGGCCGGCTCCGACGCATGGCGGTCCTACATGCGGCGGCAGACGAACACGATCAACTGGAGCGACGCGCTGCCGCTCGCGCAGGGGATCCGCTTCGGCTGACGCGCCGGGCCGCCAGCGAACGTCTGCAAAAGGCGTCCGTGGCGTCGGTGGATGACGCGATGCCGGCGTTGCGCCTTTTGCAGCCGGCACGGCAACGGCAAGTCAGACGGCCGGATAGGAGGTTCCCCCCGGCGCGCGCTGGCGCGCGCCTCCCCCCAGAGGGGGCGCGCCCTTGGGGCGGCCCGGCGCCGGCCGCAGGAAAATGCGACGCAAGAACGCGTGTCGCGCGACAGGCTGCGCCCGAGTCCGCGTCTACGTGTGTTATGCAGAGGCTCTCTAGGCGCGGACCGCGGCCGCCGGGCCCTTCCGCCGCCGCACCCACGCGAAGTACGGCCGCTCCGCGATCCACCACAGCGCGATCGCCGCCGCCGCGGAGACCGCGAAGCCGCCGCCGAAGATCACGGCGATCGCGCCCGGCACGCCGAGCGTATCGAGGTGCGCGGCGGCCACGCGCGCCGCGAGCACGACGAGCATCCAGTGCACGAGGTAGAACGAGTAGCTGACGCGGCCGAGCGCGCGCAGCGGCGCGCGCGTGAAGACCCACGCGACCGCGCTGCCGGGCTCGAGGCTCTTCGCCGTCAGCAGCAGCGCCGCGGCGCCGAACGCCGGAATGGCGACGATGCCGGGCACGACCTCGAACAGCGCGGTCGTCGTGACCGCGAGATAGGCGCCGAGCACCGCCGTCGCCGGCACGCGCGCGGCGAGCGCGCGCAGGCGCGCCTCGTGCACGGCGAGCGCGACGCCCGCGAACAGCAGGCCCCAGCACAGCACCATCGGGTCGGCGCCCGCCGCGGCGGCGGCGATCGGCACGGCGATCCCGCCCGCCCATAGCACGATCCCGCCGCGGGCCCCTGCGGATGCGGCGACGGCGGCGAAGGCGGGGAACGCGAGATAGAACGTCATCTCGTAGAACAGCGACCACGTGACGACGTTGAACGCGACCACGCGGCTGCCGGGCGCACCGTTCAGGAAGAGCGCGTTGGCGACCACGCGCCACGCCTCGGGCGGCGCCCAGGTCCCCGACGCGTACGCGAACGCGAGCGACGCCGCGAACGAGGCGAGGAACGCCGGGTAGATGCGCACGGTCCGCCGCCACGCGAACGTCGCATACGGCAGCGTCGCGCGCGGCCACCACATGCGCCCGATGAGGAAGCCCGACAGCACGAAGAACAGGAACACGCCGTGGTGCGATGCGTACAGCCAGAACAGCAGCCGGTCCGCCGCCGTGGCGAGCGACGTGAAGTGCGCGGTCGCGAGGTTCACGCCGACCACGGCGCCGGCGACGTTGCCCGCCGCGTGCACGCAGAAGACGAGCAGCACCGCGAAGCCGCGGATGCCGTCGAGCGCGTCGTACCGGCCGGCCGCGCCCGGAAGCGGCGCGGTGCCGGCGGCCGCGACCGTCGCTGCCATCGCCCGCGCGTCTTTCGCGCGCTACGCCGGCTTGCGCTTGCGCGGCGCGGGCTTCGCCGCGGGCGGCTTCTTCGCGGCGGACTTGGCGGCGGGTTTGGCGGCGGACTTGGCGGCGGGTTTGGCCGCAGATTTCGTCGCGGACTTGGCGGCGGTCTTCGCCGCCGGCTTGGCCGCAGACTTCGTCACCGGCTTGGGCGCGGGCTTCGCCCGCGTGGCGGCGGGCTTGCGCGCGGCTGCCTGCGCCGGCGCGCGCGCCGCCGTCGTTCCCCCGGCCTTCGCCGCCTTTGCGGCCCGGGCGGGCGCCGCCTTGCCTTCCTTCGCGGCGAGCAGCGCGAGCGCCTCGTCGAGCGTCAGCGTGTCGACGCGGTCGCGGTCGGGCAGCGTCGCGTTCACCGCCCCGTGCTTGACGTACGGCCCGAAGCGCCCGCTGTAGAGCTCGACCGGCGCGCGCGTCTTCGGATGCGCGCCCAGCACGCGCAGCGCGGCGGCGCCACGCCCCCCGCGCGCGCCGCGCGCCCGGGTCGGGTCGCGCGGCTCGAACTCGAAGCCGACCTTGCCGTCCTGCTGCACGACGAGATAGGCGGAGAAGGGCCGGCGCGTGCGCGCCGACACGAACTGCAGGAGGTCGGTCTTCCGCGACGCCAGCAGCTTGCGCATCTGCTCGGGCTCGACCGGACGCTGCAGGATCGTCCGGCCCGAGCGGAAGTCGCAGGTCCGGTCCGGCCCGACCGCCTTCTCGCACACGTACGCGTTGCCGTGCTCGAACACGCGCCCGCCGCACTTCGGGCACGCGCCGAGCGGCACGGCCTGCGAGAAGTCCGGCGCCTCGCCGTCGTCCTGCGCGTCGGCGTTGCCGAAGTCGAAGACGACCTCGTTGGCGTCGTTGAGCTTGAGCTTCGCCGAGAACGGCCGGCCCAGCCGGCTGCGGAAGCCTTCCAGCGGGCCGATCTCGCGGTCCTTCAGGATCGCGTCGGCCTCGTGCGGCTCGACCTGGCGGCCGCCCATGATCTTCCAGAACGCGAAGTCGCACTTCGCGTTCTCGCACTGGAACTTCTTGTACTTTTCGTGCACCTCGCCGCCGCACTTCGGGCACGGGTTGCCGAGCGTCGCGAAGTCGCCGGGGATCGTGTCGCTCTCGTAGTTCTTTGCCTGCCCGACGATGTGCCGCGTCATGTCGACGATCTCGCGCATGAACGCCGTGCGCTTGAGCTTGCCGTGCTCCATCTGCGCGAGCTTGAACTCCCACTCGGCGGTGAGCTCGGGCGAGAAGAGCTCCGGGACGCCGAGGCCGTGCAGCAGCGTCATCAGCGAGAACGCCTTCGCGGTCGGCGTCAGCTCCTTGCCCTCGCGGTGGACGTACCGCTCGGCGATGAGGCCCTCGATGATCGCCGCGCGGGTCGCCGGCGTGCCGAGGCCCTTCTCGCGCATCGCCTCGCGCAGCTCGTCGTCCTCGATCAGCTTGCCGGCGCCCTCCATCGCCGAGAGCAGCGTCGCCTCGTTGTAGCGCGGCGGCGGCCGGGTCACGAGCTTGACGACGTCGACCTTCTCGGTGGCGACCGCTTCGCCCGGCGCGACCGGCGGCAGCGTCGACTCGTCGCCCTGCGCCTCCTTGCCGTACACGGCGAGCCAGCCCGGCGCCACCAGCACCTTGCCCTCGGTCTTGAACGGCTCGCCTTCGACGCGCGTGATCCGCGTCGTGACGAGGTGCTCGGCCGCAGGATAGAAGACGGCGAGGAAGCGGCGCACCACCATGTCGTAGAGCTTCGCCTCGACCTCGTTCAGGCGCTTCGGCCGCGAGAGCGTCGGGATGATCGCGAAGTGGTCCGAGATCTTCGCGTTGTCGAAGATCCGCTTGTTCGGCCGCACCCACTTCTGCTTCAGGATCTCGCGCGCGAAGCCGCCGTAGGCGTTCGTCTCGCGGAGCTCCTCCAGCGTCGCCTTGACCGTGCCGAGATAGTCCTCGGGCAGCGCGCGCGAGTCGGTGCGCGGGTACGTCAGCATCTGGTGCTTCTCGTAGAGCGCCTGCGCGAGCGACAGCGTCGTGCGCGCCGAGAAGCCGAAGCGGCCGTTCGCGTCGCGCTGCAGCGTCGTGAGGTCGTAGAGCAGCGGCGGGCTCTGCGTCGTGGGCCGCGACTCCTCGGTGACGGTCCCGGGCTTTCCCGCGCACTTGCCGGCGATCGCCCGGGCCCGCGCCTCGTCGAACAGCCGCTCCGCACGGAGGTCGGGATCGTCGTCGGCCTTCTTCCACTTCTCGTCGAACCAGCGGCCGGCGTACTCGCCGCCCTTCGCGCGGAACGTGCCGAGGACCTCCCAGTAGTCGCGCGGCAGGAACGCGCGGATCTTCTCCTCGCGCTCGACGAGGATCGCGAGCGTGGGCGTCTGCACGCGGCCGACCGTCGTCAGCTGGAAGCCGCCCGACTTCGAGTTGAACGCCGTCATCGCGCGCGTGCCGTTGATGCCGACCAGCCAGTCGGCCTCCGACCGGCAGACGGCGGCGTCGGCGAGCGGCAGCATGGTCTCGTCGCTGCGCAGCGCGGAGAAGCCGTCGCGGATCGCCGCCGGCGTCATCGACTGCAGCCACAGCCGCGCGATCGGCTTCGCCGTCTTCGCGTACTGGACGATGTAGCGGAAGATGAGCTCGCCCTCGCGCCCGGCGTCGCACGCGTTGACGAGCGAGCCGACGTCCTTGCGGCGGATGAGCTTGAGCAGCGTCCTCAGCCGGTTCTCGTTCTTCTCGATCGGCTTCAGCGCGAACTTCGACGGCAGCGCCGGCAGGTGCGCGAACGTCCACTTGCCGCGCTTGACCTCCTCGTCCTCCGGCATGCCGATCTCGAGCAGGTGCCCGACGGCCGACGAGAGCACGGCCTTGTCGCTCTCGTAGTAGTCGTCGTGGCGCGTGAAGCCGCCCAGCGCGCGCGCGATGTCGGCGGCGACGGATGGCTTCTCGGCGATGATGAGGGTCTTGGCCAAGGGGGGTGCGGCGCAAAAAGGATGCGGATATTACCCTACGCGGGAAGAATCCGTATTGACCGGACCGGGAGGATGCCGGCGGCTAGCGCCGCTGCCACCGGCCGCCCGGCAGCGCGGCGACGGTGCCAGCAAGCTCGAGGCCGGTCAGCTCCGCGACGATGTCCTCCACGGCACGGCCGGTGCGCGCGACCAGCGTGTCGACGTCGACCGGGTCGCGGCCGAGCGCCGCCAGCAGCGGGCTCTCCACCGTTCCGCCCGCGGTGGCCGGCGGGGCGGCGGGCGCGGACGCCGCGGCCCGCATCCCGAGCTCCTCCAGGATGTCCTGCGTGGTCTCGACCAGCTTGGCGCCTTCGCGGATGAGCTTGTGGCAGCCCTTCGACAGCGGCGAGTGGATCGAGCCGGGAATCGCGAAGACCTCGCGGCCCTGCTCGCCGGCGTAGCGGGCCGTGATCAGCGAGCCGGACTTGGGCGCGGCCTCGACCACCAGCACGCCGCGCGCGAGGCCGCTGATCAGCCGGTTGCGCCGCGGGAAGTTCGACTCCCGGGGCGGGGTCCCGGGCGGGAACTCGGACACGAGGCCGCCGCGCTGCGCGATCGCGTGCGCGAGCGCGCGGTGGCGCGCCGGATACACGCGATCGAGCCCGGTGCCGACCACGGCGAGCGTGCCGCCCTCGCCGTCGAGCGCACCCTCGTGCGCGGCGGCGTCGATGCCGAGCGCCAGCCCCGACACGATCGTGAGGCCGGCGCGCGCGAGCGCACGCGCGAAATCGCGCGCGTTCTCGAGCCCCTGCGCCGTCGCATGGCGGCTGCCGACGATGGCGAGCGCCGGGCGGTTCAGGAGCTCGCGACGGCCGACGAAGTAGAGCGCCGGCGGCGCGTGGCCCAGGTCGAGCAGCGCGCGCGGATAGTCGGGGTCGTCCCACGCGACGAGCTCGTTCCCCGGCTGCCCGAGCCACGTGCGCACGCGCTCCTGCACGTCCGCACGGGCGGGTGCGGTCAGTTGCGCGACGACGGCGTCGGGCACCACCGCCGCGAGGCGGGCGCGCGGCGCAGCGAGGATCGCCCGGGGCTCGCGGAACTCCCGCAGCAGCGCGGCGAGCGCCGCGGCGGGCAGCGCGCGCAGCGCGAGCTCGGCCCAGGCGGCGCGGCTGGCGGCGTCGGTCGACATCGCGCGACTATGCCCGACGCGCGGCGCGGCGCGCCATCGGACCGACGGACGAAGGCGCCGCCGCCGCTACGGCTTGCGGGCGTAGTCGCCGGGACGGATCGGATCGATCGAGTTGACGACCAGCGCGTACGACACGCGGTCGAACGTGCGGAACACGAACAGCAGGCCCGTCCGCTCGTCCGCCGGCGACACGTACTGCCGCGGCGTGAACACGGTCGTCGGGTCGAGGAAGCGCAGGATGATCGTCTGTTCGCGCGACGGCCGCGGGTCCACGATGGGCTCGATGACGCGGTACACGGCCAGCACGTTCCCGGGCTCGAGGCCGTCCGCGGCGCCGCGGTCGAGCATCACGACGTTGCCGCGCCCCGTCTCGACGCCGCCGAACGGCACGCGCAGGATCCGCGCGTCGATCGGCTGGTCGGGCGCGTGCGGCACGTAGTTGACGAGCGTCTCGCGCGGTGCCGGAAGCAGGCGGTCGCCGACGAGGATCTCCGCGTTCGACGACTCGATGCGCGCGGTGGAGAGCTCGCCGAACTTCTCGACACGGGCGGTGCCCAGGAAACGGCTCTCGAAGCCCAGCACCTCGGTGCCTTCGAGATTGGTGATGGCGCCGGCCGGCCGGTAGATGTACCAGAGGTCCCCCAGCTTCGGATCGATGCCGAGCACGTAGACGACGTCGCCGACGCCGCGCACCACGCGCTCGCGCTCGCGGCCACGCAGGATCTGCGCTGCGTCGTACAGCCCGGAGGGCCCGGTCACGAGGTTGCGCGTGAGGAACGGCTCGATGTCGTTGGGCGGAATGCTCGGGATCGCCCCCGCGGCGAGCGCCGTGACGCGCACGGTCGGCGACACGACGATCGTGTTCTCGTCGCGCGCCAGCGTGAGCTGCGGCTGCCCTTCGACCACGTCCAGCCGGACGACTTCGCCGGGATAGATGAGGTGCGGATTGCGGATCTCTTCGCGGTTCATCCGCCAGAGCTCGGGCCAGCGCCACGGCTCCTTCAGGAACTTCGCCGAAATGCCCCAGAGCGTGTCGCCCTTCTGGACCGTGTAGCTCGACGGCGCACGATCGGCGAGCTCCGGAGGCTGCGCTGGAGGCTGCGCCGGGGCTTGCGCGACGGCGGCACCGGCGAGGGCCAGCGACGCGGCGGCCACCGCGGCGGCGGCGCGAACGGCTATGGTAAACTGTTGAAGCATAACGCCTCTTCCCGGTCGGGCGAACCAGACGGACGGGTTGTACGCGCGCAACCCCGATGTCCTAAACCGCCGCAAAATAAGGACTTAACACGGATTCTGCATCCGCTACGTTGCATTTGGCAAGATATGGCCCTGTTGACGATCCTCGAATACCCGGACCCGCGTCTGAAAAAAGTCGCGGCGCCGGTGACGTCGTTCACCCCGGAGCTCGCGAAGCTCGTCCGTGACATGGCGGAAACCATGTACGCGGCGCCGGGTGTGGGCCTCGCGGCGACGCAGGTCGACGTCCACAAGCGGGTGATCGTCATCGATGTCTCCGAGGCCAAGGACGACCTCCTCGTCCTCGTGAACCCGGAGATCGTCGCCGCCGAGGGCGAGGCGGAATGCGAGGAGGGTTGCCTGTCCGTCCCGGGCTACTACGACAAGGTCACCCGGGCGGCCCGGATCACGGTTCGGGCCCGGAACGAGCGCGGCGAACCGATCGAGCGGACCGCGGAGGGCCTCCTCGCCGTCTGCATCCAGCACGAAATGGACCACTTGATCGGCAAGATGTTCGTCGACTACCTGTCGCCGCTCAAGCGCGCCCGGCTTGCCGCCCGGCAGCGCAAGAAGCAGCGGCTGGCAGGCTAGCGTCCGGCCGTTCCAGGAGCGCCGGCGGCGGGCAGGCTTCCGATGGCGACGCTGCGCGTAGGCTTCGCCGGCACCCCCGACTTCGCGGCGACGGCGCTCTCTGCCGTGCTCGCCGCCGGGTTTCCGGTGCCGATCGTCCTCACGCAGCCGGACCGGCCGCAGGGCCGGGGGCTGCGCCTGACGCCGTCGCCGGTCAAGGCGCTGGCGCTCGCCCACGGCATCCCGGTGCTGCAGCCGCCCACGCTCAAGACCCCCGAAGGCCGCGCCGAGGCCCTTGCGGTGCGGCTCGACGTGCTGGTCGTCGCCGCGTACGGCCTGATCCTGCCGCCGGCAGTCCTCGCGTGGCCGCGACACGGCGGCATCAACATCCACGCCTCGCGGCTGCCGCGGTGGCGCGGCGCCGCGCCGATCCAGCGCGCGCTGCTCGCCGGCGACGCCGCGACCGGGGTCACGATCATGCAGATGGACGCAGGGCTCGACACCGGGCCGGCGATCGACGCGGTCGACGTCCCGATCGCGCCGCGCGAGACGGCTGGCACGCTGACCGCGAAGCTGGCGACGGCCGGGGCCGCGGCCATCGTGGCCGTCCTCGAGCGCCTGGCCCGCGACGGCCGGCTCGACGCGGTCGCACAGCCGGCCGACGGCGCCACCTACGCCGCCAAGGTCGATCGGGGCGAGGCGCACCTCGACTGGTCCCGCCCGGCGCCGGTCCTCGACCGCACGGTCCGCGCCTTCGACCCGGTCCCCGGCGCCTTCACGCAGTTCGGCGGCGAGCCGGTCAAGGTGTGGTCGGCCGAGCCGCTCGCCGGCCCCGCGGCGGCGCCGGCCGGCACCGTCGTCGCGGCCGGCGCCGCCGGCATCGACGTGGCCTGCGGCGAGGGCGTGCTGCGCATAGCGACCGTGCAGCCGGCGGGCGGCAAGCGGATGAGCGCGGCCGCGTTCGCCGCCGGGCGCGCGCTCGTCGCCGGGATGCGCTTCGGCCCCGGCGCGGCGCCGTGAGCGCCGGCGCCGCGACGGCCGGCGGGCGGCGGGGGGGCGGCCGTGCTGCATGAGCAGCGGCTCGCCGCGCTGGCGGTGTGCCGGGTCCTCGACGGCGCCACGCTGCCGGCGGCGCTCGCCGCGGTCGCCGACCGCGCGCCGACGCGCGGGCACGCACTGGTGCAGGAGCTCGCGTACGGCACGCTGCGGTACTGGGGACGCCTCGCGGCGCTGACGCGCGCGCTTTCGGGCAAGCCGCTCGCCGATGCGCCGCTCGCGGCACTCGTCGCCGTCGCGCTCTACCAGCTCGACCACACGCACGCGCCCGCCTTCGCGGTCGTCGACCGCGCCGTCGAGGCCGCGGCGCTGGTGGCCCGGCCGCAGGCGAAGGCGCTGGTCAACGCGCTGTTGCGCCGGTACCTGCGCGAGCGCGAGGCGTTGAACGACGAGGTCGCGCGCTCAAGCCCGGTCGCCCGCTGGTCGTATCCGCGGTGGTGGATCGGCCGCGTCGAGGCCGATCACCCGCGGCACTGGCAGGCCATCCTCGCCGCCGGCAACGAGCGGCCGCCGCTGACGCTGCGCGTCAACCTGCGCGCGACCACGCGCGACGCGCTGGCGGCGAAGCTCGCGGCGGCCGGCATCGACACCACGGCCGTCGGCGCGGCGGGCCTCGTCGTGACCGCGCCGCGCCCGGTGGCGGAGATCCCCGGCTTCGCCGAAGGCGAGTTCGCCGTGCAGGACGCTGGCGCGCAGCTCGCGGCCCCGCTGCTCGCGGTCGCGGACGGCATGCGGGTGCTCGACGCGTGCGCGGCGCCGGGCGGCAAGTCGGCGCACCTGGCGGAGCTCGCCGACGTCGAGCTCATCGCGCTCGACAGCGACGCCGGCCGGCTCGAGCGCGTGCGCGAGAATCTCGCCCGGCTGCGGCTTGCCCGCCCGGCGGTGCGCGCGACGGTGGGCGACGCCGGCGCGCCCGCGGACTGGTGGGACGGCCGCCCGTTCGACCGGATCCTGGCCGACGTGCCGTGCACGGCGTCGGGCGTGGTCCGCCGGCACCCGGACGTCAAATGGCTGCGCCGCAAGACCGACATCGCCGGCTTTGCCGCGCAGCAGGCGCGCGTGCTGGCCGGGCTGTGGCCGCTGCTGGCGCCCGGCGGCCTGCTGCTGTACGCGACCTGCTCGGTGCACGCGGCCGAAAACGAGTTGCAGATCAAGGACTTCATGGCGACGACCCCAGGCGCGTTGCGCGAATCCATCAGCTACGCGGCCCCGATCCCCCACGAGGGAGGCCAACTCTTGCCAGCGGGGAACGGCGCGGGCCACAATCAGGACGGCTTCTTCTACGCATTGCTCCGCAAGGCCTGAAGGCCTTGCTCCGTGGGCGGCTGCGCCGCCTCGCCGCCGGAACCGTCTGACCGATTCTCGCCGGCATGTCGTCCGCGTCCGCCCTGACCATCACGCTGCCGTGGCACGCCGTCCTGCGCGGCTGCGCACGCGCGCGCCGGGTCGCCGCGCTCGCGCTGCTCGCGTTCGCGCTGGCCGCCGGGGCCGCCCGTGCGGACACGATCCTGGTCAAGTCGGCCGACCTGCGCATCGAGGAGGGCGAGGTCCTGCTCAATGCCGAGTTCGACCTCGCGTTCAACCCGACGCTCGAGGAGGCGCTGCAGCGGGGCATCCCGCTCTACTTCGTCCTCGAGTTCGAGCTGACGCGCAGCCGGTGGTACTGGCTGGACGAGAAGGTCGGGCAGACCGCGCTCACCTACCGCGTGTCATACAACGCGCTCACGCGCCAGTACCGCGTCGGCAGCGGGCTGCTCGCGCAGACGTTCACCTCGCTGGAGGAGGTCGAGCGCTACGTCGGCCGCGTCACGTCGCGGCCGGTCGCCCGCGCCGACGCGCTCGCCAAGGGGACGCGCTACGACGCGGCGATCCGCCTGCGCCTCGACGTGAACCAGTTGCCCAAGCCGTTCCAGGTGAACGCGCTCGCTTCGCGCGAGTGGACGCTCGCGTCCGACTGGTACCGGTGGAGCTTCGTGCCGTGAGCGCGGGCGGATTCTTTCACAAGGAGTCGCAGAAGCGCAGAGGAAATGCCGTGCGGGGTCTCCTCTGCGCCTCTGCGTCTTCTGTGAAACCGGCCTTGTGGGGCGTCCGGTGAGCGCGGTGCCCGGCCGCCGGGGATTGCGCTGGCTGCTGCTGGCTTCCGCGTCGCTGTCGGCGATCGCGCTGTTCCTGCTCGCGACGGCCACGGCCAACACCGAGCTGTTCGCGCAGGGCTACGACACGCTGCTCGTGCTGAACGGCGTGCTGATCGCGCTCCTGATGGCGGTGGTCGGCTGGCAGCTGTGGCAGCTGCGGCGCAACCTGCGCGCGGGCATCTTCGGCTCGCGGCTCGCGGTCCGGCTCGTGCTGCTGTTCGCCGTGGTGGCGTTGCTGCCGGGCGCGCTCGTGTACGCGGTGTCCTTCCAGTTCATCGGCCGCAGCATCGAGAGCTGGTTCGACGTCCGCGTCGACCGGGCACTCGAAGGCGGCCTCAACCTCGGCCGCAACGCGCTCGACTACCTGCTCAAGGAGACCACGAGCAAGGCGGGCCAGATGGCGCAGACGCTCGCCGACAACACCGGCAACCTGGCCGGCGCGCTCAACCGCGCCGCCGAGCAGGCCAACGTGTACGAGGCCGCGCTGTTCTCGCCCGGCGGCAGCGTGCTGGCGGTGGCCGGCGTCGGCGGGTCGCGCGCCACGCCCGAGCCGCCGCCCGCCGCGGCGCTGCGGCTCGCGCGGCTGCAGCAGCCGTACGCGAAGATCGAGCAGACGCCCGACGGCGGCCTCGTGCTGCGCGCCGTCGTCGCGGTCAACACGCAGGACAGCCTGAATCCGCTCAAGCTGCTGCAGGTGACCGAGCCGGTGCCCAAGCCGCTCGCGCAGGACGCGGAGCGCGTGCAGGCGGGCGTGCGCGACTACCAGGAGCTCACGTTCTCGCGCGTCGCGCTGAAGCGCCTCTACGCGCTGACGCTGACGCTGACGCTGCTGCTCGCGCTGACCTCGGCGCTGGGCCTCGCCGTCGTGCTGTCGGAGCGCTTCGCGGCGCCGCTCGGACTGCTCGCCGAGGGCACGCGCGCCGTCGCGCAGGGCGACTTCACGCGCCGGCAGCCCGTCGTGTCGCGCGACGAGCTGGGCGTCCTCACCCAGTCGTTCAACACGATGACCGCGCAGCTCGCGGAGGCGCAGGGCAAGGCCGAGGACAGCCGCCGCGCGACGGAGACCACGCGCGCGTACCTCGAGAGCATCCTGGGCAACCTCTCCGCCGGCGTGCTGGTGTTCGACGAGCGCCACCGGCTGCGCACCGTCAACCCGAGCGCCGCGGTGATCCTGCAGCAGCCCGTCGCGGACCTGGCCGGCATGGCGCTCGCGGACTGGGGACGGCGCCTGCCGGCGCTGGCGCCGTTCGCGGAGCTCGTTGCCGAAGGGTTCCGCGGCAGCCGCGACGGCCAGTGGCAGAAGGAGGCGGAGCTCGCGGTCGCGAACCTGTCGCGCACGCTGCTGATGCGCGGTACGCGCCTGCCCGGACCGACGGCGACCGGCGGCTACGTCGTCGTGTTCGACGACGTGTCCGAGCTCGTGCAGGCGCAGCGCGACGCCGCGTGGGCGGAGGTCGCGCGGCGGCTCGCGCACGAGATCAAGAACCCGCTGACGCCGATCCAGCTGTCGGCGGAGCGGCTCGCGATGAAGCTCGAGGACAAGCTCGACGGCCCGGATCGCGAGGCGCTCCTCCGCGGTACGCGCACGATCGTGTCGCAGGTCGGCGCGATGAAGCACATGGTCGACGACTTCGCGATCTACGCCCGGCAGCCGCGTCCCGGCCAGTTGCAGAACGTCGACCTGCCGGCCCTCTTGCTCGACGTGCTTGCGCTGTACGACAATCTGGGGTCGCACGTTGCGCTATCCTTGCCGGACGCGCCCCTCCATATCCAGGGCGAACCGACCCGTCTGCGCCAGGTGTTCCACAACCTCATCTCGAACGCGGTCGATGCACAGGCCGACGTTCCCGATCCGCGTTTCGCAATTTCGCTCGGGGTGTCGGACGGCGACGCGGTGCTTGCGTTCGCCGACGGCGGGCCGGGCTTTCCGGCGGAGGTGCTCGCGCACCCGTTCGCGCCGTACGTGACGACCAAGGCGAAGGGAACAGGATTGGGGCTCGCGATCGTGAGGAAGATCATCGAGGAGCACGGGGGGCGCGTGCTGCTCGCCAACGTACCCGGGGGCGGCGCCCGCGTGACGCTCGTGCTGCCGTTCCGCGCGACGGGCACGCGGCCGGCCGCTGCCGCAGCGTAGGGGCCGGCCGACGATGGCGCTCGCGAAGGAAGTCCTGATCGTCGACGACGAGGTCGGCATCCGGGAACTGCTGTCGGAGATCCTGCAGGACGAGGGATATCGCGTCGCGCTCGCCGAGAACGCGTCGGAGGCGCGCGCCTACCGGCAGCGGCAGCAGCCGGCGCTGGTGCTGCTCGACATCTGGATGCCCGACACCGACGGCGTGACGCTGCTGCGCGAGTGGGCGGCCGGCGGCCAGCTGACGATGCCGGTGATCATGATGTCCGGGCACGGCACGATCGAGACCGCCGTCGACGCGACCAAGATCGGCGCGTTCGACTTCCTCGAGAAGCCGATCGGGCTGCAGAAGCTGCTTGCGACGATCGCGCGTGCGCTGAAGAGCGTCGCGGCGCAGGAGCCGCGGCGCATCTCGCTCGCGCCGCTGGGCGCGGGGGCCGCGATCCGCGACACCGAGCGCGCGCTCGAGCAGCTGCTCGCGGCGCGGCGACCGGTGCTGATCCTGGGCGAGCCGGGCACCGGCCACGAAATCGCGGCGCGCGCGCTCGCCACCGCCGAGGCACCGTGGGTCGCGCTCGCGGGCGGCGGCCGGCTCACGGCGAACCCGATCGGGCTCATCGAGGAGGCGCGCGAAGGCGTGCTCTACTGCCCCGAGGTCGGCCAGTACTCGAAGTTCGAGCAGCGCGGCCTCGCCTTCCTGCTGCCGAAGCTCGAGAAGCACAACGTCACGCTCGTGTGCACGAGCAGCGAGGCGCTCGGCAACCTCGCCGCGGAGGGCCGGTTCGACCCGGCGCTGCTCGCGCAGCTGTCGACCGGCGCCGTCGTGCTGCCGCCGCTTCGCAAGCGCCGCGAGGACATCCCGCCGCTGATCGAGCGGTTCTGGCGCGAGGCGACGACCGGCGAGGCGTCGCCGCCGCTGCTCGCCGCGCTGCCGCCGGCGGCGCTCGCGGCGCTGGCGAACGCCTACTGGCCGGGCAACCTCGAGCACCTGGCGGCGTTCATCCAGAACCTGTCGCTGCTGCGCGGCGAGATCACGACCGAGCACGTCAAGCGCGTGCTGGGCGAGGCCGCGTCGCCGAATCCCTCGGTCGCGCCGGAGATCACGTCGCGCTTCTTCGAGCTGCCGCTGCGCGAGGCGCGCGAGGCGTTCGAGCGCATCTACTTCGAGCAGCTGCTCGGCCGCGAGCAGAGCAACATGAGCAAGGTCGCCGAGAAGGCAGGGCTCGAGCGCACGCACCTGTATCGCAAGCTGAAGCAGCTCAACATCCGCTTCTCGCGCCGGACCGACGACGCCGGCTGACCCCCTGCCCGCCGCCTTCGGGCTCCCCGCACCGTGATCAAGACCACCGCCGACCCCAAGCGCATGACCGCCCTGGTCGTCGGGGCGATCGGCGTCGTCTACGGCGACATCGGGACGAGCCCGCTGTACATGCTGCGCACGGCGTTCACCGGCGAGCATGGCCTCGCGCTGACGCCGGCCAACGTCTACGGCGTGCTGTCGGTCGTGTTCTGGGCGCTGATCGTCATCGTCACGCTCAAGTACATCACGCTCATCATGCGCGCCGACAACAACGGCGAGGGCGGGATCCTCGCGCTGACGGCGCTCGTGTCGCGCGGCCTCGATCGCCGCCAGAGCCGTCGCTGGTGGCTGGTCGGCTTCGGCATCTTCGGCGCCGCGATGTTCTACGGCGACGGCATGATCACGCCGGCGATCTCGGTGCTCTCCGCCGTCGAGGGCCTCGAGATCGTCACGCCGGCGCTGCACCCGTTCATCGTGCCGGTCACGCTGGCGATCATCGTCGGCCTGTTCGCGATCCAGAAGCACGGCACCGCGAGCGTGGGCATGTTCTTCGGCCCGGTGATGTGCGTGTACTTCGTCGTGCTCGCGCTGCTCGGCATCAACGAGATCGCGCAGGCGCCGGCGATCCTCTCCGCGGTGAACCCGGCGTACGCGTTCGCCTTCTTCGCCGGGGCGCCGCTCCCCGCGTTCCTCGCGCTCGGCGCCGTCGTGCTGGCGGTCACGGGAACGGAGGCGCTGTATGCCGACATGGGGCCTTTCGGGGCCTCGCCGATCCGCCGCGCGTGGGCGCTGTTCGTGATGCCGGCGCTGGTGCTCAACTACTTCGGCCAGGGCGCGCTGGTCCTGGCCGAGCCCGAGGCGATCAAGAACCCGTTCTACCTGCTCGCGCCGTCGTGGGCGCTGCTCCCCCTGGTCGTGCTCGCCACGGTGGCGACGGTGATCGCCTCGCAGGCGGTCATCTCCGGGACGTTCTCGCTGTCACGGGCGGCGATCCAGATGGGCTACTGCCCGCGGCTGCAGATCGAGCACACGTCCGAGCGGCAGATCGGGCAGATCTACGTGCCGTTCATCAACTGGTCGCTGTTCGTCGCCGTCATGCTGCTGGTGGCGGCGTTCCGGAAGTCGGACAACCTCGCGGCCGCGTACGGGATCGCGGTGACGCTCGCGATGATGATCGACTCGATCCTCATCTACACGGTGATGGTCCGGCTGTGGAAGTGGCCGGCGTGGCTCGCGGTCGCCATCGCCGCGCCGCTCGGGCTCATCGACCTCGCGTTCCTGGCGTCGAACTCGCTCAAGATCCCGGAAGGCGGCTGGTTCCCGCTGGTGATCGGCGCCGTGGTGTTCACGCTGCTGACCACGTGGAAGCGCGGGCGCAACCTGCTGATGGACAAGCTGGCCGAGGACGCGCTGCCGCTCGACGTGTTCATCCAGAGCATCGAGGTGGCGCCGCCGACGCGCGTCGAGGGCACGGCCGTGTTCATGACGTCGACGCCGAACCGCGTGCCGCACGCGCTGCTGCACAACCTGAAGCACAACAAGGTGCTGCACGATCGCGTCGTGTTCCTGACCGTCGTCGTGCGCGACATCCCGTACGTGCCCGTCGACCACCGCATCGAGATCCGCACGCTCGGCGCCGACTTCTACCAGTTCCTCGCGTACTACGGGTTCAAGGAGGATCCGGACGTGCCGACGCTGCTCGAGGAGTCGGGCCGGCGCGGATTCGCGTTCGACATGATGGACACGAGCTTCTTCGTGTCGCGCGAGACGCTCATTCCGACGGTGGGCCCGGGGATGGCGCTGTGGCGCGAGCGGCTGTTCGCGTCGATGTCGAAAAACGCCGTCAAGGCGTCCGAGTTCTTCCAGATCCCGACCAACCGCGTCGTCGAGCTCGGCACCCAGGTCGAGCTGTAGCGGACGCAGGACGCTGCGCGTCCTGCGTCCGAACTGCAGTCAGCGGGGAAAGCTTGGGGCGGCCCGGCGCTTTCCCCGCGGAAAATGCAACGAAGCGCGCCGCTCGCAGGTCGCTGCGCTCCCCGCTCGGTAGCGCGCGCATGCGTACTGAAAGCCGCTTCGAACGGCTTCATCATGCCAGCGTTGAACTCCCTCTCCCCGCGAGCGGGACGCGGTGAGGGGAGCAGCGGTCGCTGTATTTAGCCGCCGATCGAAGGCTGTCAGTCCGCATGCGCGCGCTACCGAGCGGCCGCGAAGCGGCATCTGAACGGCGCGCTTCGTGGCCGTTGCTACGCGAAAAGCGCCGGGCCGCCCCAAGCTTTTCGCGCTGACTGCCGTTCGGGACCAAATCGCGGGCCGCGCGAAGCCGGCCCGCGCGATTTGGTCACGACATCGTCGCGCGCATGGTCTTCATCGCCTTGCTCTCGATCTGGCGGATCCGCTCGGCGGAGACGCCGTATTCGTCGGCCAGGTCCTGCAGCGTCGCGGCGGAGTCGTCCTCGCGCAGCCAGCGCGCCTCGATGATCCGGCGGCTCCGGTCGTCCAGCTTGGCGAGCGCGGTCTGCAGGCCCGTCGACCGGTTGCGCGCCGTCTCCTCGCGCTCTAGGATCTGCGCGGGCTCGTCCTCGCTGTCGGTCAGGTACGCGATCGGCGACACGAAATTTTCCTCGTCGCCCGGCGTCGGGTCGAGCGCGACGTCGTGGCCGCCGAGGCGGGTCTCCATCTCGACCACTTCCTCGGGCTTCACGCCCAGGTCCTTCGCGATCGCCTTCGCCTCGGACACCGAGAGCGCCGCCGAGCTGGCCTTCAGGCTGCGCAGGTTGAAGAACAGCTTGCGCTGGGCCTTCGTCGTGGCGATCTTGACCAGCCGCCAGTTGCGCAGGATGTACTCGTGCATCTCGGCGCGGATCCAGTGCAGCGCGAACGACACGAGGCGCACGCCGCGCTCAGGGTCGAAGCGGCGCACGGCCTTCATGAGGCCGACGTTGCCTTCCTGGATGAG
>JAYRNW010000270.1:0-3732 GCA_041911995.1 Casimicrobiaceae bacterium | reverse complement strand
CGTCTCTGACCCTACTTCTACGTATGCGCCGCAGGAAAGTCGTCTCTGACCCTACTTCTAGACGCCCTGCCCCTTCTGCCGCAGGAAGGGCCCGATGCAGTTGCGCGTCGTCTCCTCCGCGCACAGGAAGAAGACGTCCGGCGAGCCGTGGAAGAACACGTACTGGGTGACGGAGCTGCCCACCTCCATCACGGCGCCGCCGCAGTCCTGCCGGCCGTTGCTCTTCACGATCGTGTGCTCCCAGCGGAAGAAGCCGCGCGCGGACGGCTGCGCGCTGATCGTGTAGCTCATCTCCGAGATCTCGGTCGCGCTGCGCACGAGCGCCGTCCCGTCGCGGCGAAACGTGTAGGTCTCCGTGCAGTCGAGCCGCGGGATCGGGAACTCCCACGTGCCGACGAGCGGGTGGCCCGCCGCGATCTCCGCGGCGCGCGCCGCCGGCGCGACGACGGCGCAGGCGAGCAGCAGCAACGCCAGGCCCGCGCGCGATGCGACGTCGATCGTGCGGCGCCTGCTCATGCCAGCACCCGCCCGTAGAACGGATACTGCGGGTCGTGGTAGCCGTGCGTCGACGCGTGCCCCGGCGTGACCAGCGCGTCGACGAGCGCCTCGTCCTCCGCGCTCCACGCGGTGCCGATCGCCGCGACGTAGTCGTGCCACTGCGCGAGCGTCCGCGGGCCGGCGACGATCGACGTCACGATGCGGTTCGCCCACAGCCACGCGAGCGCGAACTGCGTGAGCGTGCGCCCGGTCTTCGCGGCGTGCGCGGCGAGCTTCTGCGCGATCGCGTACGACTCCTCGCGCATCTCCGTCTCGCGGATCCGCTCGTCGCCGCGCGCCGCGCGCGAGCCCTCCGGCGGTGCCGCGCCGGGCAGGTACTTGCCGGTCAGCACGCCGCGCGCGATCGGCGAGTACGGAGCGACGCCGATGCCGTAGTAGTGGCACGCCGGCAGGATCTCGACCTCGGGCATCCGGTTGAGGAGGTTGTAGTAGGGCTGGCAGACGACGGGCTGCGGCACGCCCTGCGCCCGGCACTCGGCGACGACCTCGGCGATCCGCCAGCCGCGGTAGTTCGACACGCCGAAGTACAGGATCTTGCCCGACCGGATCAGCTCGCCGATCGTGCCGACGGTCTCGGCGATCGGCGTGCGCGTGTCGTCGCGGTGCAGGTAGTAGACGTCGATGTAGTCGGTGGCGAGCCGCGCGAGGCTGTCGTCGCAGGCGGCGAGCAGCCAGCGCCGCGACAGGCCGCCGTCGCGCGGCTTCTTCGTCAGCACGTTGCCGACCTTGGTCGCGAGGATCCAGTCGCGGCGGTGCGGCTTGATCGCGTGGCCGACGATCCGCTCGGCGTCGGTCTTCGCGTACGCGTCCGCCGTGTCGATGAAGTTGACGCCGGCGTCGTGCGCCGCGGCGACGATCCGCGCGGACTCCGCGGCGTCGGTCCGGTCCCCGAACATCATCGTCCCCAGGCACACCGGCGACACCTTGAGGCCGCTCTCTCCCAGACGCACGTATTCCATGACTGCGCTTCCCGTTCGACGGCAGCCGCTCAATATGCAGCATCGCGGGGGCCGGCGCAATGCGGCCGTCTATAATCGCGCCTCCTCCGCCGGGGTCCCGTCGTCTGGCCCGGCGAATTCCCGCATCCGACGCGCGCACCGATGCCGATGAACGTTCTGTTCGAGGACGACGGCCAGCTCAAGGCCGGCGTCGTGCTCGCCGACAACGACGCGTCGCTGCAGGTCGAGGCGGCGTCGGGCAAGCGCCTGAAGGTCTAGGCCGGCAGCGTGCTGCTGCGCTTCGCGTCGCCCGCGCCCGGCGAGACGATGGCCGACGCGCAGAAGCTGGCCGCGGCCCTCGACCCCACGTTCCTCTGGGAAGCGAGCGCCGACGGCGAGTTCGGCTTCGACGAGCTCGCGCGCGAGTACTACGGCGGGCAGCCGGGCGCCGCGCAGTCGGCGTCGATCGCGCTGCTCCTGCACGCGTCGCCGATGCACTTCTACAAGAAGGGCAAGGGCCGCTACCGCAAGGCGCCGCCGGACGCGCTGCGCGCGGCGCTCGCTTCCGTCGAGCGCAAGGCGCGCGAGGCGGAGCAGATCGCCGCGTGGACCGCCGAGCTCGCGCAGCGGCGGCTGCCCGACGCGCTGCGCGCAAAGCTGCCGATGCTGCTGTGGAAGCCCGACCGCAGCGCGCTCGAGTGGAAGGCGCTCGCCGCCGCGTGCGACGCGGCCCGGACCAACCCGGTCGAGCTGCTGGCCGCGTGCGGCGCGGTCCCGTCGACGCACGAGTTCCACTTCGACCGCTTCCTCGTCGAGGCGTTTCCGCACGGCGTCGCGTTCCCCGACTGGGGCGCGCTGCGGCCGCTGCCCGACCTGCCCGCGGCGCCGGTGCGCGCCTTCTCGATCGACGACGCGACGACGACGGAGATCGACGACGCGTTCTCGGTGCGCGAGCTGCCGAACGGAAACTGGGAGGTCGGCATCCACATCGCGTGCCCGGCGCTCGCGATGCCGCGCGGCGGCGCGCTCGACCGCATCGCGCGCACGCGCCTGTCGACCGTCTACATGCCGGGGCGCAAGCTCACGATGCTGCCCGACGCCGCGATCGCGGCGTTCACGCTGCACGAGGGCGCGGTGCAGCCCGCGCTGTCGCTGATCGTCGAGGTCGCGCCGGACGGCGCGCCGGTGCGCGAGGAGACGCGCGTGCAGCGCGTGCCGATCGCGGCCAACCTGCGGCTCGACGCCGTGCCGGTCGCGTTCGCCAACGACCTGCCGTCGCCTGCCGACCCGCCGTGGACGCCCGAGCTGCGCGTGCTGTGGAAGCTCGCGCGCCACCTGTCGGCGCGGCGCGGCAAGGACGACGTGAACCGGATCGACTACAGCTTCCACGTCGACTGGGACGCCGGCGACGACGGCCGCGTTGCGATCGTGCCGCGCGAGCGCGGCAGCCCGCTCGACAAGCTCGTCTCCGAGCTCATGATCCACGTGAACAACACGTGGGGGCGGCTGCTGGCCGAGCGCAAGGCCGCCGGGCTGTATCGCGTGCAGGCGGCGGGCAAGGTGAAGATGAGCACGCGGCCGGGCGAGCACCAGGGCCTGGGGCTCACGCACTACCTGTGGGCGAGCTCGCCGCTGCGCCGCTACTGCGACCTCGTCAACCAGCGGCAGCTGCTCGCCGTGCTCGCCGGCGAACCCGCGCCCTACGCCGACAACGACGCCGACCTGTTCGCCGCGCTCGCGGACTTCGAGGCCACGTACAGCCAGTACGCGGAGTTCCAGGACCGGATGGAGCACTACTGGTGCCTGCGCTGGCTCGAGCAGGAAGGCGTGACGGAGGCCGTCGCGCGGGTGATCCGCGAGAACCTCGTGCGGTTCGAGCGGCTGCCGATCGTCCTGCGGGTGGCGGACCTGCCGCCGCAGGCGCCCGACACCGCGGTGCGGCTTGCCGTGGCGCGCATCGACCTGCTGAACGCGACGTTCGAGTGCCGGTTCCTGGGCGTGGTCGACGCCGGCGCCGGCGACGCCGCCGGCTGACGCGCGCCCGCCGCCGCTCATGACGGCGGCATGCGGCACGCATACAATAGCCCGGTTCGACCACGCAAACCTGCCCGACGACCTCCGTGCCGCGCCGCGCGACGCCGCCGAAACCCGCCCCCGACGCCTCCGCGCCGTCTCCGTCGCCGCCGACGCCGGCGCCGCCGGCGCCGCCTTCGCCGCCGACGCGGCCGGCCGCGGT
>JAYRNW010000269.1:0-9712 GCA_041911995.1 Casimicrobiaceae bacterium | reverse complement strand
ATCGAGAAGGCGCACCCGCGCATCCTCGACAAGTTTCTGCAGATCCTGGAGGACGGCCGGCTGACCGACGGCCGCGGCGAGACCGCGTACTTCTCCGAGGCGATCCTCGTGTTCACGTCGAACCTCGGCATCTTCGTCGAGGACGAACGCGGCCAGCGCGTCCAGAGCGTGCACCCGGGCGACCCGCACGACGTCGTCGAGGCGCGCGTGCGCGGCGCGATCCACGACTACTTCAAGTTCCGGCTGTCGCGGCCGGAGATCCTGAACCGCATCGGCGACAACATCGTCGTGTTCGGCTTCATCACGCCGGAGATCGGCGGCGAGATCTTCGACGGCATGCTGCGCAACGTCGGCAACCGCGTGCGCGACGAGCACAAGGTCGACCTCGCGATCGACGACGGCGTGCGCGCGCGGCTGCGCGAGCTGTGCACGAAGGACCTCGCGAACGGCGGCCGCGGCATCGGCAACCAGCTCGAGTCGCTGTTCGTCAATCCGCTCGCGCGCGCCATGTTCCGCTTCCCGCTCGCCGGCCGCACGGCGATCACCGTGGCCGACCTCGCCGAGGACGACAACCACATCGTGACCGTCACGCTCGCGTGAGGGGCAGCGGGTTGGCCAAGGCGGTCACGCTGGAGCTCAACAAGGCGCACTGGCCGGTGACGGTGCTGGGCCCGGGCCGGCGCATCGGGCTGTGGGTGCAGGGCTGCACGATCCGCTGCAAGGGCTGCGTGTCGCAGGACACGTGGCCGCGCGATCCGGGCAAGGCGATCGCGGTGCGCGACGTGCTCGCGTGGTGCCGGCGTGTCGCGCCGGAGGGCCCGGACGGGATCACGATCAGTGGCGGCGAGCCGTTCGAGCAGCCGGCCGCGTTGCGCGCACTGCTCGATGGGCTGCACGCGTGGCGACGCAGCGCGGGCCTCGACTTCGACGTCCTCTGCTACAGCGGCTATCCGCTGAAGACGCTTCAGGCGCGGCACGCGAAGCTCCTGGCGCTGCTCGACGCCGTGATCCCCGAGCCGTACGCCGACGGCCTGCCGCTGGCCAACGTCTGGCGCGGCTCGGCCAACCAGCCGCTCGTGCCGTTGTCCGAGCGCGGGCGCGCAAGGTACGCGCCGTACGTCGACGCGCCGGCGGAGGCCGGCGGCAAGCGGATGCAGGCGGCCGTCGAAGGCGGCCGCGTGTGGATGATCGGCATTCCCGGCCGCGGCGACATGGCGGCGGTCGAGGCGCTGTGCGCGAGCCGGGGGCTCGCCCTTACCGAAGTGTCGTGGCGCAGGTAGAGTCGGCGTCGTGGCCCAAACGCATGTCCGCATCTGCCCCGTCTGCGAACGTGAGAATCCGCCCGAGCGCACGCGCTGCGCGTGCGGCGCGCTGCTCGCCGGCGTCGATTTTTCGGTAAAGCGGCCGCCGGACGCGGCGGCCGATGCGCCGACGCCGGGACCCGTTGCGCCGGACCCCGTCGACGCCGCGGCGGCCGGCGTGCCGGACGCGGCGGACGCCGGCACGGCCATTCCGGCCACCGCCCGACCCCCCCTCGCGGCCGAACCGCAAGCCGCCGCCGCGACCGTCGTCTGCCCGCATCCGGATTGCGCGCAGCCGAACCCCGCCGGCGCCGACCGCTGCGTGTACTGCAACCGGCCGTTGCACGCGGCAGCGGTCGAGGTCGCCGGCGCGCGGCCGCTCCCCTCCGCGCTGCGCGACGACTACCGCGTCGTCGACGTGTTCCCGGCGACCGGCGGCGAGGCCGACATCCTGCTCGTCGCCGACCGCAGGACCGGCGAGCGCCGCGTCGCGAAGCTCTACCGCCGCGGCATCGCGCCGGACTTCCGGCTGCTCGACGTGCTCGCGAAGGCGGTCGGCGACACCGTCGTGCGCGTGGTCGCGCACGGCATCTCCGACGGCGCCGCGTACGAGCTGCTCGAATACGTGCCGGGCGGCACGCTGGAGGACCTGTTGCGCGCGGGGCCGGTGCCGAAGGCCGACATCCGGCGCATCGTCAAGGAGATCGCCGACGCGCTCACCGGCATCCACGCGCAGCGCATCCTGCACCGCGACTTGAAGCCCGAGAACGTGCTGATCCGCGCGAAGTCGCCGCTCGAGCTCGCGCTCACCGACTTCGGCATCGCTTCGCTGTCGGAGGCGACGCAGCACTTCACGACGGCGGGACGCACGACGCGCTACGCGGCGCCGGAGGTCCTGACCGGCGTGCTCGACGCGAAGTCCGACTGGTGGTCGCTCGGCATGATCGTGCTGGAAGCGGCGAGCGGCCGCCATCCGTTCGAGGGCCTCACCGAGCAGGTGATGAACCATCATCTCGCCACGCGCCCGATCGACGTGCGCGGCGTCTACGACGACGACCTGCGCCTGCTCTGCCGCGGCCTGCTGCTGCGCGACCCGAAGCGGCGCTGGGGCAGCGACGAGGTCGCGCGCTGGCTCGCCGGCGACCCGACGCTCGCCGTGGCCGACGACGCGGCCGGCGTGGCGTCGGTCGTGCGCCCGTACCGCTTCGGCAAGAGCGAGGCGACGACGGGGCAGGAGCTCGCGCTGGCGCTCGCCAAGCACTGGGACGCGGCGCGCCGCGACCTCGCGCGCGGGCAGGTCGCGCGCTGGCTCGAGCAGGAGCTGCACGACTACAACCTCGTGCGCGCGCTGCGCGACATCCAGGACCGCCGCGACGCGAGCGACGACGCGCGGCTGCTCGCCTTCCTGCTCGTCGCGGCGCCCGACCTGCCGCCGGTCTGGCGCGGTGCGCCGGTGACCGGCAACGGTCTGCTCGCCGCGGCGCGCGCGGCCGCGGGCGAGGACACCGACGCGCAGGAGTGGCTCGACTCGCTGTACCGCGACGGGGCGCTCGCGACGTATGCGGCGGCCGGGCACGACGCGCTCGCCCATCTCGACCGGCGCTGGCGCGACGCGCGCAAGGACTTCGACGCGCTGTGGGAGGCGGCGCGGCGCGCCGAGGAGAAGTGGCGCACGCAGCCGCGCGACGTGGGCGGCTGCGCGGGCAGCGGTGCCGACAGCGTCGACGACCTCATGTCCGTCGCGTCAGGCAAGCTGGCGCCGCTGCCGCCCCGCGCGATCCACGGCCCGCTGCTGCTGGCGCTGACCGACGCCGCGTACGTCGACGCGCTGCGCGGCGAGGTGAACGGCGCGCTGGCGCGGGTCGCCGGCCACTGCCCGTGGTACGAGGCGATGTGGGAGAAGGTCGCGGGCGACGCGATCGGCGTCGTCGCGGCGCGCCTGCTGCTGCCGCAGGCGCAGGACGACGCGGCGATGGAGGCGAAGCGCGCGGCGGCCACCGCGGAAGTGCGCGCGCGCAACTTCGCGGAGACGGTCGCCGAATTCCGCGCGCGCCTGGAGGACGTGCTGGCGCTGGCGTCCGCCGGCGACGACGACCTCGAGCACGAGACCGTCGCACAACTGCTCGACGCGTTCGACGCGTTCCAGGCGACGTGCGTGAAGGCCGCCGGGCTCACCGGCGCGGAGCCGGAGTGCGACGAGCTGCGCCGCGCGGCCGACAAGCTGTCGCAGATCGCGGCGGGCGCGCAGCGCGCGCTCGCGCGCGCCGAGGAGGTCGGCGGCGTCAACGCGATCTTTCTGACGCCGCAGCGGATGCTGGTCGGCGCGGCGATCGTCGGCGTCGCGCTGCTGATTCGCGTGCCGGCCGCGCTGCTGGTCGTGCTGGGCGTGGCCGCGGTCGCCGTCGGCTATCGCTGGTACCTGGGCTTCCGCGCCACCGAGGATTCGTTGGCCAAGCTCAAGCTCTTCGGCCTGCACGCGCGCACGTTCCTGCGCTCCGGCCCCGGCGCGCCCGCCGAGGAACCGGACGCGCGTTGATCCGCACCGCGGATCGCAGCGAACCGAAGCTCCGTCATCCGGGGTCGCGCAGCGCCAGCGCGAACGCCTCGTCGTCGCGCAGCTTCGCTCCGTCCGCCAGCAGCGCGCGGCGTGCGTCGTCGGCGAGGCCCGCGGCGAGCAGCGCGTCGATCCGCGCGCGGCGGGTGCGCGCCGACGCGCGCCGCACGTCGCCGCTCGCGGCAATCCGCGCGTCGACGTAGCCGGCGATCCGGGCCGCGTCGGCCAGTCGCCCTTCCTGCGCCGCACCGAGCGCGAGCGGTTCGAGCAGCCACAGCGTGTCCCCCTCGCGCTGGAGGCGTGCGTGCGCGGCGCGCGCGCGCGCGCGCGCCTGGCCGTGGCGGCCGAGCATGAGCAGCGCGACCATCTGCATTCCGACGACGTGTCCGGCCAGCGCGTCCGCGCCTTCCGCGGCGAGCCGCGCGTGCGCGTGCTCGACCTCGGCGAGCGCCGCCTCCGGCTGTTCCAGCGCCGCGAGCGCGGCGGCGACGTTGCCGGCCGCGAACTGCTCGCCGACGACGCTGCCTTCGCCGTGGTAGAGCGCCTTCTGGGCGCGGGCGAACGCCAGCGCTTCCGCGTAGCGGCCGTCCATGCTGCACCACAGGTAGCGCCCGAAGCGCGACTGCGCGCGCTGGCGCGCCGGCCATGCCGGATCCTCGATGCGCTCGGCCTCGTCCAGCGCGGCGGCGACCTCGGCGAGCGCACCGCGCCGGGCGCCGATCGCCGCGACCTTGGTCAGGGCGTCGTAGGCGGAGTCCGGCGCGCCCTGCTCGCGGAACATGCGCGCCGCGGTCTGCGCGGCCGTCATGCACTCGAGGCTCGGCGAGTACATGCCCATCGTCGCGAGCGCGAGCCAGAACGACGCGGCGAGCGGCGCCGGCGTCTGCGCGTCGACGAGCCGCCGCGCCGCGAGGCAATGCGCGAGCCCTTCGGCGAACAGGCCCGCAGCGTACCAGACGCGGGCGCCCGCGACGTGCAACTCGAGCGCGAGCACGTGCTCGCCGGGCGCGGCGACGGCCCACGCGATGGCGGCGCGGACGTTGTCGAGCTCGGCGGCGATCACCGCATACTGCGCCGGCGTCAGCTGCCAGCGGGCCTTCGCCGCCTCGGCGACGGCGTCGCGCGTGGCCAGCGCGTGCCGCCGCAGGTGCTCGTCGGTCTCGCCCGCGTCGCCCAGCCGCTCCAGCGCGAACGCCCGCGTTGTCTCGAGCAGCCGGTACCGCGGCGCGTCCTCACCCTCGGCGACGACCAGCGACTTGTCGACCAGCGCGCCCAGGTGCTCCAGCACCTGCCAGCCCGACAGCGTCGCGTCGACCGCGACCTGCTGCGCGACGTCGAGCGTGAAGGTGCCGGCGAACACGCCGAGGCGCCGGAACACCGCCTGCTCCTCGGCGGTCAGCAGCCCGTGGCTCCACTCGAGCGCGCCGCGCAGCGTCTGGTGCCGCCGCAGCACGGTGCGTGCGCCGCCGGTCAACACGTGGAAGCGCTCGCCCAACCGCGCCCGCAGGCCCTCGATGCCGAGCAGCGGCGTGCGCGCGGCCGCGAGCTGCAGCGCCAGCGGAATGCCGTCCAGGTGCCGGCAGATCTCGGCCACGGCGGCGGCGTTGCGCCGGGTCAGCGCGAAGCGCGGGTCGGCCGCCTTCGCGGCGGTGACGAACAGCTCGACCGCGCTGTATCCGGCCGCGTCCGCGGCGTCGGTCGGCGGCACCGCGAGCGTCGCGAGCCGGTAGACGTGCTCGTCGACCGCCTTCAGCGGCTCCTGGCTCGTCAGCAGCAGGCGCACGCCGGGCGCCGCCGAGCGCAGCGCCTCGACGAAGGCGACCACACCGTCGAGCAGGTGCTCGCAATTGTCGAGGACGAGCAGCATCCGCTGCGGGCGCAGCACCGACGCGACGATGCCGGCCGCCGGCTGGTCGACCGGCAGCGTCACGCCGACGACGCGCGCGACGGCGCTCGCGACCAGCGCCGGATCGGCGAGCGACGACAACTCGACGAGCCAGGCACCGTCCGGCCACGCGTCCGCAAGTTCCGCCACGAGCTCCTGCGCCAGCCGCGTCTTGCCGATGCCGCCGGCGCCGACGATCGACACCAGCCCATGACCGCGGACGAGCGCGGCGAGCGCCGCCACGTCGTCGGCGCGGCCGAACATCGGCGGCAGGTGGGCGGGGAGGTTCGAGCGCCGCGGTGGCGCCGCGGCGGGCGCGTGCGACGCGGCCGCCGGGGACGCCGCCGGGGCCCCGACCGCGTCGCCGGCGAGCGCCAGCCGGTACCCGCGGCCGGGCACGGTGGCGATCGCCGCCGGGCCCATCACCTTGCGCAGCGCCATCACCTGCGCCTGCAGGTTGTTCTCCTCGACGACGAGGTTCGGCCAGACGACGTCCATGAGCTCGCGCTTGGAGACGACGCGGTCGCGCCGCTCGACGAGCGCGACCAGCATGTCGAATGCCCGGCCGCCCAGCTTGACCGGCGCGCCGTCGGCGAGCAGCTGCCGCTCGCGGGGCTTCAGCTCGAAGCGGTCGAAGCGGTACGCGGGCGCGTCGGGCGGGGCAGCTTCGTCGGGCATCGGGGGGTGCGCAAGGGGCCAGTGCGCGAAGCGTAGCGCCGACGGGTCGCCCGGCGCCACCGCGGCCGCATCTTTCAGAACGTTTCAGGCCGGCGCCAAAGACCTGAACGGGGGTTCAGCAGGAGCATGGGCCCGTCGATCGCGAGACCCGACCCCCGACCACGAAGGAGCCCGCCATGAACCGCAGCTACGACCCGACCTCGAACCGCGCCCGCGCCGCCTTCGCCGCCCTCGCGCTGACCATCACCGTGGCGCTGGGCGCCTTCATCGACACGCTCGCGTACCACTACGGCCCGGACGCCACGCTGGCCGCGCAGCCGGCCGCGCTCGTCGTCGCGCAGGCGCCGAATTGACGCCGGCGGCTGGCGTCGCCTACTTGGGCGCCGGCACCGGCGCCTCGACGATCCGTGCGCCGAGGTCGTTCAGCAGGCGCTTGAAGTCCGGCGTGTCGAGCATGATCTTCGCCGCCGCGGCGCGCAGCCGGTCGACGGCCTCGGGCGGCAGCACGAACGACGTCGGCAGGTCGTTCAAGTAGGCGAACTCCGCGGGATCCTTCAACCGCGGGAACGACACGTCGATCGCGTACAGCCCCACCGTCGGCGCGTTCTTGATTTCGGCCAGCACGGGGTCCTTCGTGCCGTCCAGCACGCCGGACTCGCGGATGCGCCGCATCAGGTCCCAGCGGGCGATCATGTCGCGCAGCAGCTCGACGGTCTCCGACGAATAGCGGTCGATCGGCACGCCGGTGGCCTTGATCAGGATCTCGATGTTGCCGGGCGGCCGCTCCGACCGGTCCCAGTTCGTCGTCGGCACCGACAGCGAGTTGACGACGACGACGACGATGCGCTTGACGCCGTCGAGCGGCGTGCGGATGCCCTTCAGCCGCGCCGCCTCGAACTCCTCGAGGACCTCCAGCACCGCGCGCATGCCGAGGTTGTCCGAGAGGCCGCCGTCGACCAGGTGGATGAACGGGCGCGCCTTGCCGTCGCCGTACTCGGCCAGTTCCTCCATGCGCTTGATCGCGCGCGCGGCCGGCCGGGCGGGGTTGTCGGGATCGACCGCGGTCGCCAGCCAATCCGGGAACCTGTGCCCGCAGCTGCCGCCGTAGTTGTTGAGCGTGATCGGCGAGAACACGAGCGGCACCGCCGACGACGCGGCCGCGGCGCGCGCCAGGCGCACCGGCGCCAGGTCCGCACACATGACGTCGAACATCGACTGGTTGAAGCCGACGCGCGAGCCGGTCGAGATGTCGGTGGCCATCACGGCGATGAACGGGCCGTCGCCGCGGATGAGGTCCGCGTAGGTCTTGCCCTCGAACAGGATCTCGTCGTAGAGCTGCGCCGCCATTTCCGCGCGGCCCCACGTGTCGGACGCGAGCGCCGGCCAGTTGCTCGGCGACAGCACGCGCGTCGTGAGCTCGCCCTGCACGTTGCGCTTGAGGAAGCGCGTCTCGTACTCGGAGAACAGGCGCTCGCCGTACAGGCCGTACGCCAGCGCGGTGAAGCTGCCGCCGGAGACACCGGTGATGACGTCCACACTGTCGAGCAGCCGCACGCGGCGCCCGTCGGCCGCGATGGCCTCGGTCTTGCGCAGCACCTCGAGCACGCCGTACGAGAACGCCGCCGCGCGCGTGCCGCCGCCGGAGAACGTGAGGATGACGAGCGCGTCGGGGGTGCGCAGCACCTGCGGCCGGGTGGCCAGCCGGTAGCCGGACTGCGAGTCGATCGCGGCGATCGGCGGGTTGACGGGTCGCGTCGCGCAGCCGGCGGCGAGCAGCAGCGGCGCCAGCAGGGCGGCGCAAGCGAGACGGGTGGAGATCATGGCGCGGACTCCGGGCGATCGTCGCCCAGCAACTGGTAGAGGAGGATCGCGCCGAACGTCGCGGTGCCGATGCCGCCCAGCGTGAACTCCCCCAATTTTAGCGCCAGATCGCCGGCGCCGATCGTCAGCGTGACGGCGACCGTGACGAGGTTCCGGGCGCGCGAGAAATCGACGGCGTTCTGCACCCAGATGCGTGCGCCCGTGGCGCTGATGAGGCCGAACACGACGATGGCGAGGCCGCCGAGCACGGGACCGGGAATGGTCATGATCAGCGCGCCGAACTTCGGCGAGAAGCCCAGCACGATGGCGGTCACCGCAGCGACGACGAACACCAGCGACGAGTAGATGCGCGTGACCGCCATGACGCCGATGTTCTCGGCGTACGTCGTCACGCCGGTGCCGCCGCCCGCGCCGGCGATCATCGTCGCGACCCCGTCGCCCAGGAACGCGCGGCCGAGGTACGCGTCGAGCGGCCGGCCGGTCATCGCGGCGACCGCCTTCACGTGCCCCAGGTTCTCGGCGACCAGCACGATGGCGACCGGCGCGATCAGCGTGATCGCCCGCGCATCCCACGTCGGGGCGACGAGGTGCGGCAGGCCGAACCACGGCGCGGCGGCGACCGCGGCGAAGTCGATCGGCTTTGCCATGGCGAAACCGTTGGCGAGCGCCGCGTAGAGCACGTAGCCGGCGAGGCCGCCCAGCAGGATCGGCAGCCGGCGCGCGAGCCCCGGCGCGCGGACGGCGATCGCGCCGACAGCGACGATCGTCGCGATGCCGATCCACGTGTCGAACGTGCTGCCGCCGACGCCCTTCACGGCGATCGGCGCGAGGTTGAGGCCGATGACCGCGACGATCGCGCCGGTGACCGGCGGCGGCATCAGGCGCTCGATCCACGCGTGGCCGGCCGCCATGACGGCGAGGCCGATCGCCGCGTACAGCGCGCCGGCGGCGACGATGCCGCCCAGCGCGACGGCGAGGTTGGCGTTGGGGCCGGTGCCGGCGTAGCCGGTCGCGGCGATGACGACCGCGATGAACGAGAAGCTCGAGCCTAAGTAGCTCGGCACGCGGCCGCCGACGGCGACGAAGAAGACCAGCGTGCCGATGCCCGAGAAGAGGATCGCGACGTTGGGGTCGAAGCCCATCAGCAGCGGCGCCAGCACCGTGGCGCCGAACATCGCGACGACGTGCTGCAGCCCGAGCGCCAGCGTCGGCCCGGCCGGCAGCCGCTCGTCGGGCGCGATCACGCCCCGGTCTTTTCGGTCCAGCGGGGAAAGTAGTCGGCAGGCATCGGAGGGCTCCGCGGCGAAACCCCGATTGAACACGCAAACGCGGGCGCCGTGGCGTCCCGGTCGCCGCCGCCCGGGGGTCCGGCCGCGCCCGGCGTCCGGCCGCCCCGCCATCCGGCCGCGCCCGGCCCGGGGCCGCCGGCCGCCCGGCCGGCCGTAACAGGGTCGGTAACACGACTGCCGGATT
>JAYRNW010000268.1:0-4470 GCA_041911995.1 Casimicrobiaceae bacterium | reverse complement strand
GAGATCCGCACTGATCTCCTCTGCGCCTCTGCGTCTCTTTGTGAATCCACCGTTACGCATCGATCCCGTTCACCGCGAGGAACGCCCGCATCCGCGCGACGGCAAGCTCCGGGTCGCGCAGCAATCCCGCGGCGTCGGCGAGGCGGAAGAGCTGCGCCAGGTGGACGACGCTGCGCGCGCTCTGCTGGCCGCCGACCATCGTGAAGTGCGACTGGTGACCGTTCAACCACGCCATGAACACGACGCCGGTCTTGTAGAAGCGCGTCGGGACGGCGAAGACGTGGCGCGACAGCGGCACCGTCGGCGCGAGGATCGCGTCGAAGCGCGCGCGGTCGCCGGCGGCGAGCGCGGTCAGCGCCGCCGACGCCGCAGGCGCGATCGCGTCGAAGATGCCGAGCAGCGCGTCGGAGTGCCCGGACGCGTCGCCGCCGATCAGCGCGGCGAAGTTGAAGTCGTCGCCCGTGTACATGCGCACGCCGTGCGGCAGCCGCCGGCGCAGCGCGATTTCCTTGCCGGCGTCGAGCAGCGACACCTTGACGCCGTCGACCTTCGCCGCGTTGGCGCGGATCACGTCCGCGCACACCTGCGTCGCGCGCGCGTGGTCGGGGTCGGCGGCGAGCCCGCCCGCGCCGACCCAGTAGCCGGCGAGCGCCGGGTCGAACATCTCGCCCAGCCAGTGCAGGATCACCGGCGCGCGGACCTGCGCGAGCACGCGGCCGTAGACGGTCGCGTAATCGTCGGGCGAGCGCGCGCAGCGCGCGAGCGCGCGGCTCGCCATCAGGATGATCCGGCCGCCGGCCTGCTCGACCGCCGCGCACTGCGCCTCGTACGCGGCGACCACGGCGTCGAGCGTCGTATCCGCGGCCGGCGACAGGTGGTCGGTACCGGCGCCGCAGAACACGGCGGCGCCCGGAATCGTGCGCGATTCGGCGACGCTCTTCCGGATGAGCTCGAGCGACGTCGGCCAGTCGAGGCCCATGCCGCGCTGCGCGGTGTCCATCGCCTCGGCGACGCCGAAGCCCAGCGACCACAGGTGGCGGCGGTAGGCGAGCGTCGCGTCCCAGTCGAGCGCGGCGGTGAGCCACGGGTCGACGTCGGCCAGCGGATCGGCGACGACGTGCGCGGCGGCGAACGCGACGCGGTTCCATCCGGGCGGCGAAGGTGGTGAGGGCCACGCGACGGGCGCGCGCAGCGTGTACGGCGCCAGTGCGCCGGTGGGCGTGGGCAGGTCGATCGTCGTCGTCATGCGCTTCGCGTCACGCCCCCAGCGCCGGCACGTCGACCCACCGCCGCTCGCGCCAGCTCTGCAGCCCCAGCTCCGCGAGCTGCACGCCCTTCGCGCCCTCGAGCAGGTTCCAGCGGAACGGGCCGCCCGCGACGACGTGCCTGAGGAAGAGCTCCCACTCGACCTTGAACGCGTTGTCGTACGCGACGTTGGCCGGCACCGGCTGCCACGTCGCGAGGTAGTCGATCGTCTTCGGCACGTCCGGGTTCCAGACGGGCTTGGGCGTGGCCGCGCGCGGCTGGATTACGCAGTCGGTCAGCCCCGCGACCGCCGAGCCGTGCGTGCCGTCGACGTGAAACGTGGCGAGGTCGTCGCGGCGCACGCGCGTGCACCACGAGCTGTTGATCTGCGCGACGACGCCGCCGGCGAGCTCGAACGTCGCGTACGCGGCGTCCTCGGCCGTGGCGTCGTACGGCTTGCCCTTCTCGTCCCAGCGCTTCGGGATGTGCGTCGCGCCGAGGCAGCTCACCGACCGCACCGCGCCGAACAGGTTGTCGAGCACGTAGCGCCAGTGGCACAGCATGTCGACGATGATGCCGCCGTCGTCCTCCTTCCGGTAGTTCCACGACGGCCGCTGCGCCGGCTGCCAGTCGCCCTCGAACACCCAGTAGCCGAACTCGCCGCGCACGGACAGGATGCGGCCGAAGAAGCCCGAGTCGACGAGCATCTTCAGCTTGAGCAGGCCGGGCAGCCACAGCTTGTCCTGCACGACGCCGTGCCGCACGCCGGCCGCCTCCGCGCGCCGGTAGAGGTCGACCGCGTCGGCGAGCGTGGGCGCCACCGGCTTCTCCGTGTAGACGTGCTTGCCTGCGGCGATCGCCTTGCGGATCATCGCGGGCCGCAGGCCGGTCGACGCCGCGTCGAAATAGACGGTGTCGCGGGGATCGGCGAGCGCCGCGTCGAGGTCGGTCGTCCAGCGCGCGATGCCGTGGGCCTCCGCCAGCGCGCGCACCTTGTCGGCGTTGCGCCCGACGAGGACGGGGTCGGGCACGATCCGCGTGCCGGCGTCGAGCGGGACGCCGCCCTGCGCGCGGATCGCGGCGATCGACCGGACCAGGTGCTGGTTGGTGCCCATCCTTCCGGTGACACCGTTCATGACGATGCCGACGCGCTCGATCTTCATCCTCGGATCCTCGGGGAGGGGCGGCCGGGTCAGGCGGCCGGACGCGGGCGCCGCCGGAACAGGCTGCGCACGAATTCGAACTTGAGCAGCACGACCAGCACGATCGTGATCCAGAGCACGGCCGAGATCGGCCGCGTGAAGAACGGCTCGAGGCTGCCGTCCGACAGCACGAGCCCGCGGCGGAAGCCCTTCTCCATGAGGTCGCCCAGCACCATGCCGAGGACGAGCGGCGCGACCGGGTAGTGCAGCCGCCGCAGCACGTAGCCCAGCACGCCGAAGCCCAGCATCACGTACACGTCGAACAGCCGCTGCGAGATCGCGTAGGAGCCGACGACGCACAGCACGAAGATGATCGGCAGGATGATGGGCTTCGGGACCATCAGCACCTTGATCAGCAGGTTCGTGAGCGTGAGGCCGTAGATCAGGATGCCGAGCGTCGCGAACATCATCATCGCGACGACGTCGTAGACGAACGTCGGCGCCTCGACCATGATCATCGGCCCGGGCCGCACGCCGTGGATCAGCATCGCCGCCATCAGCACGGCGGCGGGTGCGGAGCCGGGGATGGCCAGCGTGAGCACCGGGATGACGGCGCCCGGCACGCACGCGTTGTCGCCGGTCTCGGCGGCCATCAGGCCCTCGATCGAACCCTTGCCGAACCTGTCGGCTTCCTTGCTCGCGCGCTTCGCGGCTGCGTACGACGACCACGCGGCGACGTCCTCGCCCACGCCGGGGAGGATGCCGATGAAGGTGCCGATGAGGCCCGAGCGCAGGATCGTGCGCCAGTAGCGCGTCACGTCGGCGAGCTTGGGGATCACCGAGTCGAACGGGTTGATCTTCACCGGCGGCTGCTTCTCGCGCACCGCCGAGAGCAGCTCGGCGAAGCCGAACGCGCCGACCAGGGCGGGCACGAGGTTGAAGCCACCCGCGAGGTCGCGGCTGCCGAAGCTGAAGCGGTCGTAGGCGTAGATCGCCTCCTGACCCACTGCGGCGGAGAAGATCCCGACGAGCCCCGCGATCCAGCCCTTGAGCGGATCGTTGCCGGTGAGGGTGCCCGCGATGATCACGCCGAACACCGCGAGCCAGAAGAACTCGTAGGCGCCGAACTTGAGCGCGAGGTCGCCGAGGATCGGCGTGAACCACGCGAGGAACACCATGCCGATCAGCGTGCCGAGCACCGATCCCGAGGTCGCGATGCCCATCGCGCGTCCCGCGAGGCCCTGCTTGGCGAGGGCGTGGCCGTCGAGGCACGAGGCCGCGGACGCGGGCGTGCCCGGGATGTTGAGCAGGATCGCCGAGCGCGAGCCGCCGTATATCGCGCCGACGTACGTGCAGATCAGCACCAGCAGCGCCTGGCTCGACGGCATCTTGATGGTGAGCGTCGTCATCAGCGCGACGCCCATGGTGGCGGTGAGTCCCGGCAGCGCGCCGATGATCACGCCGACCAGCGACGACAGCAGCATGAGACCGATGGAGAACGGGTCGGCGAACGACGCGAGCGAATGCCCGAAGGCGATCAGGCCTTCCATCAGGGCAGTCTTACGAAGAAGAGCTTCTCGAACACCAGCGAGACGACCAGCGCGGTCGTGACGCCGCAAACGACAGCCAGGATCGCATCCCCTCGCGCCGTGCCGCTGCGTCCGCCGCTCAGCCGGTCCGCGCGCCGGAACACGAAGACGTAGACGGTGACGAACAGCGCCGTGCCGAGCCAGAACGGCAGGCCGTGGCCGACCAGCAGGATCGCGTAGGCGAAGAACATCGCCGCCGCCAGCGCGAACTGCGCGTTGGGCGCGTACACGGTGTCGTCAGGCTCTTCCGCTTCCCACGACGCGGCCTGGGCGCGGCGAAGCGAGCGCCACGCGAGGATGCCGCCGAGCAGCACGAGCAGGAGTCCGAGGATGCCCGGCCACAGCCCGGGCGCGGTGAAGAGCTCCGCGCCCTGCTGGGTCATGCGGTCCATGCGCCACGACTCGAACACGATCACCGCGCCGAGCGCGATCCACACGAACGCGCCGCGAAGGTCCGTGCGCGGCTGGACCGGAAAGCTGCCGTCCGACACGCG
>JAYRNW010000267.1:0-3414 GCA_041911995.1 Casimicrobiaceae bacterium | reverse complement strand
TCGACCGGTCGATCCACGGCCCGGCCGCGTTCATCGAGACCAACGTCGTCGCGACGTTCAACCTGCTCGACGCGACGCGAGCGTGGTGGTCGGCGCTGCCCGAAACCGAGCGGGCGGCGTTCCGCTTCCTGCACGTGTCCACCGACGAGGTCTACGGCTCGCTCGCGCCCGGCGACCCGGGGTTCTCCGAGACCACGCCGTACGCGCCGAACAGCCCGTACTCGGCGTCGAAGGCGGCGTCCGACCACCTCGTGCGCGCGTACCACCACACGTACGGGCTGCCGACGCTGACGACCAACTGCTCGAACAACTACGGGCCGCGCCAGTTCCCGGAGAAGCTGATCCCGCTGATGATCGTCAACGCGACGGCGCGCAAGCCATTGCCGGTGTACGGCGACGGCCAGAACGTGCGCGACTGGCTGTACGTCGGCGACCACTGCGCGGCGCTGCGCGCGGTGCTCGCGCGCGGCCGGCCGGGCGAGACGTACAACGTCGGCGGCAACGCCGAGATGAAGAACATCGACGTCGTGCGCGAGCTGTGCGCGGCGCTCGCGGCCGAGCGCCCCGGCTTCGACTACGCGAGCCTCGTCACGTACGTGACCGACCGGCCGGGCCACGACCGCCGCTACGCGATCGACGCGACGAAGATCCGCCGCGAGTTGGGCTGGGCGCCCGCGGAGACGTTCGCGTCGGGCCTGGCGCGCACCGTGCGCTGGTACCTCGACAACGCGCGCTGGCTCGCCGACGTGACGAGCGGCGACTACCACAAGTGGATCGACCTGCAGTACGCGACGGCATGACCGCAGGCGTGGGAGCTCACATGCAGCAGCGCAAGGGCATCATCCTCGCCGGCGGCTCGGGCACGCGGCTCTACCCGGCGACGCAGGTCGTGTCGAAGCAGCTGCTGCCCGTCTACGACAAGCCGATGATCTACTATCCGCTGTCGACGCTGATGCTGGCGGGCATCCGCGACATCCTGCTCATCTCGACCCCCGAGGACACGCCGCGCTTCGCGCAGCTTCTGGGCGACGGCGCGCGCTGGGGGCTGTCGCTGTCCTACGCGGTGCAGCCGGCGCCGGAGGGGCTCGCGCAGGCGTTCGTCATCGGGCGCGACTTCGTCGGCCGCGACGCCAGCGCGCTGGTCCTCGGCGACAACATCTTCTACGGCCACGACCTGCACGCGCAGCTCGTGCGCGCGAACGCGCAGCGCGACGGCGCGACGGTGTTCGCGTACCCGGTGGCCGACCCCGAGCGCTACGGCGTGGCCGAGCTCGCGCCCGACGGCCGCGTGCTGTCGCTGGAGGAGAAGCCGCAGAAGCCGAAGTCGCGCTACGCGGTCACCGGTCTCTACTTCTACGACAACCGCGTGCTCGACATCGCGCGGGGCCTCACGCCGTCCGCGCGCGGCGAGCTCGAGATCACCGACGTCAACCGTGCGTACCTCGCGCTCTCCGCGCTGTCGTGCGAGGTGATGGGGCGCGGCATGGCGTGGCTCGACACGGGCACGCACGAGTCGCTGCTGGAAGCGGCGCAGTACATCGCGACGATCGAGCGCCGGCAGGGCCTCAAGATCGCGTGCCCCGAGGAGATCGCGTGGCGGCTGGGCTACGTCGACGACGCCGCGTTCGAGCGGCTGGGCGCGGCGCTCGCGAAGAGCGGCTACGGCAAGTACCTGCTCGCCCTGCTGCGCGACGGTCCGGTGCGCTAGCGGCGGCCGCATGCGGATCACGCCCACCGAGCTGCCGGACGTGCTGGTCATCGAGCCGCGCGTGTTCGGCGACGAGCGCGGCTTCTTCTACGAGAGCTGGAACCGGCGCGCGTTCGCGGCCTCCGGCATCGCCGCCGACTTCGTGCAGGACAACCATTCGCGCTCGCGGCGCGGCGTGCTGCGCGGGCTGCACTACCAGATCCTGCACGCGCAGGGCAAGCTGGTGCGCGCGGTGACCGGCGAGGTCTCCGACGGCGCCGTCGACCTGCGGCGCAGCTCGCCGACGTTCGGGCGGGCGATGGGCTGCGTGCTGTCGGCGGCCAACAAGCGGATGCTGTGGGTGCCGCCCGGCTTCGCGCACGGCTTCGTCGTGCTGTCGGAGGACGCCGAGTTCCTCTACAAGACGACCGACTACTGGTACCCCGAGCACGAGCGCACGCTGCTGTGGAACGACCCCGCGCTCGCGATCGACTGGCCGCTGCCGGGGCCGCCGATCCTCGCGGCGAAGGACGCGGCGGGCAAGCCGCTCGCCGACGCCGACACGTACGCCTGACGCCACGCGCATGGCGGGCCTCACGATCCTGCTGACCGGTGCGCAGGGCCAGGTCGGCTTCGAGCTCGCGCGGCGCCTGCGCCCGTACGGCGACGTCGTCGCGACCGACCGCGCCACGCTCGACCTCGCGAACGCGGACGCCGTCGTCGCCGCGATGCGCGGCACGCGGCCGGACCTGGTCGTCAACGCCGGCGCGTACACGGCGGTGGACGCCGCCGAGCGCGAGCGCGACGCCGCGTTCGCGGTGAACGCGGACGCGCCGCGCATCCTCGCGGAAGAGGCGAAGCGCATCGGCGCCGTGCTCGTCCACTACTCGACCGACTACGTGTTCGACGGCGCCGCCCGCGTCCCGTACGACGAGGATGCGGCGACCGGACCGCTCAACGCGTACGGGCAGAGCAAGCTCGACGGCGAGCGCGCGGTCGCCGCCGCCGGCGCGCACGCGCTGGTGCTGCGCACGAGCTGGGTCTACGGCCTGCGCGGGAAGAACTTCCTGCTGACGATCCGCCGGCTCGCCGCCGAGCGCGACGAGTTGAAGATCGTCGCCGACCAGACGGGCACGCCGAACTGGTCGCGCACGCTCGCCGAGGCGACGGCGGCGCTGGTCGCGCGCGGGCTGCCGTACCTCGCCGAGCGCGCGGGGCTGTATCACTTCAGCGCGACCGGCGCGACGACGTGGCACGGCTTCGCGACGGCGATCGTCGGCGACGCCCCGCGGCCGCGCGTCGTGCCGATCACGACCGCCGAGTACCCCACCCCCGCGCGGCGGCCGGCGTACGGCGTGCTCGCCACCGATCGGTTCCGCGCGGCGTTCGGCTTCGCGCTCCCCACTTGGCAGGAAGCGCTCGCCGCCTGTCTGGCCGCGCAAGGGGCGGCGGCCGGCGAGTGAACCTTGCGCGCAGGCCTGGCTCCAACCAGTCCGAAGACCCGCGCCGCACCCCACGATGACCCCGCTCCGCCGCCTGCTTGCCGCCGCCGCCGCGTGCCTCGCTGCCGCCGCGCCGTCCGCGCTCGCGGCGTCGTCGACGGGCGACGCGGTGGCGTCCGGGCCGCCCGTGGTGGCGCGCGGCGGCGCCGCGGTCCGGGGCGCGCGCGTGCTGCCCGACGCCGTGCCGTCGCACCGTGTCGTAGTGGCCGCGCCCGGCGCCGCTGT
>JAYRNW010000266.1:0-6462 GCA_041911995.1 Casimicrobiaceae bacterium | reverse complement strand
GGCCCCGGCGCCCCCCCTTTGCTGCCTGCCGGCGCGGCCGGCGGCCCGCCGCGCCGCGCCGCCATCTCCGCACCGATCGCCGCCAACGCCTGCGTGTCGAGCACGCGCCCGGCCTCGCGCAGCAGCACGCCCTCCTCGCGCGCGATGTGCGCCGCGTACGCGTCGCAGAACTCGGCCACGCCCTTCGCCGGCAGGTGCGCGCCGCACTTCGCGACGATCGCCGACAGCAGAGGCCGCAGGTGCCGCCAGCGCGCGGCGAGTTCCTCGTGCTCGCGGGCGAGGTCCGCGGTCAGCGCCGCAGCGTTCGGCGCCGCGGCCGCGAGCCGCGGGAACAGGCTGCGCTCCTCGTCGGCGTGGTGATTGACGGCCGCCGTGTCGAAGTAGCGGAGGATCGCCGCGGCTGCCGCACACGCGTCGGCGTCGGCGTGATGCTCGGGCAGGTGGCGGCGCAGCCGCGTCAGCGTCGCCAGCTGGCGCTCGATGCGGCGGTGACAGGCGCGCAGCATGCCGAGCGGGTCGTCGAAGTTGGGCGCGGAGCGCTCGGCGAAAGGATCGGTGAACATCAAACTCCCCGTTGGACCCGGCCGCCCGTGGCCGGCGGCGTCGATGTCCGTATGCTAACGCGCCGGCGTTGCCGGCGGCCGGCCGCCCGACACTAGAATAGCCGCATGCAGGCCTCGCACCGATGGACGTAGCCGCCGTCCCGCTGCCGGCCGCGTGGGCGGTGGCGAGCGCGATGCTCGCGCTCGCCGTCCTCGCGCTGGCGGTGCGGCGTGCGCCGTGGCGGCGCTTCGCATCGAGCGAGGCCGTGCACGTCTGGTACGGGACGATCTTCGCGCTCGTCGTGCTGTGGAGCGTGCGCGCCGTCGTCGCGGACGTCGTGGTGATCCACCTCACCGGCATGGGCGCCTTCGCGCTCGCGTCGGGCGGCCCGCTGGCGCTCGTCGGCGGCGCCGTCGTCGCCGTCGCCGCCGCGCTCGTCTTCGGCACGCCGCTCGCCAACGTCGCCGCCGTGTTCCTCGCTTCGGTCGCGCTGCCGGCCGGCGTGACCCTCGCGATGCTGCGGCTGACGCAGCGCTACCTGCCGCCGAACTTCTTCGTGTACGCGTTCGCCGTCGCGTTCCTGGGCTCGGCGCTCGGCCTCGCGGTGGCCGGCCTGGCCGCCGCCGCGGTCATCGTGCTGGCGGGCGGCGCGGACGCCGCCACGGTCTTCGGCGACTACGTGCCGATCCTGATCTACCTCGCGTTCGCCGAGGGCACGCTCTCCGGCATGGTGCTGACGCTACTCGTCGTCTACCGGCCGCAATGGGTTGCGACGTTCGACGACGCGCGCTACCTCCACCGCCGGTAGTCCGCCCGCTTCGCGCTCACGCGCGGTCGTCGCGCTCGCCGCGGTCCAGTGCGCGGATCTCGGCGCGCAGCGCCGCGATCTCGGCCCGCAGCTCGCGGATCTCGCGGTGCAGCTCGAGGGTGAGCCGCAGCTCCTCGGCGTCGAGCAGACGCGCGATGTCCGTCCGCAGCGCGCCGATGTCGTGGCGCAGGCTCTCGCGGTTGCGCGCCTCCTCGCCGCCGATGAAGTAGCTGACCACGTTCGCGGTGAACAGCGTCATCAGCGCGACGCCGACCAGCACGGTCAGCACCGCGAGCACGCGGGTCCCGCCGGTCGTGGGCACGACGTCGCCGTAGCCGACGGTAGCGCCGGTGATGAACGCGAGCCACAGGCCGTCCCAGAAGGTCTTGATCGCCGGGTCGAGCCAGTAGAACAGCGCGCCCAGGCCGAGCATCGTCAGGAACGCGACGCCCACCAGCATCGGCGCGCCCTTGCGCGTGAACAGCACGCGGAACTCGGTGGCGGTGCGCACGATCACCAGCAGCGCGATCGCGGCGCGCATCGCGCGCACGGCCGCGATCCAGCCGGTCGCGGCGCCCAGCGCCGCCGCCCCCGCGCCGACGATGATCACGACGTTGAGCCAGTTCTCGAACAGGTAACGCCACGGCTGGTTCGACACGCTCATCATCCACGCGAGCTCCGCGACGAACGCGGCGAGGATGACGAAGTCGAGCAGCGAGGCGATCTGGTGCCAGACCGGATGGATGTCGGCCGTCGCGAGCACGTAGGCCGGGACCGACAGCAAGGCGACGGCGACCATCACCCAGTGCAGCCGGTCCTGCCAGCGCCGCGCGCGCGCGTTGTCGTCGGGCGCGACGCCGCCCAAGCCCAGCCAGACGAGCGGACTGTGGGTCATGGTCACGAGGCGTGGGCGGCAGGCCGGGTTGGGGGAGGGCGGCGCGCGCGATGATGCGGCGCCGGGGTGTCGCGCGTCAATCGGGCGGCGCGTCCATTCTATGCTAGGCGCCGGCGACCGCCGTCGCGGCGAGCGTGAAGAACTGCGCCGCGTCGCCGTCGGCCCGCGCGCCGTAGTCCCACCACTCGGCGTGCGGCGTCAGTCCGGCGCGGCGCACGGCGTCGCGCAGCTCGGCCGGCGCGTACGGCCGGATCGTCTCGGCGACCTCGACCTCGTCGACGACGCGCCCGTCGCCGTCCGCGACCTGGTAGCGCCGCTCGATGCGGTTGGTCGCGGGACCCGCCGGCCGGATGCGCTTCCAGCGGGCGAGCGTCCCACCCGCGAACGGGCGCCGGTAGTCGGGGCGGAACTCGTCGTGCGGCGCAACGGGCTTCGGCACGAACGCGTCGACGACGAACACACCGCCGGGCCGGAGCAGCCGCCGTGCTTCGCCGGCGAGCCGCACGGCCGCGCCGTCGTCGGTGAGGTAGGTCACGAGCGAGTACGGGCACAGGATCACGTCGAACCCGGGTGCGAGCGCGAGCTTCCCCACGTCCATGCGGGCGATGCGCGCCGGCAGCGACCGCAGCGCCGCCTTGCGCCGAAGCTCGGCCAGCATGCCGGCCGATGCGTCCACACCGATCGCGTCCACACCGGAGGCGAGGAGCTCGAGCAGGATCCGGCCGCTCCCGCAGCCCAACTCCAGCACGCGGCCGCCGTGCGCGACGCACAGGTCGCGAAAGAATCCGACGTCGTCGAACGGCATGTTGCGCGCCATGTCGACGTCGTAGAACCGCGCGATGCGGTCGTAGGTGCCGGTCATGCGGAGGAGTTCCGGGCAGCGGCGGCGTCGAGCAGCGAGCGGACCAGCGCCCTCTCGCGCGCGACGCTCGCGTCCCACGTGAAGGCGGCGAGCGCCTGCGCGTCGGGCGCCTCGAGGCGGTGCCGGCGCTCGCGGTCGGCGAGCAGCGCGACGATCGGTACGACCATCGCCGCGACATCCGGCACCGTCACCAGCGCCGGCGGCGCGGCGGCGGCGAAGCCGCGCGCACCGGCCGCCGTGCTGACGCACACGCGGCCGGCGGCGAGCGACTCGACCAGCTTGACCGCGGAGCCGCGGATCGCGAGCTGCGGATTGATCGACAGCGCGCTGTCGGCGAGCAGCGCCGGAACGTCGTCGCGGTGGCCGCTCACCGTGACGCCGTCCTGCGCGAACAATGGCTCGCCCGCCGTGTACGCCGGGTGCTCGTCGCCGGCCAGCACGAGCAGCGTCGCGGCCGGCGCCTGCCGGCGGATCGCCGGCCACGCGTCGCGCAGGAAGCGCGCGATCGCGTCGCGGTTGGCGTCGTAGCGGAACGGCCCGACGAAGAGCAGGCGCGCGGAATCCGACGGCCGGTACGCATTCGTGGCGACGCGGGCGCCGTTGGGAACGCACGCGATCCGCGGGTGCGCGAGCAGCGCGGCATCTTCGTCCGAGCACGCGACGAGCGCATCGTACGCGCGCAGGCAATCGCCGAACGCGTCGGCTTCCGCGGCCTGCGCGAAGTCGGCGCGACCGTACGCGTCGTGCAGGTCGAGGATCCACCGCGTGCCGGGTGCCCGCTGCCGCACGAGCGGCGCGAGCTCCGCATGCTCGACCTGCACGACGTCGGGCCGGAACTCGCGCACCGCGTCAGCGACGGCCGCGACGAGCGCCGGATGGCAGTGCGTGCGCATCCGTCCGGACAGCGTCGTGTCGGGCGCGTCCGCGGCGCGCTCGTCGCGCTGCACGAGACGCACGGCGGCAAGCCCCGCGAAGCCGGCGAAGCTGCGCGCGTCGTGCAGCGACGCCTCGTCGCACACCAGCGCGACGTCGCAGTCCTCCGCCAGCCCGCGTGCGAGCTCGGCCACCCGGCGGGCGCCGCCGTGCCGCGGCGGGAACACGGCGAATGGCGAGACGACCAGCACGCGCGGGCGCCCGCCGCCCGGCGCGCGCATCCGGTAGCTGTACGAGGACGCGGCGACGGCGACCGACGCGGCGCCGGGCGCGGACAGCCGCGGCGGCGGCAGCGGCTGTGGCGGCCGGACACGCGCGCGGCGCATCCCGAACACGCCGGCGGCGTGGCGCCAGTGCGCGAGGTCGCGCTGGCTGGCATAGGGCAGCTCGCAGATGCGGTCCAGCAGCCACGCGGCGGCGAACCCGGTCACGCCGTGGCGCGCGTCGAACAGCAGGCGGTTGCGCTCCACGATGCGCGCGAGCTCGCCGGGCGCGTAGAACCGCGCGGTCGTCGCGCGGTGCGCGTGCACGGCGTGCGACGCCGGGCAGAACAGCACGCGCATCCCGTCGCGCCACGCGCGCAGCCCCCACTCCGCGTCCTCCCAGTAGAACGGGTCGTAGCAGCGCGAACTGGCGACGTACGCGGCGAGCGGTGCCGTGCGGAACAGCGCGGCGCCGCCGCTCGCGCACAGGTGCGGCACGGCGTCGCCGGCCGCGGGCACGGGCGCGTGGTACAGGTGCGCGCCGCCGCGGTCGACGTACCAGTCGGTGAAGCCCGTCTCCTCGCGGCGGCCGTCGGCGCTCGCCTGGAAGATCTGCGACGCGATCGCGAACACGTCGGGCGCGCGCAGCGGCAGCAGCGCGGCCAGCGCGTCCGCGTCGAGCGTCATGTCGTTGTTGAGCAGGTACGTGCCGTCGTGGCGCGCGACCGCGAGCCCGCGCCCGATCGCCTCGGCGAAGGAGACCGGCGCCTCCGAGTGCACCCATTCGACGGCGGGAAAGCGTGCGGCGACGTCGGTGTACGCGGCGCGCGGCGCGCCGTTGGCGACGACGACCACCTGCTGCGGCTCGGGGACGCGGGCGAGGGCGGCGGCGAGCGCGTCGAGCGTGCGCGCCAGCATCGGCGCCGCATCGCGCTCGGGAACGACGACGGTGACGCCGGGCTGCCACGGTCCCGGTGCCGGGGCGGATGGCGCGGCCGCGCGCGCGGCGAGACGGTCGGCCGCGGCGATCGCGAGGTAGAGCGGCGCCAGGCGCAGCCGCTGCCGCCAGCTCGTTCCCCACACGATCGACTACCGCGGGCTCGCGCGTCGGCGCATGCCCGGCGCGGGCCAGGTGGTCACACCAGCAGCGGATCGACGCGCCACCACGGGTCGCGTTCCCGTCCGTGCGCCGCGAATGCGAGCGCCTGGTCGGCGAACATCGCGGCCCACACGTTGCGTCCGGCCGCGGTCGAGCCCACGGCGAACGCGACGGCGCCCGAAGGCCGCACCTGCCGCTCGAGGAGCTGGCGCAGGCGCGCCAGCGCGAGCCGGTCCGGCGGCTGCTGCGGCCGGTGCGCGGTCAGCAGGCAGCCGATGCGCAACGCCTGTGCGAGCACGTCGACGCGCGAGGGCCCGCCGGCGCCGGCCGGCGCGTGCAGCGTTTCCGGCAGCTGCCCGTCGGGGCCGCATTGCGCGAGCAGCGTGTCGAACTGCGCGGCGAGCGCCGGCAGCACGGCGCGGCTCTCCGCCGCTTCGGGCAGTCCCATGACGCCTTCGAACGCGTAGAGCAGCGGGTGCGCCTCGCGGTGCGGGCGCTCGACCATCCACGCGACGCTCGCAGAAAAAGTCGCGCGCGCCGCCGCGACCACGTCGGCGTCGATGCCGGGCAACACGCGGCCCGCGGTGAGCACGCCGGCGGCCGCCTTGGCCAGGAAGCCGCCGCGGCGCGTCGACCAGCGGTCGGGCAGCGCGGTGCCGGCACCGTTCGCGCGATAGGCGGCGAAGAGGCCGTCCGCCGCGATCAAGCGCGCAAGCTCGCGCGAAACGGCGGCGGTCACGTCGGCATCGGGTGTCAGCAATCCGGCATGCGCCGCCGCGCCGAGTCCCCGCGCGACCATCGCGACGTCGAAGCAGAACACCGCGTCGTTGCGCCAGTCGGGCGCGGACGGGGCGAGGTGGAGGCGCGTCTTCGGCGCGGCGCCGTCCGCGAGCCAGCGCGCGAGCCACCGTTGCACGCCGTCCGCGCGCCGCGCGAGCGCCGGCGTGCGCCCGTACGTCCGTGCACGCCACGCGAGCCATTGCAGATAGTAGCCGGCGATCTCCGGGTAGACGTACGCGGCCGCGCCCGCTTCCGTCACGGTGCCCGCGATGGCGCCCGCGTGCGGGCCGTCGCGCAGCTGCACGGGGCCGTCGAGCAGCCAGTCGGCGACGCTGCCGC
>JAYRNW010000265.1:0-5753 GCA_041911995.1 Casimicrobiaceae bacterium | reverse complement strand
GCGCGGGGGCGCGCCGGGGTCGGCGCCGCCGATCACCGCGGCCAACGTGCCGAAGATCGCGACCACGCCTTCCGCGGCGAACACGATCGCGACTGGCGCCGGCGTCGTCAACGTGCCGAACTAGGCGCGCGGCGCGGTCCGTCGTTCCGCAACGCCCCGGTCCGCCGGGGCGTTGCGCATCGTTTTCGGAGGTGCCCCGCGCGATCGCCCGCAGCGCGGGCACGGGCGCACGCCGCGCTTGCCGTCGGTGCCGTGCGGGCGGCGGCAGGCGCGCGGGCGGGATCCCGCGCAGCCGGACGCAGGGCCTTCCGTATTGCGGCCGCGAACACTCGGGCATACTGGCGGCCGGACGCGCGGGTGCCGGCTGCCGGCGGCGCCCGCATCCCGATGCCCCGATGATGGACCGCTCCGCAGCCGTCGACCGCTCCCTTGCGCTGGCCGTGCACGGCGCCGCGCGCAAGGCGCCGTGGGCGCCGCAGCAGGAGGCCGGTTGAAGCGGCAGAACTTCGCCACCGGCACCGCGTGGGAGCCGGTCGTCGGTTACTCGCGCGCCGTGCGCGTCGGCGACCTCGTGTTCGTGTCCGGCACCACGGCCACCGACGCGTCGGGCGCGATCGTCGGCGCGGGGGACGCGGGCGCGCAGACGCGGCAGATCGTCGCCAACCTGCGCGCCGCGCTCGAGCGCGCCGGCGCGCGGCTGGAGGACGTCGTGCGCACGCGGATCTTCGTCACCGACATCGCGCAGTGGGAGGCCGTCGGCCGCGCGCACGGCGAGGCGTTCGGGGCGATCCGCCCCGCGTGCACGATGGTCGAGGTCGCGCGGCTGATCGCGCCGGAGATCGTCGTCGAGATCGAGGCGGACGCCGTGATCGGCGCCGGCGGCCCGTGACCGGAGGTCATCCGGCACTGCCGCGCGGCGGTCTTGCGTCGCGGCGGACGTTCGCGTCGCGGGTCGGGCGGATGGCGATCCTCGCGTCCGTGCTGGTCGTCGCCACGCTCGCGCTCGGCACCCTCGGCTACCACGTCGTCGACGACTTCCCGTGGCTCGACGCGTTCCACCAGTCGGCGATGCTGCTCGCCGGGATGGGGCCGGTCCGGCAGATCGAAACGACGGCGGGCAAGATCTTCGACAGCCTCTACGCGCTGCTGTGCGCGCTCATCATGCTGGGCGCGGCGGGCATCCTGTTCGTGCCGATCGTCCACCGGCTGCTGCACCGCTTCCACCTCGAAGATGCCGGCCCCGGGCAGTGACGACGCGTTCATGGGCGAGGCGCTCGCCCTCGCGCGCGCCGCGGAAGCGCGCGGCGAGGTGCCGGTCGGCGCGCTGGTCGTGCGCGACGGGCTGGTGATCGGCCGCGGCGGCAACGCGCCGATCGCCGGCGACGACCCGACGGCGCACGCCGAGATCGCCGCGCTGCGCGACGCGGCGCGCGCGGTGGGCAACTACCGGCTGCCCGGCTGCACGCTCTACGTGACGCTCGAGCCGTGCGCGATGTGCGCCGGCGCGATCTTCCACGCGCGCATCGCGCGGGTCGTGTTCGGCGCGCGCGACCCCAAGTCCGGCGCGTGCGGCTCGGTCGTCGACCTGTTCGCCGAGCCGCGCCTCAACCACCACGCGACGGTGGAAGGCGGCGTGCGCGCCGACGCGTGCGGCGCGCTGCTGTCCGCGTTCTTCGCCGCGCGCCGCGCCGGCGCCGCCGCGCGATGATCCGGCCGCAGGGTGTGGGCATCTACGCGCCGTCGGGCTTCGCGCTCGACCCGGACGCGGTCGACCGCGCGGCGGCGCGGCTCGCGACGCTCTGGGCCCGCGTGACGGTCGACCCGACGTGCCGGACGCGGTGGCAGCGCTTCTCGGCGCCCGACGACGAGCGCCTCGCCGCGATCGCCCGCATGGCCGGCGATCCCGGCGTCGACGTCGCGATCGCCCTGCGCGGCGGCTACGGCCTCACCCGCCTCCTGCCGCGCCTCGACTTCCGCGCGCTCGCGGCGGCCGGCAAGGCGTGGGTCGGCTACAGCGACTTCACGGCGTTCCAGCTGGCCGCGCTGGCCGCCGCGGGCATGGTGACCTTTGCCGGGCCGGTCGCCGGCGGCGACTTCGGCGCAGTCGAGCCGTCGGCGTTCACGCTCGCGCATTGCACGGGGCTCCTCGATCACGCGCAGTACGAAGTCGCGTGCGCGCTCGACGGCCCCGACGTCGCCTGCGCCGGCACGCTGTGGGGCGGCAACCTCGCGATGGTCGCGCACCTCGCCGGCACGCCGTACTTCCCCGACGTCGCCGGCGGCATCCTGTTCCTCGAGGACGTCGGCGAGACGCCGTACCGGATCGAGCGGATGCTCTACCAGCTGCACCACGCCGGCATCCTCGCGCGCCAGCGCGCGGTGCTGCTCGGCCAGTTCACCGAGTACGCGCTCTCCGGCAACGACGGCGGCTACGACTACGCCGGCGCGGTCGCGCAGGTGCGCCGCGTGTGCCCGACGCCGGTCTACACCGGGCTGCCCTTCGGCCACGTCCCGGACAAGCTGACGCTGCCGGTCGGCGGCCGCTGCGCGCTCGCGGTCCGCGACGGCGCCGCCACGCTCGCGCTCTCCGCGTATGGGCGCTGACCGCGACGAGCGCTGGTCGCTGCGCGTCGTCGACTGGGCGGCCGCGCAGGAGAAGCTGCGCGCCGTGCGCCTCGCCGTGTTCGTCGTCGAGCAGAACATCCCGGAGGAGCAGGAGTGGGACGCGATGGACGCGGTGTCGCTGCACGCGCTGGCCGAGGACGCGGACGGCGTGCCCGTCGGCTGCGGCCGCCTGCTCCCCGACGGGCACATCGGCCGGATGGCGGTGCTGTCCGACTGGCGCGGCCGCGGCTTGGGCGCCGCGCTGCTGCTGCGTCTGATCGACGAGGCGCGCGCGCGCGGCCACGCGTGGGTCGTGCTCAACGCGCAGACGCAGGCGATGCCGTTCTACGCGCGCTTCGGCTTCGCGCCGTGCGGCGAGCCGTTCGTCGAGGCGGGTATCCCGCACCACGCGATGGCGCGCACGCTCGGCTGATCACGCGACGCGGAACGTCTCCACGGTCTCGCCCGCCGACCCCCCGGCCGCGTCGAACGTGCGCTCGTGGAACCGCGCGTGGCCGGCGCGGTCGACGGTGACCACGGTCGAGCAGCGCGTGCCGTAGCCGTCGCCGACGATGAACGGCGACGACAGCAGCCGCTCCCAGTCGAGCGTGACGCCGGTGGCGGGCAGGTCGGCGTCGGGCGCGCGCTCGCGGTCGGCGAGTGCGGCGAACAGCGGCGCGGTGTCCGTGTCCCCGCGCGCCGCCCACGCGCGGACCCGCGCGAGCGTGCGCACGAGCTTGGGCCACGGCGTGTCGAGCAGCGCGTTCGACAGCCCGTGCACGCCGGCGGGCAGCCGCTGCACCCGCTCGCCGCGGTTCGACGTCCAGTACGCGCGCGCGCCGGCGCCGGCGAGCAGGTTGTAGCCGTTGTAGCCGTGCTGCGCCGGTGCCATGGCCGAGAGCGCCGCCTCGGTGTCGCGCGGACCGTTCAGCACCCGCAGGACGAGCTCGCCGCGCGAGCGCGCGGACGCGTCCTTCCGGCCGCCCTCGCGCACGTTGGTGACCAGCGCCCAGCGCCCGTCGCGGTGCACGCCGAGCCACGTGCCGCCCGCCTGCAGGTCGCGGCCGGCGAGCACGCCGGCGAACGGCGGCGCGGCGCCCCACGCGGCCGGGGCCGCGGGGCGCGCGTGGAACTCGTCGCGGTTCGCGGCGATGACGAGCGCGTACGCCGGATGCGCGTCGAGTGCGACGACGGCGAGGCACATGGCGGCGTCAGTCGGGCGCGACGAAGGGCTCGACGTGGCGGACGCCGCCTTCGACCCACTGCGCGGCGCCGTGGCGCGCGACGCAGGCGGCGAGCGCGTGCTCGAAGCGGCCCTGATCCGCGACGTCCTCGTAGACCTCCATCCACGTGCGCGGGTCGCCGCGACGCACGAGCATGCGGCCGGTAACGCCCGCGTCGTGGCGCACGTCGGCCTGCAGCGCGGCGACGGCGGCGCGCGCGGCCGCGGCGTCGCCGGTCACGCGATACCAGACGTAGTAGTGCGCGACGGCGGCCATCGGCTAGAGCTTCGGGCGCTCGGGCGCGGTCGGCACCGGCACCGCGTAGGGCAGCGCGCGCGGCGCGAGTGGGGGCCCGTCCGGCGAGTCGAGATGCAGCGCGCCGGCCTCGGCCGCCGCCCACTGCACGACGGCGAGCAGGTCGCTGCCGCCGGCAGGGGCCGGCGCGGCGTTGACGACGGTGCCGCACGGCTGGTCGCCGAACGGCGCGCCGAAGAGGCGCGTGGCCGGCGCCGGCGGCGGGCCGGCGACGTGGAACGCGAAGAGCCGCTCCTTCAGCCGGCCGAGGTACTGCATGCGCGCGACGATCTCCTGGCCCGGATAGCAGCCCTTCCTGAAATTCACGCCGCCGACCAAGTCCCAGTTCGCGGCCTGCGGCACGAACAGGTCCTGCGTGGCCAGCGCGATCGTCGGTACGCCCGTGCGCACGCCGAGCCAGCGCCAGTCCTCCGTGCCGATCTCGCGGGCCTGCGCGGCGAGCGCGGCGCGGACGCGCTCGGCATCGGCGGCGGGGGCGTGCACGAGGAAGCGCCCGTCCGGCGTCGCGACGGCGAGCACGCCGTCGGCGTCGACGCCGTGCCCCGGGGCCGGTGCCGTGCCCAGCACCGCGGCGAGCGCTCCGGCCGCGCCCGGCCCGGCCACGCCGAAGCGGCGGCCGGCTGCCGAGACGTCGGCCAGCTTGACCTTCGCGCGCAGCACGAACATCGCGAGGCGCTTGGCGAGCGCCGGCGCGAGGTCCGCCGCGGCGAACGCGCGATAGGCGTCCGGCGCCGCGCGCCACAGCAGGAGGCTCGCGAGCATCCGGCCCTTGGGCGAGTTGTAGCTCGTCCAGCCGGCGGCGCCGACGGCCATGCCGGCGACGTCGCTCGACAGCTGCCCGTGCAGGAACGCGGCGGCGTCCGGGCCGTCGAAGGCGAGGATCCCGGCGTCCGGCTCGGCGGCGAAAACGGGGCCCGTCGGGCCGGCGGCGGCGGCGGGCGCACTGTGCGTAGCGGTCATGGCCTCAAGGATGAGGGCGCGCCGTCGCCGGGGCAAGCCGGCGCCCGGGGCGCGCCGTGGCGGGCAGGGCCGAAACCGTGCTAGAATAACAAGTTATCTCGACCGCGCCGCCTTCCCGGGTCCTCCGGAGCGCGGCGTCAAGATGCGGCGGCCCGCGCCATCGGCGGGGCGCCGGACGGTGGAGAACTCCGCACACCCGCGGTCTTTGGGGTGTCCCGAGTCCGGACCGGCGCGCGTAGCGCGCCCTCCGCTGCGAGGGATCACATCCGCGGGTGGAGGCCCAACCCTGAAGGGAGCACTGGAATGTCGGTCACGATGCGTCAAATGCTGGAAGCCGGGGTCCACTTCGGCCACCAGACGCGGTACTGGAACCCGAAGATGGCCGAGTTCATCTTCGGCCAGCGCAACAAGATCCACATCGTCAATCTCGAAAAGACGATGCAGCTGTACCAGGATGCGATGAAGTACGTGCGGCAGCTCGCGAGCAACCGCGGCACGATCCTCTTCGTCGGCACCAAGCGGCAGGCGCGCGAGATCGTCGCCGAGGAAGCGCGGCGCGGGTCCATGCCGTTCGTCGACCACCGGTGGCTGGGCGGCATGCTCACCAACTTCAAGACCGTAAAGGCGTCGATCAAGCGCCTGAAGGACCTG
>JAYRNW010000264.1:0-21519 GCA_041911995.1 Casimicrobiaceae bacterium | reverse complement strand
AGCGAGAGGTGAACGGGCGGCGTGAGCAGGATGGCGTCGTCCTTCAGGACCGTGCGGAAGTTCGTGAGCTGCTTGGTCTTCACCGGGTTGACGGTGAGATCGTTGTCGCGGCTGTGGATGCCGACGATCATGCCCTCGTAGACACGGTCGCCCGGCTTCACGAACAGTCGTCCGCGCTCCTGCAGCTTCCACAGCGCGTACGCGACCGCCGGGCCGTCCTCGGCGGACACCAGCACGCCGTTGCGGCGCTCGGGGATGTCGCCCTTCACCGGCGCGTAGTTGTCGAACACGTGGCTCATGAGGCCGGTGCCGCGCGTCAGGTTCATGAACTCGCCCTGGAAGCCGATGAGGCCGCGCGCCGGGACGCGGTAGTCGAGCCGCGTGCGGCCCTGCGCGTCGGACTGCATGTCGAGGAGGTCGGCGCGGCGCGTGCCCAGCGCCTCCATTACCGCGCCCTGGTGCGCCTCCTCGACGTCGACCGACAGCGCCTCGTACGGCTCGCACATCTGCCCGCCGACCTCGCGCAGCACGACGCGCGGCCGCGACACGGCGAGCTCGTAGCCCTCGCGGCGCATGTTCTCGATCAGGATCGTGAGGTGCAGCTCGCCGCGGCCCGACACCAGGAACACGTCGGTGTCGGCCGTCTCCTCGACGCGCAGCGCCATGTTGGTGAGCAGCTCCTTCGCGAGGCGCTCGCGCAGGTTGCGCGACGTCACGTACTTGCCCTCGCGGCCGGCCAGCGGCGACGTGTTGACCTGGAAGTACATCGACAGCGTCGGCTCGTCGACGTCGATCGGCGGCAGCGCCACCGGCGCGTCGACGGCCGCGAGCGTCGTGCCGATCGCGAGTTCGTCCACGCCGGTGACGAGCACGATGTCGCCGGCGCTCGCCTGCGCGACCGGCGCCCGCTCGAGCCCGGAGAAGCCCAGCACCTGGCCGACCTTCGCCTTCTTCGGGACGGCACCGTCCGGCAGCGGCCCGGTCAGCACGGCGACTTCCTGCCCCGGCACGAGGCGACCGCGGCGGATGCGGCCGATGCCGAGGCGCCCGAGGTAGCTCGAGTAGTCGAGCGCGCTCACCTGGAACTGCAGCGGGCCGTCGACGTCGCCTTCCGGCGCGGGCACCGCGGACAGGATCGTCTCGAACAACGGCTGCATCGACGCGGCGGCCGGCGGCTGGCCGCTCTTCGCGACCTCGACGTCGAGCGTCGCCCAGCCGTTCAGCGCCGACGCGTAGACGACGGGGAAGTCGAGCTGGTCGTCGTTGGCGCCCAGCTTGTCGAAGAGGTCGAACGTCCGGTTGACGACCCACTCGGCGCGCGCGCCCGGGCGGTCCACCTTGTTGACGACGACGATCGGCTTCAATCCCTGCTGCAGCGCCTTCATCGTGACGAAGCGCGTCTGCGGCATCGGCCCCTCGACCGCGTCGACCAGCAGCAGCACGCCGTCGACCATCCCGAGCACGCGCTCGACCTCGCCGCCGAAGTCGGCGTGGCCCGGCGTGTCGACGATGTTGATGTGGTGGCCCGCGTAGTCGATCGAGCAGTTCTTGGCGAGGATCGTGATGCCGCGCTCGCGCTCGATGTCGTTGCTGTCCATCACGCGCTCGGCGATCTGCTGGTGCTTGGCGAACGTGCCCGCCTGCACCAGCAGCTTGTCGACGAGCGTGGTCTTGCCGTGGTCGACGTGGGCGATGATCGCGATGTTGCGCAGGTCCTGGCGGAGCGACGTGGTCATGTCGGAGGTCCGGATCGAAGCCGGCGGCGACCGGGGCGGTTGCGCCGCAGCAAAAACCCGACATTATAGGATGCAACAGCCGGACCACGCCACAAAAATTTTGGAAAATCCGCAACTTAGGCTATAATTCCATTTCGGGCGGCCGATCCGGTCACCGCCCACGACGTGCGCAGGCACACGTTTCCGCCGCATTTCGGCCAGTCGGCCGGGGCGGGAGCCGCCGGTGCACTCCCCACGCAACGTCAATCGAAACGCTGCCTGGACCGGAAGCCGCGCCCAACGCGGCAGGCCGCGCCAGGAGCTGTCCATGAGCAGTGTCACGAGCTTCGTCGAGCTCGGCTTGAGTCCGGAACTCCTCCGGGCCGTCGCCGAGAGCGGTTACACCACCCCGACCCCCATCCAGGCGCAGGCGATTCCCGTCGTGCTGGCCGGCCGCGACGTCATGGGCGGCGCCCAGACCGGCACCGGCAAGACCGCCGGATTCGGCCTGCCCATCCTGCACAAGCTGCAGCCGCAGGCGAACACGAGCCCGTCGCCGGCGCGCCACCCGGTGCGCGCGCTGATCCTCGCGCCGACGCGCGAGCTCGCGATCCAGGTCGAGGAGTCGATCAAGGAATACGGCAAGTACACGGGGCTGCGCTCGACGTGCGTGTTCGGCGGCGTCGACATCCGGCAGCAGCTGCCGATCGTGCGCGCCGGCGTCGAGATCCTCGTCGCCACGCCGGGCCGCCTGCTCGACCACGTCGAGCAGAAGAGCATCAACCTGTCGCAGGTCGAGATCTTCGTGCTCGACGAGGCCGATCGGATGCTCGACATGGGCTTCATCCCCGACATCAAGCGGATCATGGCGCTGCTGCCGGCCACCGCGAAGCGCCAGAACCTGCTGTTCTCGGCGACGTTTTCCAACGAGATCAAGAAGCTCGCCGACCAGCTCCTCAACGCGCCGCAGCTGATCGAGGTCGCGCGGCGCAACACCGCCGCCGAGACCGTGTCGCAGAGCGCGTACAAGTGCCCGCAGGACGCGAAGCGCGCGCTGCTCGGGCAGATCGTGACGTCGCGCAACCTGTGGCAGGTGCTGTGCTTCGTACGCACGAAGCACGGAGCGTCGCGGCTCGCGCGCCAGCTCGAGAAGGACGGTCTCGCGACGTCGGCGATCCACGGCGACAAGACGCAGGCGGCGCGCCTGGACGCGCTCACCGCGTTCAAGGAAGGCAAGCTGCAGGTGCTGGTCGCCACCGACGTCGCCGCGCGCGGCCTCGACATCGACGACCTGCCGCTCGTCGTCAACTACGAGCTGCCGCACGTTCCGGAGGACTACATCCACCGCATCGGCCGCACCGGCCGCGCCGGCGCCACCGGCGAGGCCGTCTCGTTCGTCGCGCCGGAGGAGGAGAAGTACCTGGCGGAGATCGAGCGGCTGCTGAAGAAGAAGATCCAGGTGGACACGCTGCCCGGCTTCGACCCGGTGGCGGCCGCCGCCCGCGCACCGCTCGCGCGCGTCCGCGCGGCCCGCTCGGGCGAGCGCGAAGCGCCTCGCCGCGAGCGTGCGCCCGCCGCCGCCGCGCAAGCCGCGCCCGTCGCCGCCCCCGCCGCACGATCCGCGCCCGCACGCTCCACGCGCGAGCAGGAGCGCGAGGACGCCTACGCGCGCAACCCCGACCAGCCGTTGCCGGCGCGTGCCCCGGCCGCCGCGGGCCGCGCGACGGCCGCGCTCGTGCACGGCCACGCGGCGCACGGCCGCCACGGCCACCACGCGCGGCCGATCCCCGCGCTGCTGCAGAAGCGCAAGGCGCCGGAGCCGCAGAACGCGTGACGGCGCGGCGCGCCGCGCTTCCATGACGGACGCGGTCGTCGGCTACTGCCGCGCCGGCTTCGAGGAAGAAGCCGCGCTCGACGTCACGCGGATCGCGGCGCGCGCGGAAGCGGCCGTCGCCGTCGACGCGGTGAGGGGCGCCGCGCACGTCGTCGCGCGCGCGCCCGCGCTCGACGTCGCCGCCTGGGACCGCGCAGCCGCCGCCGTCGACCCGATCTTCACGCGCGCGCTGTTCGTCGGCGCGGGGCCGATCGCGCTGCCCGCCGCGCCCGCGGCGCGCGGCCGCGTCGACCGCGTGGCGCCGCTCGTCGCGGCGATCGACGCACTCGCTCGCGCGCGACCGCACGCGCCGCCGTGGCGCAGCGTGTGGCTCGAATATCCGGACACCAACGAGGGCAAGGCGCTCTCCCCGCTCGCGCGTGCGCTGGCCGCGCGCATCGAAGGCGAATTGCGGCGCCGCGGCGACTTGGCCGAGCGCGCGCCGCGGCGGCTGCACGCGTTCCTGCCGGACGGCGCTCGCGCGTTCGTCGGCACGAGCGTCGCGCAGGCCGGCGACTGGCCGCTCGGCATCCCGCGGCTGCGGATGCCTGGCGGCGCGCCGTCGCGCTCGACGCTGAAGCTCGCCGAGGCCTTCCACGTCTTCCTGGGCGGGGACGAGAGCCGCCTGCCGCGCGCCGGCCAGCGCGCCGTCGATTTAGGCGCCGCGCCCGGCGGCTGGACGTGGCAGCTCGCGCAGCGGGGGCTGCGCGTCACCGCCGTCGACAACGGCCGGCTGCGCGGCGAGGTCGCGGACGACCCGCTGGTCACGCACGTGCGCGAGGACGGCCTCCACTGGCGGCCACGGCGGCCGGTCGACTGGCTCGTCTGCGACATCGTCGAGCGGCCGGCGCGCATCGCGGACCTCGTCGCGGGCTGGATCGCCGACGGCGCGGCGCGCCACGCGGTCTTCAACCTCAAGCTGCCCATGAAGAAGCGCTACGACGAGGTGCGCCGTTGCACGCAGCGCATCGGCGAGACGCTCGACCGCGCCGGCGTCCGCCACCGGCTGCGCGTGCGGCAGCTCTACCACGACCGCGAGGAAGTGACCGGCTATCTCGCGCGCGACGACGGGTAGCGCGCGGCGGCACGAACGGCGCGGGCGCTACCGCCGCGCGACCACGACACGCCGCCCGTCGCCGGCGACGAAGCGCATCGGCCAGTCGAGCTGCCGCAGCCAGTCGTAGGTCGGCTGCTGCATGATCGCGTACGCATCGGCGTGCGCGCGCCAGCGGCGCTCGAACTCCGCGAGGTCCGCGACGTAGTTCTCCGGCGCCGCGGCGATTCCCCATTCGAGCTCGCCTTGGTCGCGGACCAGCGTCAGCGTGCGGCCGAGGTAGAACGGCACCGTGTGGTCGAACGTGTCGACGCTGTAGAAGGGGACGTCCGGCCGGAACGGCCGCGCGGCCTTGCCTCCGGTCACGCGCGCGATCAGCCCTTCCGCCGAGAACCAGGCGTCCGCACGCGCGGCGGCGACCGCGGCCACCTGGCAGCCGAGCATGCCGCCCAGCACGACGGCCGCCAGCGCCGGCAGCCGCCGGCCGCCGCGCAGCAGGCGCAGCGCGAGCACCCCCGTCGCGACGAACAGCGCGCCGCCGGCGACGATCCAGCCGACGCTCCCTGCGTAGTCCTCCTGCACGCGCGCGACCTTGATCCAGCCGGCGGCCGGGACGGCAAGCGCGGCGACGACGCTGCCGCCGGCGAAGAGCGTCCACGCGGTGAGCCGCAGCGCGCGGTCCCAGCGTCCCGCGAGGCGCGGCGCGACGGCGAGCGCCACCGCGCCCATCGCCGGCATGATGTAGGCGGGCAGCTTCGACGACGACAGGCTGAAGAACACGAAGATCGCGCCGGCCCAGCACCACGCGAAGCGTTGCGGAGAGAATGCGCGCGGCGCGGGACGCGGAACGGTCCCGTCACGGCGCCCGGGTGTGGCGACGATCGCCGGCAGCCACGGCATCAGGAACGCGACGGCGATCGGCACGAAATACCACCAGGGGCCGGTGCGCCGGTGCAGCGGCTGCGTGAAGCGCTGCCAGTGCTCGCGCACGAAGAAGAACTCGGCGAAGCCCGGGTTGCGCGCCTCGACGACGACGAACCACGGCACCGCGATCGCCGCCATCACCGCGAGGCCGCTCGCGACGTGCAGCCGGCGCAGCAGCGAGAGATCGCGCGCGACGGCGACGTAGACGGCGAGCGCGAGCGCCGGCAGCGCGACGCCGATCACGCCCTTCGTCAGCACGGCGAGCGCGCACAGCGCCCACGCGACCAGCATCCAGCGCCGGTTGTCCGCCGGCGTCGCGCGCGCGTCCTGCGCGAGCAGGAACGCGCACAGCGCGCCGGTCAGCAGCGCCGTCAGCAGCATGTCGAGCGTCACGAACTGGCTCGCGAGGAAGTAGCCGCCGCTCGACGCCATCACCGCCGCGGCCATCCAGCCCGCGCGCCGCGAGTAGAGCCGGCGCGCGGCGGCCAGCACCATCAGCACGCCGGCGAAGCCCGCGAGCGCGGTGGGCAGGCGCGCCGTCCATTCGCGCTCGCCGGCGACGGCGAAGACCGCCGCGGTGACCCAGTACTGGAGCGGCGGCTTCTCGAAGTAGGGAAAGGCGTTGATCCGCGGCGTCACCCAGTCGCCGGTCGCGAGCATCTCGCGCGGGATCTCCGCGTAGCGGCCCTCGTCGGGATAGTAGAGGCCGCGCAGGTCGAGGAAGCCGAACCAGAGGACGACAAGCGCCACGGCCAGCAGCCACGGCTGCCAGCGCGCGCGCGGGCCGCGCCGCGCCGACGGGTTCGCGGTTCGCGCCGGCGGCCGCCATCCCTCGCGCTACCCGCGCAGCCGGTCGAACTGCGGGCGCAGCTTGTCGAGCGTTGCGGTGAAGCCGGCGAGCCGCGCGCGCTCCTGCTCGACCACCGCGGCCGGCGCGCGTGCGACGAAGCCCTCGTTGGCGAGCTTGGCGTTCGCCTTCGCGACCTCGCCTTCCAGCCGCGCGATCTCCTTGCCCAGGCGCTCGCGCTCGGCCGCCGGATCCACTTCGACGTGCAGCATCAGCTTGCAGCCGCCCGCCACGCCGACCGGGGCGTCGGACGCCGGCAGCTCGTCGACGATGCGCACGTCGGAGACCTTGGCGAGCAGCCGGACGTACGGCGTGAACTCGGCGAGCAGCGCGGCGTCGCCGGCGACGAACAGCGGCGGCCGCTTGTCCGGCGAGACCTTCATCTCGCCGCGCAGCGCGCGGCACGCGTCGACGATCGCCTTAAGCGTGTCCATCTTCGCGTTCGCCGCCGCGTCGACGCGGTCGAAGTCGGCGCGCGGGAACGGCTGCGTCGCGATCGTCGCGCCGGACTTGCCGGCGAGCGGCGCGACGGACTGCCACAGCTCCTCGGTGATGAACGGCACGAACGGGTGCGCGAGCCGCAGTGTGGCCTCGAGCTCGCGCACGAGCGTGGCGCGCGTGCCGCGCGCCGCCGCGTGGTCGCCGCGCGCGTCGGCGTCGGCGAGCTGCACCTTGGCGAGCTCGACGTACCAGTCGCAGTACTCGTCCCAGATGAACTCGTAGAGCGCCTTGGCCGCGAGGTCGAAGCGGAACTGCTCGATGCCCGTCGCGATGTCGTGCTTCGCCTGCTGCAGGCGGGAGAGCAGCCAGCGGTCGACGAACGTCAGGCTCCGCGGCTGCGCGTCGTCCCGGCCGCAGTCCTTGCCGGCGACGTTCATCAGCACGAAGCGCGTCGCGTTCCACAGCTTGTTGCAGAAGTTGCGGTAGCCCTCGCAGCGGTTCAGGTCGAAGTTGAGCGTGCGGTTGAACGTCGCGAGCGACGCGAACGTGAAGCGGACGGCGTCGGCGCCGAACGCCGGGATGCCCTCCGGGTACTGCCTGCGCGTGCGCTTCTCGATCCGCTCGGCCTGCCGCGGGTCCATCATGTTCGACGTCGCCTTGGCGACCAGCGTCTCGAGGTCGACGCCGTCGATCAGGTCGAGGGGGTCGAGCACGTTCCCCTTCGACTTCGACATCTTCTGCCCTTCCTCGTCGCGGACGATGGCGTTGATGTAGACGTGGCGGAAGGGCACGTGGCCGGTGAACCAGGTCGTCGTCATGATCATGCGCGCGACCCAGAAGAAGATGATGTCGAAGCCGGTGACGAGCACCGACGAGGGCAGGAAGCGCGCGAGCTCCGGCGTGGCCTCCGGCCAGCCCAGCGTCGAGTGGCACCAGAGCGCCGACGAGAACCACGTGTCGAGCACGTCGTCGTCGCGCCGGAACGCCGCGGGCTCGCGGCCGAGCTTCGCGCGCGCCTGCGCGCGCGCGGCGGCCTCGTCGCGCGCGACGTACACGTTGCCCGCGTCGTCGTACCACGCGGGGATCTGGTGGCCCCACCACAGCTGGCGCGAGATGCACCAGTCCTGCAGGTTGTTGATCCAGTGCAGGTACGTCGACAGCCATTCGGCGGGCACGAACTCGAGCCGCTCACCGCTGCCCGGCGCGCCGGCCGGCAGGCCCGCGTCGCTCACCGCGGCGAGGCACAGGTCGCGGATCGAGCGGCCCGGGAAGTACGGGTGCGCGGCCGGCGCCGGCTTGCGCATGTCGACGAACCACTGGTCGGTCAGCATCGGCTCGACGACCTCGCCGGTGCGCCCGCAGCGCGGCACGACCATCGTGTGCGCCTTCTCGGACACGAGGAGCCCCGCTTCCGTCAGGTCCGCGAGCACCGCCTTGCGTGCGACGTAGCGGTCGAGCCCGCGGTACTTCGCGGGCGCGTTGTCGTTGATCGTCGCGTCGAGGTTCAGGATCGGGATCGGCACGAGTCCGTGCCGCTGGCCGATCTGCCAGTCGTTGAAGTCGTGCGCCGGCGTGATCTTCACGCAGCCGGTGCCGAACTCGCGGTCGACGTAGTCGTCGGCGATCACCGGGATCGTGCGGCCGGTCAGCGGCAGCATCACCGGCTTGCCGACGATGTCGCGGTAGCGCTCGTCGGCGGGGTTCACCGCGACGGCGACGTCGCCCAGCATCGTCTCCGGCCGCGTGGTCGCGACGACCAGCGAGCCGCTGCCGTCGGCGAACGGATAGCGGATCTGCCAGAGCCTGCCCTGCTCCTCCTCGCTGTCGACCTCGAGGTCGGACACCGCGGTGCCGAGCTTGGGGTCCCAGTTGACGAGGCGCTTGCCGCGGTAGATGAGCCCGTCCTCGTACAGCCGCACGAACGTCTCGAGCACCGCGGCCGACAGGCCCTCGTCCATCGTGAAGCGCTCGCGCGTCCAGTCCGCGGAGGCGCCGAGGCGCCGCATCTGCTCTGTGATCGCGGATCCGGACTCCTCCTTCCACGCCCACACGCGCTCGACGAACGCGGCGCGCCCCAGGTCGTGCCGCGTGCGGCCCTGCGCCTTCAGCTGCTGCTCGACGACGATCTGTGTGGCGATGCCCGCGTGGTCGGTGCCCACCTGCCACAGCGTGTCGTCGCCGCGCATCCGGTGGTAGCGGATCATGAGGTCCATCAGCGTCTGCTGGAACGCGTGGCCCATGTGCAGCGTGCCGGTGACGTTCGGCGGCGGCAGCTGGATGCAGAACGGCGGCGCGTCCGCGTTGCCCGACGGCGCGAAGGCGCCGGAGGACTCCCAGATCGGGTACCAGCGGGCCTCGATGGCCGCCGGTTCGAAGCTTTTCGCGAGTTCCATGGTCGGCGACGGCGCGTCCTGCGCGCGCGTCGTGGCGCAAAAGCTTGAAATTATAGCGGATTCGCGCGCGCGGCCGGCCCGGACGCGGTTCCGGCGCGCCGGCGCCGGGCGCGGTGCGGGCCCGGCGACGGCCAACGTTGCCGACCTGCTACTGCGGCGGCGGCAGCGCCTTCCACGACGCGTCCGGATCGAACCGCGTCATCGCCTTCGCGACCGCCGCGGAATCCGGCCCGAGGTTCTTCTGGTACGCCACGCCGTCGTGATTGACGATGAACGACATGACGCCCGTCTCGCCGTATTTCGCCGGCCACGCGATGAGCGCGTACCCGCGCGTCATCCGGCCGTCGCGCACGTAGTCGCGCGCGCCGCCCGGCGCCGCCTTGCCCTGCGCCTTGAGGATCCGGAACCGGTAGCCGTGGTAGCCCTCCGCGAGCTTCTCGGTGTCGAGCAGCGGGCCGGCCGGGCTGCGCGCCTCGCCTGCGACGGTGGGCCAGTACAGCCCGTCCTTCCGGCCGGGCGAGCTGATGATCTTCTGCGCGTACTCGAGCACGCCGTCGCCGTTGCGGTCGGCCTCCGCATATTCGCGCTGCGCGTCGACGTACGCGTACATGGACTGGATCGCCGCGAGCTCGTTGCGGCCGATGCGCCGCGTGCGCATCTCGTCGGCCGCGCCTTTCGTGTCGAAGCTCCAGCCCGTGGCGCCCTTCACGATCGGCACCGGCAGCTGCCAGCCGTTCGCGAGCTCGAGCACCGCGCGGCCGGTCCCCGTCGTCACGACCTTGTGCCCCTGCGACCACGCGGCCAGGAAATTGGTCACGTCCTCGGCGTTGTTGCCGCCCTCCGGCGCGAGTCGGCGGTACTCGGGGCCGAGCACGACCTTCGTCTTCGCCCAGTCGTGCGTCGCGAGGCTGTCGACCAGCGCGTCGACCGCCGCGTCCGGCGACGGGAACACGGATTGCGCCGCCACCGGCGCCGCCAGCGCGAGGCCGGCAAGGATGGCGGCCAGCCACGCGCCGCGGATCTTTCGCATCGTCGTATCGCTCATGGTCGTCGATCCTAGCGCCGTCCGCCGTCACCGCCCGGGCGTCCGCCACCGCCGCCGCCGGAGCGCTGCGGCGCCGGCCGCGCGCCGCCGCCCTCGCGCGCCTGCGGCCGCTCCGGACGCGGTGCCGCCTGCTGCGGCCGCTCCGGACGTTGCGCCCCTTGTTGCGGCCGGTCCGGGCGTTGGGCCGCCTGCTGCGGCCGTTCGGGACGCTGCGGCGCCTGCTGCGGCCGCTGCATCGCCGGCTGCGGCCGCGCGTTCATCGTCTCGCGGCTCGCGGCGCCGCGGTCGATCTGCTGTCGCGTCTGCGCGCCGTTGCCGGCGCCGCGGAACGCGTTGTCGGCGTTGCCGGCGCGCGCGCTGCGATCCTGCGCGCGGTCTGGCTCGCCGCGGCCGCCGGCCGGGCGGTCGCGCGTGCCGCCGGCCGGTCCGCCGCCGCGGTCCTGCAGCGTGCTGCGGTCGACGTTCGCGAGCGCCCCGCGGTCCATGTTCTGCGCGCCGACGCGACCGGCCAGCGCCTGCTCGGCCTGCGCACGCTGCGCGTCGCGGCCGCGGTCGGGCGGGCGGCTGTCGCGCCCGCGATAATCCTGCCGGTCGTCGCGCCCGGGCAGCGGCCGCGCCTGCTGCTCGCGGGTGCGCGCGTCGCGATACGGGACGCCGCGGCGGTTGTTGCTGTCGTGCCGCCAGTTGACGTTGTTGTTGTTCGTGTTGATCCGGTTGTTGACGTTGATGTTGTTGAAGTTGTTCACGTTGATGTTGACGTCGCCGCGGCCCCAGTTGACGCCGCCCCACAGCGCGTTGCGGACGCCGATCCCCACGCCCCACGCGATGCCGGCGGTGATCACGCCCGTGGCGAAGCCCCAGCCCGGCGGCGGCGGAATGAAGATCGGCGGGTACATCGGCCACCACCACGGCCCGAACACGACGGGGTTGTACACCGGCACGAACACGACCTGCGGATTCGCCGGCTGGATCGTGATGATCTGCGTGACCGGCGGCGGCGCGCCGGCGGCCGCCGGCTGCGCGGGCGGCGGCGCCGGCTCGCTCGCGACCGTGATCTGCTCGTTCGACTTGAGGTTGCCCGCCTGCTGCGCCTTCGAGCGCAGCCGCTGCACGGAGTCCATCACCGCGTTCGCGTCGCCGAGGAACGCGTCGCCGACGTCCTGCACCCACTGCGGCTTCTCGCCCATCATCGCGAGCACCTGCGGGAACGCGACCAGCGACTGCACGGACGGATCCCAGGGCTTGTCCTGCACCGCCTTCACGGCGTCGTCGCCGTTGACGTTCTGGTGCGCCTTCGCCCACGTGACCGCCTCGGCCACGTCGGACGGATACGTCGCCGCCATCAGCACCTGCGCGAGCAGCGCGTCCGGAAACAGCGCGATCGGCGCGAGCATCTGGTCGAGCTGGCCGGCGGAGAAGGGACGCGCGTCCTGCGCGCCGGCGGTGAGCGGCGCGGCCAACGCGATCGTCAGCAGCGCATGCGTGAGGAAACGGGCCAGTCGGCGCATGGGGAATCGCCGGGCGGATGGTGCCCGGGGCTCTCATCGAAACGGGATGGGCGATTCTATGCCTTACGCGCCCCGCCGCCAATGCCCGGGCCGGTACCGCGGCAGGCCGCGGGCATCCGCGCGCGGGCCTGGTCGCGCGTCACGCCGGAGATGCGACGAGCGCGGTCGGCACGACGCGGCGCCGCTGCCCGGCGCACGCCGGGCCGTTCCTTCGCAGCGAATGCGCGGGACTTACCTGACGGGAGCGGCGTCGACGCGGCCGGCGTCGGTCATCCGGTACAGCACGCCCGACGGATCGTCCTTGACGACCGCGAACTTGCCGGACACGACGATCGGGTCGAACGTGTAGGCAACCGGCGTCTTCGCCTGCACCTCGACGATCGCCTCGGGCCCGGCGGGCAGGCAGAACTGGCAGTGCGGCGGCACGGCGGAGATCAGGAAACGCTTCTGCTTCTCGCCGATGTCGAGCGGGATCATGAACCCCTGCACCTTGACGTCCTTGCGGTCGAGCGCCATGACGTCCTTCGAGAACTCGGCGATCATCTTGCCGCCCTGCTTGACCGGCTCGACCTGCGACAGCGTCTGCCACGAGACCACGCCGGCGCGCTCGGGAAGCACGCTGCTGCTGTAGACGGACGCCGACGGCAGGCCGCCGCCCGGGACGCCGGTGTTGATCGCCGCCGCCGGCACGGAACCGAGTGCCGCGGCCGCCACTGCGAGCAGGAGTCTCGTGTTCATCGGTCAGTTGTCCGCGAGGGTCGCGGCGACGTCGACGCGCATCGCGCGCCACGCCGGCCACAGTGCCGCCAGTATACCCGCGCAGAGCGCCAGCGCCACGACCGCCCACTCCTCCGGCAGCCACCGCCGCGCGGCGGCCGACAGCGGCGCGGCCTCGGGCAGCACGAGGCCGATCCCGAGCGCCGCCGCGTGCGCGATGGCGAGGCCGAGCACCGTTCCGACGGCCGTGAGCACGACGCTCTCGATCAGCAGCACCGCCGCGACCTTGCGCCGCGACGCGCCCAGCGCGCGCAGGATCGCGAGGTCGTAGCGGCGGTCCTCGAGCGCCTGCGCGAGCGCGACGAACAGCATGAAGCCGGACGCCGCGACCAGCAGCAGCGCGAACGCGCGCACGAGCGCGACGCCCACGCCGAACACGGTCAGCATCCGCGCGGTCTCGTACGCGGGCGACGCCGCGACGAGGTCGGTCGTGCGGTCGATCGCGCGCGGCAGCGTCGCCGCCGCGAGCGGGCTCGCGTAGCGGACGAGCGCGATCGTCACCTCGCGTGCCGCTTGCGCCTGCTTCGCGTCGTGGTCGGCGTCCGTGTGGTGCGCCTCGTGCACTTCCCACACGCTCTCGAGCGACGTCAGCACCAGCCGGTCGAGCACGGTGCCGGTCGGCGCGAGGACGCCGGTCACCGCATAACGTGCGCCCGCGTGCTCGCCGCCGCCCTCGGCGAGCCCGTGCGCGCCGGCGGACGTGGCGCCGACCGCGAGGCCGGTGGCCGCCGCCACCGCGCTGCCGACGACCGCTTCGAGCGGCGCCTGCCACAGCCGGCCCTCGCGCAGCGTGCCGCCGTAGTGCGCGACCAGCGCCGGCTCGGTGCCGACGATGCGGAAGCCGCGGAAGCTGTCGCCCAGCGCGAGCGGGATCGCCTCGCGCACCAGCGGATTGGCACGCAGCGTCGCGACCGCCGCGAGCGGGATGTTCCCCGGCGGCACGTCCGCGTGATAGACGCCGGCGAGCACGAGCTGCAGCGGGCTGCCCTTCGCGCCGACGACGAGGTCGATGCCCGCGGCGTCGCGGGTCAGGCGGTCGTCGAGCTCGCGCGCGAGCAGCAGCGTCAGCGTCACGGTGGCCACGCCGATCGCGAGCAGCACGATCACGAGCACGGTCGACGTCGGCCGCCGCCGCGCGTAGGCCACCGCGAGGCGCACCGCGTTCACGCGACCGCCTTCGCGGGGACGACCGGCAGCGCGAACGTGAACGGCAGCAGCGGCCGCACGCGGTGGTCGTGCGACGCGACGACCAGCGTCGCGCCCGCCTCCAGCGCCTGCGCACGCAGGAGCTCGAGCGCCTGCGCGGCGTGCGCGTCGTCGAGGTTCGCCGTCGGTTCGTCGGCGAGCAGCAGCGCCGGCCGGTTGACGACGGCGCGCGCGACGGCCACGCGCTGCGCCTGGCCCTGCGAGAGCTCGCGCGGATAGCGGTGCGCGAGGTCGGCCACGCCGACGGCCTCGAGCAGCGCCGTGACCCGCGCGTCGTCCTCCTCCAACCCGGGCAGCGACTGCGCGAGCCGCAGGTTGTCGCGCACGTCGAGCGCGCCGACGAGGTGCAGCCGCTGCGGGACGAGCCCGACCGTGCGCCCGCGCCAGCGGTCGCGCGCCGATTCCGACAGCGTGGCCAGATTCGTGCCGCCGACCACGACGCTGCCGTGCGTCGGGACGATCAGCCCGGCCAGGATGTGCAGGACCGTCGACTTGCCGCAGCCCGAGGGCCCGGCCAGCAGCCAGGCCTCGCCCGGATCCGCGTGCCACGCGGGGACCGCCACCGCCTGCGTCGTTCCATAGCGATGCCAGACGTCGCGAAGGTCGAACATGCCGCCAATCTAACGCACGCGGCTCCTGTTGTCAGACGACGGCCGGCCGGCGGGCGCCCTGCGCCGCCGGCCGGTCGGCCCGCCGCGCACCCTCACGGTTGCACGCACGGGATGCCTTCGCGCTGCCGCAGCGACGGCGCAGCGGCCGCGCCGAGCGTGCGCCCGACCGCGGAGGCGACAGCGCGCAGCGTGGCCATCAGCGACGCGAACGCGTCCGGCGTCAGCGCCTGGTCGGCGTCGCACAGCGCCTGCGCGGGATCGGGGTGCACCTCGACCAGCAGTCCGTCCGCGCCGGCCGCCACCGCCGCCGCCGCGAGGCCCGGCACGAGCCACGCCTTGCCGCCGGCGTGCGACGGGTCGACGATCACCGGCAGGTGCGACTCGCGCTTGACGAACGGGATCGCCGTGACGTCGAGCACGTTCCGGTACGCGGTCTCGAACGTGCGCACGCCGCGCTCGCACAGCACGATGCGGTGGTTGCCGCCGGCAGCGACGTACTCGGCGGCGAGCAGCCACTCGGCGATCGTCGCGCTCATGCCGCGCTTCAGCACGACCGGCACGTCGACGCGCCCGAGCTCCTTCAGCAGGTCGTAGTTCTGCATGTTGCGCGTGCCGACCTGGATCGCGTCCACGCCTTCGCGCAGGAACGTGTCGAGCATCCGTACGTCGGTGAGCTCGGTGACGACGGGCAGGCCGTGGCGCGCGGCGGCGGCCGTGAGGAGCGGCAGGCCGTCCGCGCCGGTGCCCTGGAACGCGTACGGGCTCGTGCGCGGCTTGAACGCGCCGCCGCGCATCAGCGTGGCACCGCCGGCCGCGACGGCCGCCGCGGCGGCACGCATCTGCGGCGCGGACTCCACCGAGCACGGGCCGGCGATCACGTGCACGGCGGCGCCGCCCAGCGCGACGCCGCGCACGCGCACGACGCCGCTGCCGTCGTGCGTGTCGCGGGCGACGAGCGGATGCGGCTTCTCCGTCCGCCGCGCCGCCGCGACGCCGGGCAGCCGCGCGAGCGCGGCCGGGTCGAACCGGCGCGCGTCGCCGGTGGCGCCGACCAGCGTGCGCTCGCTGCCGCGCGAGACGTGGGTCGCGAGGCCCTGCCCGCGCAGGCGGGCGAGGACGGCGGCGATCTCGCGCTCGCCGGCGTCCGGTTGCATGACGATGACCATGGTGCGGCTCCTCGATGACGTGCTGCGTGGGGGCAAAAAAATTCGGGCGGCCTAGGGGGCCGCCCGAATCGTGGAATCCTTGCTGCTGCTGCCGGAAGCCTACGGTCGCGCCTGCCCCTCTGGTTCGTTCGACCAGAAATAGAACGCGTACGCAAACGAGCGCGCGGCGCGGCAGGTGGACCGGGACTTCATGCGGCGCATCTTACACCACGCGCACGCGCGGCCGTCAACCGGCGCGCGGCGCGGGCGCGGCCGTTCAATGGCTGCCGCGCCAGCGCTCGATCTCGCGCTCGATCGCCTCGGCGACGTACGCGCGCAGCAGCTCGCCGACGTGCCGGTTGATCGTGGCGACCAAGTCCGCGCTCGCGCGATCGACGATCGGCTTCAGCTGCGCGCCGAGCTGTTCGCGCAGGCCGGTGTCGGTGAAGAGGTCGATCCGCTGCAGCACCTGCATGCGGACCTCCTCGGCCATCGCATCCCACCGCGCCTGCTCGTCGGCCGCGGCGGTCGACGCAGGCGCGGGTTGCGGTTCCGGCTCCGCGATGATCCGGTGCGCGACCGGCTGCGGCTCCGGCGCCGCGACGTCGATGGACATGACCTCGGCGTCGGCGGCCGCGACGTCCGGGGCCGCGACGATCTGCGCCTCCGTCGGCGCCACCGGCGCGGGCTCGACGATCGCCGGCTCCACGATCGGCGTGGCGGGCGGCATCGGCGCCGATTCGGCGGCCGGCGCGGGCTCGTGTCCGGGCGGCGGGGCCTGCGGCGGTGCGGGCGGCGGCGGCGCGGGCGCCGGCCTGGACACGAACGCGCTCCAGCGCGCCGCGGCGGCCGACAGGACCCCGGGCGCCTCGGTGGGCCGCGGCACCGCCGGCTCCGGCGACGGCGCGACTGCCGCCACCGGCACGACCGCTTCGACCGCTTCGACCGCTTCGACCGCTTCGACCGCTTCGACCGCTTCGACCGCTTCGACCGCTTCGACCGCTTCGACCGCTTCGACCGCTTCGACCGCTACGGCCGCTTCGACCGGCTCCGGCGGCGCCTCGGGCGCGACGGGCGCAGCGGGCGCGGACGAAGGCGGCTGCTCGAACTCCTCATCGAATTCGCTCTCGGCGGGCGTGGTGAGCTCGATCTCCTCGTGCTCGGCGGCCTCCGGCAGCGCGGCGTCCGGCGCGCGTGCGCGACCCACCGGCGCCACGATCGCGATCGAGTCCGGCGCGTCCCCGATCGCGGACGGCTCGCCGCCCTCGAGGTCGAGCCAGTCCGACGGCTCGCCCTCCTGCGGCACCGTGGCCACGCCGGCCTCGTCCGGCGACACCTCGGCCTCCGCGGCCGGCGCCACCGGCGCGGGCGCCGGGGGCCGCTCGATGGCCGGCACCGGCGCCACCGGCGCGCGCGCCGCCACCGGAACGCCGTCCTCGAGCGCGACCGAGTCGGTCAGCACCGGGATGTCGTCGGCCAGCGTCCGGTTCCGGCGCATCAGCGCGTCGGCCTGCTCGAGGAGCTCGCGGGCGGTCGGCACGGCGCGCTAACCCCGCTCGCTCAGGTCGTGCGCGCGCAGCTCGTAGCCGCGCTCGCGGTAGTACCGGTAGCGGTCGCGGCCGGCGCCGACGTCGGCGTCGGCGATGCCGACGATTTCGGCGAGCCGCTCGAACCGGCTGAAGAACGGCGGCGGCTCCGGATGCAGGTTCACGAGCACGGCCGCCGGCCCGCGGTGCTCGAGCCGGTGGTCGATCCACACCGGCGTCTCGCCGGCGAGCGGGCTGTCCATCCGGCAATGCGGCAGGAACCCGGTCGCCGGGACGATCCAGAGCAGCCGGTCGAGCGCGGCCGTCGCGTCGGCGTCGGGGGTCAGCACGCGCACGCTGCCGTGCGCCGCCACGGCCTTCGCGACGAGACGCGCCGCCACGGCCAAGCGGTCCGCGACGTGCGAGTAGAAGTCGATCGTCGTCATCGGTCCCCGGCCGCCGTCCGCGTCACGCCGGCGGGGCCTCCTGTCCGCGCAACCACGTCGCCAGCAGCGGCACCGGCCGGCCGGTCGCGCCCTTGTCCTTGCCATCCTTCCACGCCGTGCCCGCGATGTCGAGGTGCGCCCAGTCGTACTTCTTCGCGAAGCGCGACAGGAAGCACGCCGCCGTGATGCTGCCGCCCGGCCGCCCGCCGATGTTGGCGAAGTCGGCGAAGTTGGACGACAGCGCGTCCTGGTAGTCCTCCCACAGCGGCAGCTGCCACGCGCGGTCGTACGCGTCGTCGCCGGCGACGATGAGCGCGCGCGCCAGCGTCTCGTTGTTCGAGAAGAGCCCGCTCGCCACGTGGCCGAGAGCGATCACCATCGCGCCGGTCAGCGTGGCAATGTCGACGACCGCCTCCGGCTCGTAGCGCTCGGCGTACGTGAGCGCGTCGGCGAGGATGAGCCGCCCCTCGGCGTCGGTGTTGAGGATCTCGATCGTCTGGCCCGACATGCTGGTGACGATGTCGCCGGGCTTCGTCGCGCGGCCGGACGGCATGTTCTCGCACGCGGGGATCAGGCCGACGACGCTGACCGGCGTCTTCATCTCGGCGATCGCGCGGAACGTGCCGAGCACCGACGCCGCGCCGCACATGTCGAATTTCATCTGGTCCATGTCGAGCCCGGGCTTCAGCGACACGCCGCCGCTGTCGAACGTGATGCCCTTGCCGACGAGCACGGAGGGCTTCGCCTGCTTGCGCGGCGACTGCAGGTACTCGAGCACGATGAACTTGGGCGGCTGCTCGCTGCCGGCGGTGACCGACAGGAACGAGCCCATGCCGAGCTCCTGGCAGTCGCTGCGCTCGAGCACCTTGACCGCGATCTCCGGAAACTCGGCGGCGAGCTGCTGCGCGCGCTCGGCGAGGTACGTCGGCGTGCAGACGTTGCCCGGCAGGTTGCCGAGGTCGCGCGCGAGGTCGACGCCGTGCGCGATCGCGAGCCCCTGCGCCGCCGCCTTCTCGCCGGCGGCGAGGTCCGAGCGCTGCGGCACCGACAGCGTCAGCTTGCGCAGCGGCCGGCGCACCTCGGTGGGCTGGCTCTTCATCTGCTCGAAGCGGTACACGGCGTCCATCGCGACGACCACCGCGTGCTCGACGCGCCACACGACCTCGCGGCGCTTGACCTTCTCCTCGGTCAGGTACAGCACCGCTTCGTACGAGCCCGTCTCGTTCAGCAGCTTCACCGCCGCGCGGATCGCCTGGCGGAACTCGCGGTCGCGGAAGTCGCGCTCCTTGCCGAGCCCGACCAGCAGCACGCGGTCGGCGAGCGTGCCGCGCACGTTGTGCAGCAGCAGCGTCGCGCCGAGCTTGCCCTCCATGTCGCCGCGGCGGATGATCTCGCTCACGTAGCCGTTGCTCGCGCGGTCGATGAGCTCCGCCGACAGCGACAGCTTGCGGTTGTCGAACACCCCGACGACGACGCAGGCGCTGCGCTGCTTCTCGGGGCTTCCGCTTTTTATGGTAAATTCCATCGCGATCCCTCGTCTTCCGCTCCCGCGTTTTGTTGCGGTTACACGGCGCAGCGAGCATTATCGGCAAATCGCCGCCAAAAAGTCAAAAGTTTCCCCGGCGTCATGATTTTCCGCCGCAGCCTGGTGAGGGAGCTCACGGCGACCGCGATCGCGCTGTTCGTCGTCCTGCTCGCGATCCTGTTCACGCAGTCGGTCATCCGGATCCTGGCCCGCGCGGCCGGCGGCGCCGTGCCGGCCGAGGGCGTGCTCGCGCTGATCGGCTTCAACGCGATGTTCTACCTCAACCTGCTGCTGTCGGTGGCGCTGTTCCTCACGGTGCTGCTGACGCTGTCGCGCTGGTACCGCGACAGCGAGATGGTCGTGTGGTTCACGTCCGGGCAGTCGCTGACCGCGTGCCTGAAGCCGATCCTGCTGTTCGCCGCGCCGTTCCTCGTCGCGATCGTGCTGCTGTCGCTGTACCTGTCGCCGTGGGCCGAGCAGCGCAAGATCGAGTTCGAGCGGCAGCTGGAGTCGAAGGACGAGCTGACGGTCCTCTCGCCGGGGCTCTTCCGCGAGTTCCGGCGGGCCGGCATCGTCGTCTACGTCGACAGCGTGAACCCGGTCGACGGCCGCATCCGCAACGTGTTCCTGCACTCGGTCGAGGAAGGCAAGGACGCGACGACGGTCGCGCGCCTCGGGCACCTGGTCGAGGAGCCCAACGGCGACCGCTTCGTCGTGCTGGAGGACGGCCGCCGCTACGAGGGCAAGCCCGGCACGGCCGAGTTCCGGCTGATCGAGTTCGCGAAGCTCGGGCGGCGCATCGAGCCCGCCGAGGCGCGCGCGCTGCCGGCGTCGAACAAGGCCATCCCGACGACGATGCTGCTCGTCGCCGACGGCCGCAACGAGCGCGCCGAGCTGTTCTGGCGGCTGTCGGTGCCGATCCTCGCGCTGGTGCTGACGCTGCTCGCGATCCCGCTCGCGTACGTCAACCCGCGGATGGGGCGCTCGTTCAACCTGCTGTCGGCGGCGTTCGTCTACCTGCTGTACACGAACTGCATCAACATCGTGCAGAGCATGATCGCGCAGGGCACGATCGAGCTGTGGCTGGGACTCCTGCTGCCGCACGCGGCGGCGCTCGCCGTCGTCGTGCTGCTGTTCCGGCACCAGCTGTCGATCGCCGGCCTGTTCTCGGCCTTGCGCCGGCGCGCCGCCTGACGCGCCATGCGCACGCTTACACGCTACATCGGCCGCGACGTCTTCTTCTCGACGCTGCTGATCTTCGTCGCGCTGCTCGGGCTGTTCACGTTCTTCGACCTCATCAACGAGATGCGCGACGTCGGGCGCGGCAGCTACACGCTGACCGGCGCGCTGCTGTTCGTCGCGCTGCACATCCCGTCGCGCATCTACGAGCTCTTCCCGGTGGCGGCGCTCATCGGCACGCTGTTCGCGATCTCGCAGCTCGTGGCCAATTCCGAGTTCACGGTGATGCGGGCGTCGGGCGCCTCGATCGCGCAGGTCGGCTGGGCGGTGCTGCGCGTCGGCATCCCGCTCGCCGTCGCGACGTTCCTCGCCGGCGAGTACGTGGCGCCGCCGGCCGAGCGGCTCGCGCAGAACGTCCGCGCCGCGGCCATCGGCGGGGCCACCGGCGTCGTCGCGCAGCAGTTCGAGTCGGGCTTCTGGTTCAAGCAGGACCTCACGTTCGTCAACATCCGCACCGTGCTGGCCGACATGACGCTGGTCGGCGTGCGCATCTTCGAGTTCGACCGCGACCTGCGCCTCACCGCCGTGCGCAGCGCGGAGTCCGGCCGGTTCGCCGGCGAAGGCCGCTGGCAGCTCGAGAACGTCAAGGTCACGGCGATCGGGCGCGACGCGGCGACGGTGACGACGGTCCCGAGCTGGACGTGGGAGTCCGTGCTGCAGCCGTCGATCCTGACCGTCTACCAGGTGGCGCCCGAGCGGCTCGCGCTGTCCACGCTTTACGACAACATCCGCGTGCTGGGCGGCGGCGCGCAGAAGACGTCGCGCTTCGAGATCGCGCTGTGGTCGAAGATGCTCTACCCGGTCGCGGTGCTGGTGATGATGATGCTGGCGCTCCCGTTCGCGCAGTTCCAGCGGCGGCAGGGCGGCGTCGGGTTCCGCATCTTCGCCGGCACGATGCTGGGCCTCGCGTTCTGGCTGATCGAGCGGCTGTTCGCCTACCTGGGCGTGCTCAACGACTGGGCGCCGTTCTTCTCCGCCGTGTTCCCGCTCGTCGCGTTCTCGCTGCTCGCCGTCGGCATCCAGTACTGGATCGAGCGGCGCTAGCCGCGGTGGACCGGGCGCGCCGGGGCGCCCGGCGTGGGTCCGGCCTGCACGACCGGCCGAAATGCGCGACTATGCCATCGTCAGAGCAGCCAAGGGCCCGCGCATGAACGCGAAGCGATCGATCTCCCGAGCCGCGGGCGCGGCCCCGGCCGGCCAGGACCCGGTGCGCGTGGTGAATAACCCCGCCCGGTTCCAGGAGT
>JAYRNW010000263.1:0-10366 GCA_041911995.1 Casimicrobiaceae bacterium | reverse complement strand
GACGTCGAGGTCGCGGCCGTCGACCGTCGCGCCGAGGCTTTCCACCCGCGCGCGCGGCGACGCGTCGGCGCGGCCCAGCAGGTCGAGGTGCCGCTCCCACGAATACGGCTCGAAGTACGCGTAGTAGACGCTGTCGCGCGCCGGCACGTGCGCGATCGTGAGGTCGGCGCCGTCGAAGCTCGTCGGCACGCGGAACCAGTCGCGGCGGTCGTAGGAGGCGACGGCGCGGTAGTCGCGCCAGCCCTCCGGGTACGTCGCGGACCCCGCGTCGCGGAAGCGGATGCGCACGGCGGCGTCGCGCGCGCCCTGCAGCCGGAAGTGGAACCACTGGCGGAAGTCGGCGTGCGAGTCCGGCCGCAGCCGCACCTCGATCGCGGCGGGATCGGCGGCGGCGACGACGTCGATCGCGCCGGAATCGAAGTAGCTGGAAATCCGCACCGTCATTTGCCGCATGCTCCGCGATTGTCATCTACGCGCCGTAGCCGACGCCGTGTGCCGGCGCCCGTCCGGGGCGGCCGACGGATGGCGCGTGCGCTGGCACATGGCTTGCGTCGATGCCGGGCAGAGGCGCCGCCGGCGATTCTCGCACGCCGCGCCGGCCGGCCGCCCGTTCCGCAACGCGGGCATCGCATCGGGGGTGACCATGCTCTACGAGCCCGACACGATATGGGGACGCACGGCGCAGGGCGACCATGAGATCGCCAAGCCCCGGCGCGGCCTGTCGCTCGCGCAGCGCCGGCTGCTGAAGCGCCTCACGCCGCCACGGAAGTTCACGGCGCTGGCCGCGAAGCTCAGGGTCGAGCCGCCGATCCTGGAGACCGAGCTCGTGCGGCTGGCGCAGCTCGAGCTCGTCGCGTTCCAGCGGCCCGGTGTCGCGCAGCCGCACACCGCGCCGCGGACGGCGCCGCGCATCGACCTCGCGCTGACGCCCGGCGGCACGCCGGCCCTCCCCCGGCACACGCTGACCGTTCCGCTCGGGCTGCTTGCCTTCGCGCTGGGCATCGCGGCGGTGCTGCTCGCGACCACCTGACGCTGGCGACCGGCGACCGCCGACCCGTGCGCTAAACTGGCGGGCCATGGAGCAAGGCCCGCCCTCCCTCGACGCCGGAGCGCCGGCGACCGCCGCGACGGCGACGGCCGCACCGCGTGCGCGCGACCCGCGCCGCGCCGCGTTCGAGGCCAACAAGCTCACGCGGAGGCTGCAACGGCTGACCGGCGAGGCGATCGCCGACTACGCGATGATCGAGGCCGGCGACCGCGTGATGGTCTGCCTGTCCGGCGGCAAGGACAGCTACGGGCTCCTCGACGTGCTGCTCGCGCTGCAGCGGCGCTCGCCGGTCGCCTTCGAGCTCGTCGCCGTCAACCTCGACCAGAAGCAGCCGGGGTTCCCGGCCGACGTGCTGCCCCGCTACCTCGCCGGGCGGGGCGTCGCGTTCCGCATCGCCGAGCAGGACACGTACAGCGTCGTGAAGCGGCTGATCCCGGAGGGCGCGACGATGTGCTCGCTGTGCTCGCGGCTGCGGCGCGGCGTGCTCTACCGCATCGCCGGCGAGCTCGGCGCCACCAAGATCGCGCTGGGACACCACCGCGACGACCTGATGGCGACGTTCTTCCTCAACCTCTTCTTCGGCGGCAAGCTGAAGACGATGCCGCCCAAGCTCGTGTCCGACGACGGCCGGCACGTCGTGATCCGCCCGTTGGCCTACGTGCGCGAGCGCGACCTCGCGAAGTACGCGGAGCTCCGCGCGTTCCCGCTGATCCCGTGCACGCTGTGCGGCTCGCAGGAGAACCTGCAGCGCACGCAGGTGACGCTGATGTTGCGCGAATGGGAGCGGAAGTTTCCCGGCCGCCTCGACTCGATCTTCAACGCGCTCGGGAAGGTCGAGGCCACGCACCTGCTCGACCGCACGCTGCAGGACTTCGCGGCCGTGCGCGCGAGCGGCCGCCCGGAGCCCGACGGCGACCTCGCCTTCGACGTCGACCCGCTGCTCGAGGCCGCGGTCGAGGCCGCCGCCGGCGCGGCCGAGCCGCCCGCACGCGTGATCCCGGTCGCCCGCGAATAGCGGGGCGCGGCCGGTCGTCGGCAGCCTCCGGGCCGCGACGCGCGAGTGCTCCCCGTGGCGGCCGTGCGCGCGCGCCGCTATGCTGGCACCGTGAAGCTCGCCCGGATCGCCCTCCTCGTTGCCGCGTGGCTCGCGGTCGCGCCGCCCGCCGCCGCGCAGGCCGGCGGCGTCCACGCCGACCCGCCCTTCGCCGGCGCCGCGCTCGTCGCGGCGCTGCGCGGCGGCGGCTACGTGCTCTACCTGCGCCACACGTCGACCGACTTCAGCCAGAACGACGCGCGGATGACGAGCTACGCCGACTGCGCGACGCAGCGCAACCTGACCGACGCCGGCCGCGGCGAGGCCCGGGCGATCGCCGCGGCGCTCGCCGAATTGCGCATCCCGGTCGGCCCGGTCCTCGCGAGCCCGTTCTGCCGCACGATGGAGACGGCCCGGCTCGCGTTCGGCGGCGCGACGGCGTCGGGCGCCGTGCGCGGCGGGCCGGCGCAGCCGGAGAGCCTCGAGCGCTACGCCGAGCTGCGCGTCCTGCTGTCCACGCCGGTCGCGCGCGGGTCGAACCTCGCGATCGCGAGCCACGGCAACCCGTTCCACGGCGTCGCCGGCCCGCCCTACCTCGCCGAAGGCGAGATGGCGGTCGTCGAGCCGCTGGGCGAAGCCCGCTTCCGGATCGTCGCGCGGATCCCGAAGGAGCGCTGGGCCGACCTCGTCGCGGTCCGGTAGGGGTCGGCTTGAAATTCCGCCGCGCCGTTGCGGCGGGTCTGGACCGTTGCGTCAAAACAATCTTGAACCACGTTGCGTCCGAAAAAAGTCTTGAACCACGAAGAACACGAAGAACACGAAGAAGATCAAGAGCACGAAGAACATCAAGTGCACGGAGAGCGCCCTTGAATTGCACGACGCCAGCGCATCCGAACGAAATGTCTTTCTTCGTGTTCTTCGTTGTTCAAGATCTGACGCCGGCCACCGTCCAGAGCCGACCGCGCCTCAGCGCATCTTCACCTCGAACCCGCGCCGGACGGCGGGGCGCGCCATCATCGCTTCGTACCACCGGCGCACGTGCGGATACTCGGCGAGGTCCACCTTGTGCCGGGGGTGCCGCCACGCCCAGCCCAGGATGGCGAAGTCGGCGATCGACAGCTCGTCCGCGAAGAACTCGCGCGTCTCCAGCCTGCGGTCCATCACCGCATAGAGGCGCCGGGTCTCCTTCGAATAGCGCGCGAGTCCGTAGCGGCGGTCGTCCTCGTTCTCGACCGTCGCGAAGTGGTGGACCTGCCCGGGGATCGGCCCGAAGTTGCCCATCTGGAACATCAGCCATTCCAGCACCGGGATGCGGGCCCGCAGGTCGGACGGCCAGAACTTGCCGGTCTTCTCGCCCAGGTAGACGAGGATCGCGCCCGATTCGAAGACGCTGATCGGCGTTCCGCCGGGGCCGTACGGGTCGACGATCGCCGGGATCTTGCCGCTCGGGCTGATCTTCAGGAACTCGGGGTCGAACTGCTCCCCCTTGCCGAGATCGACGATCCGGACGGTGTAGGGAAGCGCCATTTCCTCCAGCGCAACGCTGATCTTGCGGCCGTTCGGCGTATCGAAGGCGTGGAGTTCGATCGGCATCGCGTGCGCCTCTAGAAGGTGCCGGGGTAGACGCCGCCGTCGATCAGGAAGTTCTGGCCGACGATGTAGCCGGCGTGCGTGCTGCACAGGAACGCGCACAGCGCGCCGAACTCGGCGGGCGCGCCGAAGCGGCCGACGGGTATCGCGTCGCGCATCGCGGCCTCGACCGTCGCGACGTCCCTGCCCTGCGCCTTCGCGCGGCCGGCCATCGTGCCGCGCAGCCGGTCGGTGTCGAAGTTGCCGGGCAGCAGGTTGTTGATCGTCACGCCCTGCCGCGCGACCTTGCGCGCGATGCCGGCGACGAAGCCGGTGAGGCCGCTGCGCGCGCCGTTCGACAGCCCCAGGATGTCGATCGGCGCCTTCACCGCCGACGACGTGATGTTGAGCACGCGCCCGAATCTGCGCGCCGACATCCCGTCGATCGTCGCGCGGATCAGCTCGATCGGCGTCAGCATGTTGGCGTCGAGCGCGCGGATCCACGCCGCGCGGTCCCACTCGCGGAAGTCGCCCGGCGGCGGGCCGCCGGCGTTGGTGACGAGGATGTCGGGGTCCGGGCACGCGGCGAGCGCCGCGGCGCGTCCCTCGGGGGTCGTGATGTCGCACGCGAGCCACGCGACTTTGCGGCCGGCCCGCGCGCCGATCTCCGCGGCGGCGCGCTCGACGTCGGCGGCGGTGCGCGCGAGGATCGTCACGTCGGCGCCTTCGCACGCCAGCGCTTCCGCGCAGCCGCGCCCCAGGCCCTTGCTGGCCGCGCAGACGAGGGCGCGGCGTCCGGTCAATCCGAGATCCATGACGATCCTCCGAGTCTTCGCTACGCGGCGACGATCGCCCGCCGGACGCGCACGACGGTCGCGACGGCGAGCGCCAGCAGTCCGGCAACGACGTAGAACATCTCGCGGCCGAGGCCGTGGTCGAGCATGAGCCCGAACCACACGGGCCCGACCATCGCGCCCAGGTCGAGGCCCGAGTACACGAAGCCGTAGACGCGGCCGGCCGCGCCCTTCGGCGTCGCGTTGCGCACGATGAGGTCGCGCGAGGGCCCGGTCGTACCGAGCACGAAACCGACGACGGCGAACACCGGCACCAGCATCGGCTGCGGCACGGCGCCCATCGCGACGAACGCGAGCAGCGACGCGGCGGCCAGCAGCCCGGTCGCTGCGACGACGTCGTGTCGGGACGTCCGCGCGGCGAGGAAGCCGCCCGCCAGGATGCCGCCGGTGCCGCCCAGCAGGTAGGCGGTCACCGCGGTGGCGGCGAGCACCAGCGGCACGGCGAACCCGCTCGCGAGCGCGGAGGGCAGGAACGTCTGCAGGCCGACCGACGCGGTCGTCTGCACGACGAAGTAGCCGAAGCACAGCGCGATCGCCGGCTGCACGAAGAGCGCGAGGCTGCCCGCCAGCGTGTGCGCGTGCGCGTCCGGGGCGCGGTGCGACGTCAGGAACGCCCGCTGCGACGCGAGCACGGCCAGCGCGACCAGGCCCGCCGCGCCCATGCACGCGAGCGCGACGCGCCAGTTGAACGCGGCGGCCAGCGCGTAGCTCACGACCGGCGCCGCGGCGTAGCCCAGGTTGCCGCCGACGCCGTGCATCGAGTACGCGTAACCGAGCCGGCGCGGCGCGACGCTCGCGTTCAGCACGGCGAAGTCGGCCGGATGGAAGACGCCGTTGCCGACCCCCATCAGCACGACGACCGGGAACAGCCAGCCGATGCCGGGGACGAGCGCCGCGGCCACGGTGCCGCCGGCCAGCAGCGCGAGCCCGCCGAGCAGCACCGGCCGCGCGCCGACGCGGTCGACCGCAAAGCCCGCGACGAACTGCGTGACGCCCGAGGCGCCGTAGAACGCGCCGGCCAGCAGGCCGAGCAGCGTCCACGACACGTCGAACTCGGCGCGCAGCAACGGGAACAGCGGCGGCAGCGCGAGCTGGAAGAAGTGCGACAGCGCGTGCGCGACGCCGACCAGGCCGATGACGCGGACGTCGCGACGGAACGAGGCGGGAGAATCCGGATCCAACGCGGGCAGCCACGGAAAACGCGGCGCCGCGTACGGGCGACCGCAGGAAGAGCGACACTATAGCGCATGCGCTTGCCGGTCCCGGTCGGGGCCGGGGCCGCGCGCCACCCACCGCGAGGAACCGCCATGATCGACAAGGTGCGCAAGACCGACGCCGAATGGAAGGCGGAGCTCACGAGCGAGCAGTTCCGCGTGACGCGGAAGAAGGGCACCGAGCGCGCGTTCTCCGGCGCGCACTGGGACAACCACCGGAGCGGGCTCTACCGCTGCGTGTGCTGCGGGACGCCGCTCTTCGCATCCGACGCCAAGTTCGAGTCGGGCACGGGCTGGCCTTCGTTCTGGCAGCCGGTGGCGAAGGAGAACGTGCGCGAGGAATCCGACAATTCCCTCTGGATGCGCCGGACCGAGGTCGTGTGCGCAGCCTGCGACGCGCACCTGGGCCACGTGTTTCCGGACGGCCCCGAGCCCACCGGCATGCGGTACTGCATGAACTCGGCTGCGCTCGCGTTCGAGCCGAAGGAGTAGCCGTTCCGCCGTCGGCGCCGCGATCCCCTGCGAGGCCCGCCCCGGCGGGCCTTTTTCTCGTGCGCGACCCGAAGAAAGCGGCGCAACGCGCTGAATTGTCGCAATAAATGTGCTGGCCGCCGCCGCCGCGCCGGCCGCCGAACGGTCGTTGACATCGTCTGATATGAAAGTGATATCATTTTGATACACGGTGCGAACGGCCATCGCGGTGCGAGCGCCCTCATGACGGAGAAGACGATGGAACGCATGGCGAACATCCAGGGACCGGCCCACGACGAAGCGCCGATCGGCACCGCCAACGGCTTCCTGATGCTGTTCGTGGCGCTGCTGCTGCTGGCCGGCGGCGCGCTGCTGCTCGTCCAGGCGCTGTCGGCGTACGGCATCCGGTGGACGACGCTCGCGCTGGGCATCGTGCTGCTGCTCGTCGGCGTCCTGGCGCTGGGCGGCCTCTACACGCTGCAGCCCAACGAGGCCGCGATCCTGCAGCTGTTCGGCGCGTACCGCGGGACGAGCCGCGTGCCCGGCCTGCGCGCGACCAACCCGTTCTACTCGCGCAAGAAGATCTCGCTGCGCGCGCGCAACCTGAACGGCGACCGGCTGAAGGTCAACGACAAGCGCGGCAACCCGATCGAGATCGCCGCCGTCGTGGTCTGGCACGTCGACGACACCGCCAAGGCCGCGTTCGACGTCGACGACTACGAAATGTTCGTCAAGGTCCAGAGCGAGGCCGCCGTCCGCCACCTGGCCTCGGCGTTCGCCTACGACGCGGAGGAAGGCGCGGGCGACAAGCACGAGCCCACGCTGCTCGAGAGCGCCGACGTCGTCGCGCGCGCGCTGGAGCGCGAGCTGCAGGCGCGCCTCGAGCAGGCGGGCGTGGTCGTCGAGGAAGCGCGGCTCACCCACCTCGCCTACGCGCCCGAGATCGCGCAGGTGATGCTGCGCCGGCAGCAGGCCGAGGCGATCATCGCCGCGCGCCAGAAGATCGTGCACGGCGCGGTGTCGATGGTGCAGATGGCGCTGACCGAGCTGTCGGCCAAGGAAGTGGTCGCGCTCGACGACGAGCGCAAGGCGTCGATGGTGTCGAACCTGATGACGGTGCTGTGCGCCGAGTCCGACGTGCAGCCGGTCATCAACACCGGGACGCTGTACACGTGACCTCGAGGAGACGGCCGTGACGATCGTTCCCCGCCTGCTGTTCCTGCTGCTGCTGATCCTCGCGGCAGCGCTCATCTACACGACGTCGTCGTGGCTGCCGGTGCGCGTGGCCACGCATTTCGGTACCGGCGGTGTCGCCAACGGCTGGATGACGCGCGACGGCTACGTCGTGTTCATCCTCGCGCTGACGACGCTGCTGCCGCTGTTCATCGTCGCGATGACGGGCTTCCTCCCCCGCGTCGCGGCGTCGCAGATCCGGATCCGGGACCGCGACCACTGGCTGTCGCCGACCCGCCGGGCCGAGACGCTGGCGTGGCTCGCGAGTCACGCGTGCTGGCTCGGCATCGTCATCGTACTGTTCCTGCTCGGGATCCACCTGCTCACCGTCGAGGCGAACATGCAGGTGCCGGCCCGGCTGTCCGAGCCGCACATCTTCGTGCTGCTGGGCGCGTTCGGCGTCGGCCTCGTGCTGTGGATCGCCGGGCTCGCCATGCGCTTCCGGCGCGCCCTCTAGCCGCCGCCCGTCCGTCGCCGCCGTGTCCGCGCGGAAGTCGTTCCTGCTCCGCATCGACCCGGCCCTCTGGGCCGAGGTGGAGCGGCTCGCGCAGGCGGACCTTCGCAGCGTGAATGCGCAGGTCGAGTTCCTGCTGCGCGACGCGCTGATGCGTCGCGGCGTGCGGCCGCGTCCGCCGCGCGAGCCGGCCGGACGCGAGCCCGACACGTGACCGGCCGCGCGCCGCCCGCATTGTGAGGCACAGGCTGTGCTGCGCATCGTCGGGAACGAAAGGACGCCGCGGCCCGTCGTGCGGTCGTTCGCGCCGGACGCCCGCGATGCGATGATGCGGGACATCGGCGCCCGTGCGACCCCCGGGGACTCCCTCCGGCCGCGCGCGGGCGTCGCGCGCGCATTCGTTCCGGTACCGGACCACGCCATGCCGCCACCCGCCCGCACGCCGGGATCCGCGAACCCCGGCCCGCCCTCGCGGCCGCCGGCCGCCCGCCGCCGCAGCCGCAGCGGCTGCTCGCGTGGCGTCACCGCGCTCGAGGTGCTGCTGGTCGTCGCGATCCTCGGCGTGCTCGCGATGATCGCGCTGCCCGCGTTCCAGAGCCATCGCGACAAGGTCCGCATGTACCAGGCGGTCACGGACATCGGCGCGATCAGCACGCTGATCGACCGCTACGCGCTCGACAACCAGGCGCTGCCCGCGTCGCTCGACACCGTCGGCGCCGGCGCGATGCGCGACCCGTGGGGGCGCGCGTACCAGTACGTCAACCACGAGGAGCGCGGCGAGCGCGGCCGCTGGCGGCGCGACAAGAACATCGTGCCGATCAACACCGACTTCGACGTCTTCAGCATGGGCAAGGACGGCGAGAGTCGCCCGCCGCTGACCGCGCGGCAGAGCCGCGACGACATCGTGCGCGCCAACAACGGCCGCTTCATCGGCCTCGCGTCGGACTACGACCCGTGAAGATCGAGCGCGGGTTCATGCGGAGCCGCGTCGCGCGGCGGATCGTCGCGCTGTTCGTGCTCTGCGCGCTCGTTCCGATCGTCGCGACCGCGCTGCTGTCGTACGACCACGTGCGCACGCTGCTGCTCGACCGCAGCTACCTGCACCTCGCCCAGCTCGGCGAGTCCTACGCGAGCACGCTCTACGAGCGGCTGACCGCCGTCGCGCAGCACCTGCGCGACGCCGCGCCGGACGTCGCCGCGGCCGGCGGGCCGGTCGCCCGGCAGGAGAGCCTGCGCGCGCAGGTCGACGCGATCGCGTTCATGGGCCGCGACGGTGGGCTCGCCGCGCGCTTCGGCCCGGTGCCCGCGCTCGCGCCGCTCACCGACGCGGAGTGGAAGTACCTGGCCCGGGGCGAGGCGGTGCTGCGGACCCGCGCGAATCCCGGGGCGCCGGCCACGATCGTGATGGTCCAGGCCGTCGACCCGCAGCGCCTCGACGCCGGCGCCCTCGTCGCCGCGATCGACCCGGGCTGGCTGTGGGGCGAGGCGGACGCCCTCCCGGCGTTCACCGACTTCACCGTGATCGGCGCCGACGGCGCCGCGCTGTTCGCGTCGCAGGGGACGCACGGCGCGCTGCTCGCCGCGCTGGCGCGCGCGGACCGCCGCGCGCCGAACGGCCGGATGACCTACGCGACGGACGACGGGCCGGCAGTCGCGAGCTACCGCGAGCTCTTCCTCGAGTCGCACTTCTACGTCCACGGCTGGACCGTCGTCGCGACGCGGCCGGAGAGCGAGGTGCTGGCGCCGATCGTCGCCTACAAGCAGAGCTTCCTGCTCGCGACGGCGCTGGCGCTGCTGGGCATCGCGCTCGTCAGCGTGTCGCAGATCCGGCGCACGCTGGTGCCGCTCGAGAAGCTGATCGACGGCACGCGGCGCGCGGCCAATAAGGACTTCGGGGTCCGCGTCGACGTCGGCAGCCACGACGAGTTCGGCGAGCTCGCCGACTCGTTCAACGCGATGACCACCCGTCTGGGCCGGCAGTTCACCGCGCTTTCCACGCTCGCGGAGATCGACCGCACGATCCTGTCGCGGCCGGACGTCGAGCAGGTCGTCGACACCGTGCTGCGGCGGATCCGCGCGATCGTTCCGACGCAGTCGGCGAGCATCGCGATCGCCGGCGCGGCGCCGGGCACCACGCGCGTGTTCACCCGCGGGCCGGCCGACGGCATCGTGGCCGAGGTGATCGCCGGCGCCGGCTTTCCCGCCGCCGCCGGCGCGGCCGCCGCGCCGCGCCGCGCGACGTCGCTGTCGCCCAACCAGCGCGCGTGGGCGCGGTTCAAGCGCAACCGGCTGGGGTACGTGTCGCTGATCCTGTTCGCGGCGATGCTCGTGGTCGGCACGTTCGCCGAGGTCTTCTCCAACGACCGGCCGCTCGTCGCGCGCTACAACGGGCAGTGGTACTTCCCGATCGTCAAGAACCAGCCCGAGACGGTGTTCGGCGGCGACTTCGCCACGCCCACCGAGTGGGACGACCCGTTCATCCGCGAGCAG
>JAYRNW010000262.1:0-2394 GCA_041911995.1 Casimicrobiaceae bacterium | reverse complement strand
CGCGCAATAATGGGCGCCGCCGCGGCGGGGCGGCCCGGTCGCCGGCGCCCGCGCCGCGCGGGGAACGGGCGCCGCCGGCGAATGCCGGAGCGCGCAACGCACGAGGAGATCGCATGACCAGCACCATTGCCGTGCAGGCCGCCGTCGCGGGCCTGCTGACGTTGGGGCTCGCGCTGCCCGCCGGCGCGCAGGGCCACGACACCAAGGCGCCGGGCGGCACCGAGAAGTGCTACGGCGTGTCCAAGGCCGGGCAGAACGACTGCGCGACGGCCAAGCACGGCTGCGCGACGTTCGCCAAGGTCGACCGCGACCCGGAGGACTGGAAGCTCGTGCCGAAGGGCACCTGCCAGAAGATGGGCGGCAAGCTCGAGGCGCCGAAGAAGTCGTGACGCCGCTTGGGGTCGCGCGCGGCCCGGCCGGGAAACGGAGGCTCCGTAAGGTCGCGCGTCGCCGCGCGACCATTGCGGCAGGCGGGGCTCCGCTCCGCCGCCACCCCGCAACCCAGAGGAGCGTTCCACGATGAATCGTCAAGCCAGCATCCAGGCCGCCGTCGCCGGCATCGTCGCGTTGGGCTTCGCGTCGCTCGTCGCCGCGCAGCCGGTCCCGCAGAAGGAAGGCACCGAGAAGTGCTACGGTGTGGCCAAGGCGGGCAAGAACGACTGCGGCACCGCCAAGCACGCGTGCGCCGGTATGGGCAAGGCCGACAACGACCCCGCCGAATGGAAGTACGTCGCCAAGGGCACGTGCGAGAAGATGGGCGGGAAGATGATGGCGCCGAAGTAGGCGCCGCCCGGCGCGCGGCGCGCCCGCGCCGCGCATACGCCACGTGATCCCGACCTCGCTGCCGCCCGCCGCCGGCGTGGGCCTGCGCGCACCGCACGTGCGCGAGGTTCTCGACCGGCGGCCGGCGGTCGCGTGGTTCGAGGTCCACAGCGAGAACTACTTCGCCGACGGCGGGCCGGACGTGGCGGCGCTCGCGCGCATCCGCGCCGACTATCCGGTCGCGCTGCACGGCGTGGGCCTGTCGCTCGGCTCCGTCGACCCGCTCGACCGCGACCACCTGCGCAAGCTCGCGCGGCTCGCCGCGCGCATCGAGCCCGCCGCCGTCTCCGAGCACCTGTGCTGGAGCGGCGTGGACGGCCGCCACTACAACGACCTGCTGCCGCTGCCGTACACGGCCGAGGCGCTCGCCCACGTCTGCGCGCGCGTGTCGGCCGTGCAGGACGCGCTGGGCCGCGAGCTGCTGGTCGAGAACGTGTCGACGTACTACGCGTTCCCCGAGAGCGAGATCCCCGAGTACGCGTTCGTCGCCGCCGTGGCCGCGCGCACCGGCTGCCGGCTGCTGGTCGACGTCAACAACGTCTACGTGAACGCGCGCAACCACGGCGTGGACGCCCGCGCGTACCTCGCCGCCATCCCGCCCGCCGCCGTCGCCGAGATCCACCTCGCGGGCTTCGAGGACCGCGGTGCGCTCCTGATCGACACGCACGGCGCGCCGGTCGCGCCGCCCGTGTGGGCGCTCTACGCGGAGGCCATCGCGCGCTTCGGCCGCGTGCCTACGCTGGTCGAATGGGACACCGACATCCCGGCCTTCGCGGTCCTCGCGCGCGAGGCCGCGACGGCGCAGCGGGTGCTGGACGCGCATGACACCGTCGCTGCATGAGCTGCAGCGCCGCTTCGCGGCGGCGCTGCGCGATCCCGATGCCGACGGCGAGCGCGGCGTCGCCGTGTACCGCAACGCGGTGCGCGAGAACTACCGCCGCGCGCTCGGCGCGACGTACGGCGTCGTGCGCGCGTTGACCGGCGCGCCGTTCTTCCACGCGGCGGTCGACGCCTTCGTGGCCGCGCAGCCGTCGCGCGGCGGCGACCTGAACGTCTACGGCGGCGACTTCGGCGACTTCGTCGCGACCTATCCGCCGGCGGCGTCGCTGCCGTACCTGCCGGACGTGGCGCGGCTCGAATGGGCGATCGACGAAGCGCAGCGCGCGGCCGATGCCGCCGGCTCGCCCGCGGACGTGCTCGCCGCGCTCGCGCGGGTTCCCGGCAGCGACGTCGCCGCGCAGCGCTGGACGCTCGACGCGTCGTGCCGGCTGCTGCGCTCGCCGTTCCCCGTCCTGCGCATCTGGCAGGTCCACCAGGACGGCGGCGAGGCCGACGCGCCGGTCGACTTCGACCGCGGCGAGGATCGGCTGCTCGTGCGCCGCGCCGCGGCGGGGGTCGGCATCGAGCGCGTCGCGCCCGGTGAGTTCGCGTGGCTCGCCGCGCTCGCGGCCGGCGGTGATCTCGCCGCCGCGCTCGACGCGGCGCTCGCCGTCGACGCGACGTTCGACCTGGGCGCGGCGCTGCGCGCCCGCATCGCCGACGGCACGCTCGCCGGCATCGCGCCGCCGGGCT
>JAYRNW010000261.1:0-14429 GCA_041911995.1 Casimicrobiaceae bacterium | reverse complement strand
TTCTGGGGGATGGACCGCTTCGACCAGATCGAGCGCTGGCTCGCGCACGGCCCGTTCTGACCGCCGTCATCCGCGGGGACGCCTTGGCCGAGTACACGCTCTACGGGTTCGCGCAGTCGGGCAACGCCTACAAGCCCGCGCTCGCGCTGGAGCTGGCCGGCGCCGACTGGGCGCCGCGCTTCGTCGACTACTTCGGCGGCGAGACCCGCACGCCCGCGTACCGCGCGATCAACGTGATGGGCGAGGCGCCGGTGCTCGAGCACCGCGGGCGCCGGTACACGCAGTCGGGCGTCATCCTCGACTACCTCGCGGAGACGCTCGGCCGGTTCGGCCCGCGCGACGCCGACGAGCGGCGCGAGATCCTGCGCTGGCTGCTGTTCGACAATCACAAGCTGACGAGCTACACGGCCACGCTCCGGTTCATGCGTACGTTCGCGCCCGACCCCAAGCCCGACGTCCTCGCCGAATTCCGCCGGCGCGCGGAAGGCGCTTGGGGCGTGCTCGACGCGCACCTCGCCGGCCGCGCGTTCGCGGTCGGCGACCGGCTGACGATCGCCGACCTCTCGATGTGCGGCTACCTGTTCTGGCCCGACGAGATCGGCGTCGACTGGTCGACTTACCCGAACGTCGCCGCGTGGCTCGCGCGCATCGCGGCCACGCCGCGCTGGCGCCACCCCTACGAGCTGCTGCCCGGGCATCCGCGCCCGGCGGCCGCGTGAAGCGAGGAGCACGATGGCAACGAAGAAGCCCCGCCCGGCCCGCGCCGGCTACACGACCCTCGAAGTCACGGTCCGCAACCGCGTCGGCATCGTCTCGCTGAACCGGCCGGACGTGCACAACGCGTTCGACGAGGTCCTGATCGCCGAGCTCACCGAGGTATTGCCGGCGCTCGCCGCGGACGACGACGTGCGTGTCGTGCTGCTCGCCGGCAACGGCCCGACGTTCTGCGCCGGCGCCGACCTCAACTGGATGAAGACGACGGCGACGTACGGTCGCGCGCAGAACCTGGCCGACGCGAAGGCGCTGGCGAAGATGCTGCAGACGTTAGCCGAGCTGCCGAAGCCGACGGTCGCGCGCGTGCACGGCGCGGCGTACGGCGGCGGCGCCGGCCTCACCGCGTGCTGCGACATCGCGATTGCGGCGGCGGAGGCGAAGTTCGCGCTGTCGGAGGCGAAGCTCGGCATCATCCCGGCGACGATCTCGCCGTACGTGATCCGCGCGATCGGCGCGCGGCAGGCGTCGCGGTACTTCCTGTCGGCCGAGCGCTTCGACGCGGCGGAGGCCTACCGGATCGGCCTCGTCCACGACATCGTGCCGATGGGCCAGCTCGACGACCGCGTGAACGAGATGCTCGGCCCGCTGCTGGTCGCCGGCCCGAACGCGCAGCGCGAATGCAAGGTGCTGATCCGCGCGGTCGCCGGCCGGCCGGTCGACGCGAAGGTCGTCGCCGACACCGTGCGCCGGATCGCCGCCGTGCGCGCGACGGCGGAGGCGAAGGAAGGCATGGCCGCGTTCCTGGCCAAGCGGCCGGCCGCGTGGGTGCCGCCGGAGCTGGCGCCGCCGAAATGACGCCGGCGCTCGCGCACTTCGACACTTGGCAGCTCGTCGCGCTGGCGGCGGCCGTCGGCTGGGCGAGCGGATTGCGTCTCTACGCGGTGCTGTTCATCGTGGGCGGCGTCGGCTACCTGGGATGGGTCGACCTGCCGGCGGGGCTCGCGGTGCTCGCGCATCCGATGGTGCTCGCCGCGTCGGGGTTCATGTGCGCGGTCGAGTTCTTCGCCGACAAGATTCCCGGCGTGGACTCGGCGTGGGACGTCGTGCAGACGTTCATCCGGATCCCCGCGGGCGCCGCGCTCGCCGCGAGCGTGTTCGGCGAATCGTCGACGGCGACGATGCTCGCGGCGGCCATCGTCGGCGGTACGCTCGCCGCCGGCAGCCACGCGGTGAAGGCCGGCGGGCGCGCGATGATCAACACGTCGCCGGAGCCGTTCTCCAACTGGACGGCGTCGTTCGGCGAGGAGCTCGCCGTCGGCACCGTGCTGTGGCTCGCGTTCGCGCATCCGGTCGCGGCGCTGGTCGTCATCGGCGTGCTGGTCGCGCTGACGATCTGGCTGGTGCCGAAGCTGTGGCGCGGGCTGCGCGCGATCGCGCGCCGCCTCGGCGAGTGGCTGGGCGGCGCGGGCCACCGCCCCTCGCCGTGACGCGCGTCGCACGGCGCGTCGTCGACCGCGGGCCGGGCGGCTGACGATGGGCAAGCCCGTCGAGAGCGGCGTGCCGTCGCCGTGCATCAGCGTCTGCGCGATCGACGAGGCCACCGGCCTGTGCGGCGGCTGCCTGCGCACGCTCGACGAGATCGCGGCGTGGAGCGTGCTCGACGACGGCGAGCGGCGCGGCGTGTGGGCGCGCATCGGCGTGCGCCGCGCACGCGCCAATGCACGGTCGCGGGCAACCGGAGGGGAGGGCTGACGCCGTGGCGGCCGTGGACTGGTATTTCGACTTCATCTCGCCGTTCGCTTACCTGCAGAGCGAGCAGTTGGGGCTGCTCGGGCCGAAGGCGCGCATCCGCTACCGGCCGGTACTCTTCGCCGGGCTGCTCGCCGCGAGCGGGCAGAAGGGGCCGGCCGAGATCGCGCGCAAGCGCGTGTTCACGTACCGCTTCGTCGTCTGGCAGGCGAAGCGGCTCGGCATCCCGTTCAAGATGCCGCCCGTGCACCCGTTCAACCCGCTGCCGCTGCTGCGGCTCGCCATCGCGTGCGACTGCGCGCCCGACGCCGTGCACCGGATCTTCCGGTTCGTGTGGCGCGACGGCCGGCTGCCCGACCTGCCGATCGAGTGGGCGGAGCTCGCCGCCGACCTGCGGCTGCCGGACGCGCAGCGGCGGATCGCGGACGCCGACGTCAAGGACGCGCTTCGCCGCAACACCGACGAGGCGATCGCGCGCGGCGTGTTCGGCGTGCCGACGCTCGCCATCGGCGACGAGCTGTTCTGGGGCGCGGACGCCACGCAGATGGCGGCCGACTATGGTGCCGCGGGCGGGCGCTGGACCGATCCGGAGTACGAGCGCGTCGCCGCGCTGCCCGTGGGCGCCGTGCGGCGCGCCGCCGGGCCCGGCGGTCGGCGCAAGTGACGGTCAGGCAGCGAGGCCGGGTCCCGCGACGAGCCGCGGATCGTCGGCGCCGGGGATGCCGAGCGCATTCTTGATCGCGCGCGCCGTCGCGACGGCCGCGTCGAGCGTCTCGCCCAGGCAGGTCACGTGGCCCATCTTGCGGCCGCGCCGCGGCTCCGCCTTGCCGTAGAGGTGCAGCTTCGCCGCCGGATGCCGCAGCACCTCGCTCCACGCGGGCTCGCGCGGCGCGCTCGCCGTGGCGTCGGCGAACCACGCGTCGCCCAGCAGGTTCACCATCGCGGCCGGCGTGTGCTGCCGCGTGTCGCCGAGCGGCAGGCCGGCGAGCACGCGCGCCTGCTGCTCGAACTGCGACGTCACGCACGCGTCGATCGTGTAGTGGCCGCTGTTGTGCGGCCGCGGCGCGATCTCGTTGACGAGCAGCGTGCCGTCGCGCGCGACGAACATCTCGACGCACAGCACGCCGCGGTAGTCGAGCGTCGCTGCCACGCCGGTGGCGACCGCGCGCGCCTGCGCCGCGAGGCCGGCCGGCACGCGCGCCGGAACGACGGACACGTCGAGGATGCCGTCGCGGTGCAGGTTCTCGGCGACCGGCCACGTCGTCGTCTCGCCGCAGTCGTTGCGCGCGACGACGACCGACACCTCGCACGCGAGGTCGACCAGACGCTCGAGCACGCACGGCTTGCCGCGCATCGCGCGCCACGCGGCGCGGACGTCGTCGCGGTCGCGCACCCGCACCTGGCCCTTGCCGTCGTAGCCCAGGCGCGCGCTCTTCACGATGCCGGGCAGGAGTGCCGCGCTCGCGCGCTCGGCGTCGTCGTCGCTGCGCAGCACCGCGAACGGGCCGACGGCGAAGCCGTTGCCGGACAGGAACGTCTTCTCGCTGATCCGGTCCTGCGCGATGGCCACGCTCGTCGCGGACGGCGTCACGCGCGCCGTGCGCGCGAGGTAGTCGAGCGCCGTGGCCGGCACGTTCTCGAACTCGGTGGTCGCGGCGGACGCGACCGCGGCCAGCTCCGCCAGGCCGCCCGGGTCGAGATAGTCGGCGGCGACGTGGCGGTCGGCGACGCTGCCGGCCGGGCCGTCGGCGCCCGGATCGAGGACGACGACGCGGTAGCCCAGGCTCTGCGCTGCCATGCAGAACATGCGGCCCAGCTGGCCGCCGCCCAGCAAGCCGAGCCAGGCTCCCGGCGGAATTGCCGCCATGCGCCGCGCCCGCCGCCGGTCAGGTGGCCGGCGGAACGCGCATCGTGCGCGCCGTGCTGGTCTGCTTCGCGCGGAACGCGGCCAGCTTCTTGGCGAGCGCCGGGTCGGTCGCGGCGAGCAGCGCGACCGCGAACAGCCCCGCGTTGGCGGCGCCCGCCTCGCCGATCGCGAACGTGGCGACCGGGATGCCCTTCGGCATCTGCACGATCGACAGCAGCGAGTCCTCGCCGCGCAGGTACTTCGACGGCACGGGCACGCCCAGCACCGGCACGATCGTCTTCGCCGCGAGCATTCCCGGCAGGTGCGCCGCACCGCCGGCCCCCGCGATGATCACGCGCAGGCCCCGCGGTGCCGCATCCTCGGCGTACTCGAACATGTCGTCGGGCATCCGGTGCGCCGACACGACGCGTGGCTCGTTCGGCACGCCGAACGCGTCGAGCTGGGCCACCGCGTGCCGCATGATCTCCCAGTCGCTGTCGCTGCCCATCACCACGCCCGCCAACGGTGCCGCCTTGCGCTGCGCCATGCCTCCTCCCACCCGACCGCGACGCTTCGATCCCCGACGGAAATCTTAACATCGGGGTCTCTCGCGCGTCCCGCCGTCCACCGGACGCGACGCTCGCGCGTTGAAGGATTTTCGGCGCCCCGCGAAGGCTGGATGTCGCGCATGTGCCCTTGTCTTGCCGGCCCCTCTCGCAGAGAATCCGCCTACATGCCCTTGCCCGTCCTCCTCCGCCGTGCCGCGGCCGTCGCCGTCCTCGCCGTGCTCGCGCCCTGCGCTCCGGCGCTCGCGCAGTCCGACGCCGACTTCCTGGCCGCGAGGGCGGCGGCCGACAAGGGCGACCGCACGAAGCTCGCCGCGCTGGCGCCGAAGCTCTCCGGCCACGTGCTCGCGCCGTACGTCGCGTACTGGCAACTCAGGCTGGGACTCGAAGAGGCGTCGCCGCAGGCGATCCGCGGCTACCTCGACCGTTATCCGAACACGCCGCTCGCCGACCGCCTGCGCGTCGAGTGGCTGAAGCTGCTCGGCCGCAAGGGCCTCTGGGCGCGATTCGCCGAGGACTACCCGCCGCCGTCCGGCGACGACGTCGAGCTCGCTTGCTACGGCGTGCTGTACAAGTGGCAGCGCGACGGCGACGACGCGCTGGCCGCCGCGAAGCCGCTGTGGTTCACCGGTCAGGCGACCCCCGAAGCGTGCGAGCCCGCGTTCGCGGCGCTGATCCGCCGCGGCGACCTGTCGATCGCCGACCGGCGCGCGCGCCTGCGGCTCGCGAACGAGGCGGGTAACCTGCGCGTCGCGCAGGCGCTGGGCGCCGACCTGCCGGGCAAGGACCGCGTACCGCCGGCCGAGCACGCCGACGTGGCCCGCGACCCGCAGCGCGCGCTGGACAAGGGCGCTTTCGCGTGGGCGACCGGCGGCGGCCGCGAGCTCGCGCTCTTCGCGCTCGAGCGCGCCGCGCGCAGCGACGCCGGCGCCGCGCGGCCGGCGTGGGTCAAGGTGCGCGACCGGCTGCCGGAGGCCGACCGGCGCTACGGCAACGCGCGGCTCGCGTTCCACGCGGCGCGGCAGCTGCATCCGGCGGCGAACGACTGGTTCCGCGAGGCGCGCGACGCGCCGCTGTCGGCGGAAGCCCACGCGTGGCGCGTGCGCGCGGCGTTGCGTGCGCTCGCGTGGGACGACGTGCTCGCGGCGACCGACGCGATGCCCGAGCCGCAGCGCCAGGAGGCGGCGTGGCGCTACTGGCGCGCGCGTGCGCTCGCCGAGAAGGGACGCGCGGACGAGTCGCAGGCGCTGCTGGCCGCGCTCGCGGCGGAGACGCACTTCTACGGCGTCCTCGCCAGCGAGGCGCTGGGCCGGCCGTTCGCCGTGCCGCCGTCGGCGCCGGTCGCTCCGGCGCCGGAGGCCGTCGCCGCGTTCGCGGCGCGCCCGGAGGTGCGGCGCGCGGTCAAGCTGGCCGAGCTCGACATGCGGCCCGAATCGCAGCGCGAGTGGGCCTACATCGTCCGCGGCCTTCCCGACGACGACGCTCTGCTACTCGCGGCCGGCTACGCGCGCAGCGTCGGCCTGTACGACCGCGCGATCAACACGGCCGACCGCACGCAGTCGCGGCACGACTACGCGCTGCGTTATCTCGCTCCTTTCCGCACGCAGTTCGAGACGGCGGCGCGCGCGCACGACGTCGACGTCGCGCTGCTGTACGCGATCGCGCGCCAGGAGTCGCGCTTCGCGCCCGACATCGTGTCCTCCGCCGGCGCCGTCGGCCTGATGCAGCTGATGCCGGGCACGGCGCGCTGGGTCGCGAAGCAGCTCGCGCGCAACGACTACCGGCCGGCGCTGATCGCGGACACCGAGCTCAACACGCAGTTCGGCGCGTACTACTTCAAGTACTGGCTCGAGCGGCTGGACCGGATGCCCGCGCTCGCCGCCGCCGCGTACAACGCGGGGCCCGGCCGCGCGCAGGCGTGGCGGCCGGCCGCGCCGCTCGAAGGCGCGATCTGGGTCGAGACGATTCCCTTCAACGAGACGCGCGACTACGTGAAGAAGGTGCTCGCGAACGCCGTCGTTTACGCGCAGGCGTTCAACGCGAGCCAGCCGCCGCTGACGGCGCGGCTGGGCACCGTCGCGCCGCGCGGCGCATCGAACGCGCCGAACGGGGACTAGCGATGGCGCGGCAGCGCATCGTCGTGCTGGGTGGAGGCGGCTTCGTCGGGAGCCGCGTGGTCGCGCGGCTGGCCGCCGCCGACTATGCGGTCACCGTGCCCGCGCGCCGGCGCGACAGTGCCAGGCACCTGCTGCCGCTGCCCACGGTCGACGTCGTCGAGACGGACCCGTCCGACCCGAAGGCGCTCGAGGCGCTGCTCTCCGGCGCGGTCGCGGCGATCAACCTCGTCGGCATCCTCAACGAGAGCGGTCGCGACACGTTCGAGCGCGCGCACGTGGAGCTCGCGCGCAACGTCGTCGCGGCGTGCCACGGCGCGGGCGTGCGCCGGCTGCTGCAGATGAGCGCGCTCGGCGCCGAGCCCGGCGCGCCGTCGCGCTACCTGCGGTCGAAGGCGGCGGCCGAGGCGATCGTCGCGGCGTCGGGCCTCGCGTGGACGATCTTCCGGCCCTCGGTGATCTTCGGTCCCGGCGACGCGTTCCTCAACCTGTTCGCGCGGCTGTCGCGCGCGCTGCCGCTGGTCGTGCTGGCGGCGCCGTCCGCCCGCTTCCAGCCCATCGCCATCGACGACGTCGCGCATTGCCTCGTGCACGCGGTGGGCGACGACCTCACGAAGAACGCGCGCTACGACCTGTGCGGGCCGAAGGCCTACACGCTGCTCGAGCTCGTCCGGTACGTCGGCGAGGTCACCGGCCACGTCCGCCCGGTGTTCGCGCTGGGCCCGCGTCTGTCGATGGTGCAGGCGTTCGCGCTGGAGCACCTGCCGGGCACGCTCATGAGCCGCGACAACCTGCTGTCCACGCGCAAGGACAACGTCTGCGACTGTCCGTTCCCCGCGGTGTTCGGCATCGTGCCGGCGGCGCTCGAGGCGGTCGCGCCGCAGTACCTCGCGCCGGACGCGCAGCGCAGCGCGTACGACGGCTACCGCGCGACCGGCGGCCGGTAGCGGCGCCGCGCGAACGGCGGTCAGCGATGGCGCGCCCGCTGCCGCAGCCGGTCCGGGTCTACCGCGTCGGCGGCTCCGTGCGCGACGAGCTGATCGGCCGCCCCGGTGCGGATCGCGACTATGTCGTCGTCGGCGCGACGCCCGAGATGATGCTCGCATCGGGCTTTCGCCCCGTCGGCCGCGATTTCCCCGTGTTCCTGCATCCGGACACCCATGAGGAGTATGCGCTCGCTCGCACCGAGCGCAAGCACGGGCGCGGCTATCGGGGATTCGAGTTCTTCGCTTCGCCCGACGTGACGCTGGCGGAGGATCTCGCGCGCCGCGACCTCACGATCAACGCGATGGCGCGCGACGACGACGGCACGCTCGTCGACCCGCATCGCGGCGCCGACGATCTCGCGGCCGGCATCCTGCGGCACGTCGCGCCGGCCTTCGCCGAGGATCCGCTGCGCGTGCTGCGCGTCGCGCGCTTCGCCGCGCGGTTCGGCTTCGCGGTGGCGCCGGAGACGGAAGCGCTGATGCGCGCGATCGTCGCGTCGGGCGAGCTCGCCACGCTGGCGCCCGAGCGCGTCTGGCAGGAGCTCGCGCGCGGCCTGATGGAGGCGCATCCGTCGCGGATGCTGGCAGTGCTGCGCGACTGCGGCGCGCTCGCCGCGCTGCTGCCCGAAGTCGCGGCGCTGTACGGCGTCGCGCAGCCGCCGGCGCATCACCCGGAAGTCGACACCGGCGTGCACGTCGCGCAGGCGCTCGACTGGTCGGCGGCGCACGGCCATGCGCTGCCCGCGCGGTACGCCGTGCTTGCGCACGACCTCGGCAAGGCGCAGTCGCCGGCGTCGGCGCTGCCCGCGCACCATGCGCACGAACAGCGCAGCGTGCGGCTCGCCGAGCGGATGTCGGCGCGCCTGCGCGTTCCGCTCGATTGCCGCGACGCGGCGGCGGTTGCCGCGCGCTGGCACGGCGTCGTGCACCGCGCGGCGGAGCTGCGGCCGGCCACGCTGCTCGACGTGCTCGCGGCCACCGACGCGCTGCGTCGACCCGAGCGCCTGGCGACGCTGCTCGACGCGTGCGCCGCCGACGCGTGCTCGCGCCCCGGCGCACCGCAGGCATACGTGCCGGCACGCATCCTGCGCGACGCGCTCGCGGTCGTGAAGGGCGTGGATGCGGGCGCCGTCGCGCGCGCGGCGGCGAAGCGGGGGGGCGCCGCACGCGACGACGCGATCGCCGCGGCCGTGCGCGGCGCGCGCCTGAAGGCGTTGCGCGCATGGCGGCGCGGCGCCGCGGGCGGATGAGCGGGGCGCGCCCGTGGGGCGGCCCGGCGGGCGGGGTGGTCAGAAGGCCGAGGTCAAAACCTTTAACCACGAAGAACACGGAGAACACGAAGAAAGGCCATGCGATCCGGCGGCATGTGCACGACCAGCCAAGTCCATCCTCCGTGTTCTCCGTGGTTCAGACCTTTTTCCCCGCGAACCGGGGCGCGTCCTCGGGGCGGCCCGACGGGCGCTAGACGCGGTACGCGACGGCCTTCATCACGGCGGCCGCCATCCGCATGGCGCCGCGCACCGGCAGCGGCAGGTCGACGGCGCCGGCTTCCTGCGCCATGGCGGCGTGCCGCGCCTCGTCGTCGCGCATCGTGTCGACGATCGCGCGGCTCTTCGCGTCCGCGTCGGGCAGGCGATCGAGATGGCCGGTCAGATGCTCCTCGACCTGCCGCTCCGTCTCGACGACGAAGCCCAGGTTCACGCGGTCGCCGGCGACGCCCGCGAGCGCGCCGATCGCGAACGCGCCCGCGTACCAGAGCGGATTGAGCAGCGACGGGCGATCGGCGAGCTCGGCCAGCCGCGATTGCGTCCACGCGAGATGCTCTTCCTCGTCGCGCGCGGCCGACGCGAAGCGGCCGCCGATCGCCGGATCGCGCGCGACCAGCGCCTGCGCCGAGTAGAGCGCCTGCGCGCAGACCTCGCCCGTGTGGTTGACGCGCATCAGCCCCGCCGCGTGGCGCCGCTCCTCCGGCGTCAACGCCGGCTCGGCGAGCGCCGCGCCCGGAACCGGCCGCACGGTGCGCGCGAGCCCGCCCAGCGTGCGCAGCGCGCGGTCGAAGCCGACGATCCAGCGGTCGATCATGCCGTCATCGTACCAGCGCCGGAGGCCGCGCGAAAAAAACGGGCGCCCGCAGGCGCCCGTTGCCGTTCCGAAGAGACCCGGTCGTACCGGAGTGCCTCTTAGAAGAAGTGGACCAGACCCATCACGAAGCCGCTGGCGTTGGCGCCGTTGACGACCGTGTACGGGTTGATGTTGAAGTTGTAGGCCGCGTTGTTGTCGTTGCGGGTCTGCACGAAGCCCGTGTAGGCCAGCGTCCGCTTCGACAGCGCGTACGTGTACGAGATTTCCCACTGCGCCGCGCCGGTGCTGTTGCCCGCCGCGAGCTGGCCGACCTTCGTACCGGCCGGGCCCGAGCCGTCGCCGGCGTCGCCGTAGAACGCGTACAGTTCGCCCGGACCGATCGGCACCGTGCCGCTGATGCCCCAGAAGTTGCGGGTCAGGCTGCCGCCGGTGACGTCGTAGTCGAGGCGCTCGTAAATGCCGCCGACCTTGATGACGCCGAAGTTCCAGTTCGCGGCGACCGACAGCGCCCAGTCGCTGAACGCCGGGCCGCGCACCTTGTTGTTCGCTTCGTACGCGACGCCGCCCTGGAACGGGCCGTTCGAGTAGTAGCCGCCCATCGACAGCACGTAGGCGTGGCGCTGCTGCGTTGCGAGGTCGCCGTACGTGATGCCGCCCTGGCCCGTCGACGAGTCGAGCGCCGAGATCTGCACCGAGCCGGTGAAGCCGGCCAAGCGCGGCGAGTCGTAACGGATCGAGTTGCCGAGGCGGGCGTCGAAGCCGCCGGCCGTCTTCGACTGCGAGCCTTGCGCCCACAGTGCTGCGGTCGACAGGATCGACGTCGTCAGCGTGGGAACGTTGCCGAAGATCGGGTGGATGTCGTCGTACGGGGCGAGGAAGTTGCCCATCTTGAACGTGCCCCACGTCCCCTGCAGGCCGACGAAGGTTTCACGGGTGGCCAGCACGCCGCCACCGGAGTCGCCGTTCACGTTCGACTCGATCTGGAAGATCGCCGAGAGTCCGCCGCCCAGCGATTCGCTGCCGCGCACGCCCAGGCGCGAGGAGTTGGAGCTCACGCGATAGACGGTGCGGTTGACGGGGGCGGCAGTCGCCGGCAGGTTCGGATCCACCGCTCTGCCCGACACGGCTTCCATCGTCAGATTCAGCCGGCCGTACAGCGTCACATTGGCGGTTTGCGCCTGCGCAGCCAGCGGGGCGGCAAGCAAACCCGCGACTGCGACAGCGACGAGCTTTTTATTCATGGAGTCTCTCCTCTAACGGATAAAATTGGCAAGGTTTCAAGCCTTTTGCGCCTGCCATCGGAACCTTCTCAAATCTGCGAGAAGTTGCAACCCATTTTGCCAAACCGCCTATCCGACTGGCAAGCCGAAGGCGGGAAGGGGTCAGACGGTCTTGGCGCTTGTTGTGCCGAAGCAACAGACAATCGGCCCCGAAAGCCAGCCCGAAGCCGGGGCGAGCGCCGTCGTGGCGCGTGGACTACGCTTGAAGTCCAAGTTTCAATACATTGAATATAAACAACAAAAATTGGATTCTTCGCCCCGATGGCGCCTTCCCCCGGCGATTTGCGGTTTTGCGCCGATTTGGGGCTGCACCGAGGGGTCCCCGCAGCCGGTGCAACCGTGCGGAGACCCCTGATTTCGCACCCGATGCGCCCGCGCCGCCACCGGCGCGCGGCGGCGGCGAAAGCGCGAGTTTGCCGTGAACGGCCCGATCGGCGGCTTCGCCGCGCTCGCGGCGGCCCTGGCGGCGGTCGCCGTCTTCGCGCTGTTGCGTTTCCGGACGCGCCTGCCGCTCGCGCAGCGCAACGCCCGCACGTTGCACACGGTGCCCACGCCGCGCGTGGGCGGCCTCGCGATCTGGGCGGGCTTCCTGCCGATCGCGTGGTTCGCCCCTGCGGCACCCGCGATGGCCGCTGTAACGTGGGGCGTGCCATGGCTGCTGCTGGCCGCGGTGTCGTTGGCGGACGACATGCGCGGCGTCGCGGTCGTGCCGCGGCTCGCCGCGCACGCGGCGGCGGCGCTGTGGTTCGCCGTCGCGGTCACGCCCGGCGCACCGCTCGATTCCGTCGTCGCCGTCGGCGCGACGGCGCTCGTCGTCGCGTGGTCGCTGAACCTCTACAACTTCATGGACGGCAGCGACGGCCTCGCGGCGACGATGACCGTGATCGGCTTCGCCGCGTACGGCGCGGTGCTGGCGCATGCCGCGCTGCCGCCTGCGCTGCCGGTGGCGCTCGCCGCTGCGAGCCTGCCGGTCCTCGCGGTGAACCTGCCGCCGGCGCGCATCTTCCTGGGCGACGTCGGCGCGGTGCCGCTGGGCTTCCTCGCGGCGGCGCTGGGCATCGGCGGCATCGTCGACGGCGCGTGGGGCGCGTGGTTCCCGGCGCTCGTGTTCCTGCCGTTTCTCGCCGACGCGACGGTGACGCTCGCCCGTCGCGCGCTCGCGCGCGAGCGCGTCTGGGAAGCGCACAAGACCCACTATTACCAGCGCCTGCACCGGATGGGCGCCGGGCACGCCGGGACGCTCGCCGTCTGGGGCGCGCTGATGGCGGGCACCGCGGGAACGGCCGTCGCGTGCGCGTGCCTGAAGCCGGACTGGGGCCCGCCCGCGCTGGCCGCGTGGTGTGCGGCCTGCGCACTGCTGTTCGCGGCCATTGATTATCATTGGCGGAAACACCCGCGGCCGACGTGATGCGCAAACCCCTCAACTGGCGGGCCTCGCTCGCCTTCGTGCACGACACCTGCGCCGCCGCGCTCGCGTGGGCGGCCGTGTACTGGTTGCGGTTCAACCTCGACCTGCGCGAGCCGTACCTGGCCGACATGTGGCGCACGCTCGCGCTGATCCTGCCGCTGCAGGCGGTGATCTTCCTGGCGCTCGGCCTCTACCGCGGCCTCTGGCGGTTCGCGAGCATTCCGGACCTGCAGCGCATCGTGCTGGCCGCGGGGTTGGGGGCCATCCTCGTCCCGCTGGCGCTCGTGATGCTGCAGTGGCAGGCGGTCGTGCCGCGCAGCGTCCTCGTCCTCTACCCGGTCGTGCTCATCTTCCTGATGGCCGGGAGCCGCTTCGCGTACCGCGTGTGGAAGGAGCATCGCCTCTACAGCCCGCTCGCCGCGCTCGGCGAGCCCGTGCTCATCATCGGCGCCGGCGAGGCGGGCGCGCGCCTCGTCAACGACCTGGCGCGCAGCCGGCAGTGGCGCGTGGTCGGGCTGCTCGACGACGACGCGGCGAAGCAGGGGCGGCTCCTGCGCAGCGTGAGCGTGCTGGGGCCGATCGCCGAGCTCGCGTCGTGGTGCGACCGGTTCGGCGTGCGCAAGGTCATCATCGCGCTGCCGTCGGCGAACCACGTCGTGCGCCGCCGCGTGGCCGAGCTGTGCGCCGCCGCGGGCGTCGAGGCGCTGACCGTCCCCTCGTACGAGGACCTGATCAGCGGGCGCCTCGCGCTGACGACGATCCGCAACGTCGAGCTCGACGACCTGCTCGGGCGCGACCCGGTCGTGCTCGACAGCGCCGGGCTGGGCGAATGGCTCGGCCACCGCGTCGTCATGGTGACGGGCGCGGGCGGGTCGATCGGCGCGGAGCTCGCCCGGCAGATCGCGCGGTTCCGCCCGGCGCGCCTCGTGCTGTTCGACATCTCCGAGGCGGCGCTCTACGAGATCCAGACGGCGCTGGTCGATGCGTTCCCGCAGCTGCCGCTCTCCGCGGTCGTCGGCGACGTCAAGCACGCGTCGCTGGTCGAGGAGGTCCTCGCGCGCGAGCGGCCGAGCGTCGTGTTCCACGCCGCCGCCTACAAGCACGTGCCGCTGATGGAGGTGAGCAACGCCTGGCAGGCGGTGCGCAACAACGGCTACGGCACGTGGGTGCTCGCGCGGGCTTGCGTGCACGCGCGCGTCGAGCGCTTCGTGCTCGTCTCGACGGACAAGGCGGTCAACCCGACCAACGTGATGGGCGCCACGAAGCGGCTGGCCGAGGTGGTGTGCCAGAGCCTCGCGGGCGGCGCGACGCGGTTCGTGCTCGTGCGCTTCGGCAACGTGTTCGGCAGCGCCGGCAGTGTGATACCCCGCTTCCGCGAGCAGATCGCGCGCGGCGGGCCGGTCACCGTCACGCACCCCGAGATCACGCGTTACTTCATGTCGCTGTCGGAGGCCACGCAACTTCTGCTGCAGGCGGCGTTGCAGGGCAAGGGCGGGGAAATACTCGTACTCGACATGGGCGAGCCGGTGCGCATCGTCGATCTCGCGCACGACATGATCCGTCTGTCCGGCGCGGATCCGGACCGGATCGCGATCGTGTTCACCGGCTTGCGCCCGGGCGAGAAGCTCTACGAGGAGCTGCTGGCCGACGCCGAGCAGACCCGCGAGACGCCGCATCCGAAGCT
>JAYRNW010000260.1:0-5735 GCA_041911995.1 Casimicrobiaceae bacterium | reverse complement strand
CGGCGAGGGCGTGCTCGAGGTCGTCCCGCATCGTGGCGCGGTGATCAAGGGCGTGGGCGAGCGGTTCGTCCGCAACTTCTACGACATCCGTGCGGCGATCGAGGGGCTGCTGACCGCGCGCTGCGCCGAGCGCATCGACGACGACGGCCTCGCGCGGTTGGCGCGCCAGGTCGCCGCATTCGAGGACGCCGATCCCGGCGACGCCGCGGCGCTGGTGCGGGCCAACCGCGCGCTGCACGACACGATCAACGCCGCGGCCGACAACCCGGAGGCGCTGCGGATGCTGGCGCAGGGGCGCGTGCTCGCCGACGCGCTGCGCGTGCGCTTCGGCTACGGGGCCGGGCGGACCGCGAGCGTCGTCGCCGAGCATCGCGCGCTGCTGCGCGCGATCCGGCGCCGGGACGCGGAGAAGGCGGGCGAGCTCGCGCGCCGCCATTGCAGCCGCGCGCGCGACGACCTCCTCGCGCGCATGCGCGCGGGCGTCGCCGGCGTCAAAGGCTGACCGACATTCCGCCGTCCATGACCAGCATCTGCCCGGTCATGTAGTCGGACGCCGGCGACGCCAGGAACACGGCGAGCCCGGCGATCTCCGGCGGGTCGCCCCAGCGGCCGGCGGGCGTGCGCTTGCACACCCACGCGTTGAACTCGGCGTTGTCGATGAGCGCACGGTTCATCTCGGTGGCGAAGTAGCCGGGCGCGATCGCGTTGACCTGGATGCCGTGCGGCGCCAGCTCGACCGCCATGCCGCGCGTCAGCTGCCGCACGCCGCCCTTGGCCGCCGTGTACGGGACGACGGTCGGCCGCGCGAGCTCGCTCATCAGCGACGCGACGTGGATGATCTTGCCGCGCCGGCGCGCGATCATCGCCGGCAGCACCGCCTGCGACACGACGAACGGCGCGGTCAGGTTGGTCGCGACGATCGCGTCCCAGTCCTGCTGCGTGAACTCGACGAACGGCGCGCGGCGCTGGATGCCGGCGTTGTTGACGAGGATGTCGACGGGACCGTGCTTCGCGGCGACCGCCGCGACCGCGGCGTGGACGGCGTCGCGCTGCGTGACGTCGAACGTCGCGGTGTCGGCGGCCAGGCCTTCGCCGGCCAGCTTTTCGACCGCGGCCGCGAGCTCGGCGGGCTTGCGGCCGTTGAGGATCACCCGCGCGCCGGCCTGCGCGAAGCCCCGCGCGATCGCGAAGCCCAGGCCGCGGTACGCGCCGGTGACGAGCGCGACGCGCCCGGAAAGGTCGAAAGGCGAGGCGGACATGCGGGCTCCCGGTCGGTGGACGCGCGGCGTGCGCGTCCTCCATTCTAGCGGCGGCGCCGGCATGCCACGGCGTGCGGCATGCGCAGCGCGGCGGCCGGGCGCGTGCGATGCTCGCGTATTGGCGCCCGCGCCGATCGGGCCCCCGGCGGCGCCGGGGCGCCGCCGGGGGCGGACGCCACCGCGGAGAACTCGAAGATGACGACCATCCGGAGCAGGCTCGACCCCCGCGCGGAGGACTTCCGGTCCAACGCCGCCGCGATGCGGGCGCTCGTCGCCGACCTGCGCGAGAAGACGGCGCACGTCGCGCGCGGCGGCAGCGAGGAGGCGCGGCAGAAGCACCTCGCGCGCGGCAAGCTGCTCGCGCGCGACCGCGTGAACGGCCTCGTCGACGCCGGCGCGCCGATCCTCGAACTGTCGCCGCTGGCCGCGTACGGCATGTACGGCGGCGACGTTCCCGCGGCATCCGTCATCACCTGCGTGGGCCGCGTGGCGGGCCGCGAGTGCGTGATCGTCGCCAACGACGCGACGGTCAAGGGCGGCACCTACTACCCGCTGACGGTGAAGAAGCACCTGCGTGCGCAGGAGATCGCGCGCGAGAACCGGCTGCCGTGCATCTACCTCGTCGACTCCGGCGGCGCGTTCCTGCCGGAGCAGGACGACGTGTTCCCCGACCGCGAGCACTTCGGGCGCATCTTCTACAACCAGGCGAACCTGTCCGCGCTCGACATCCCGCAGATCGCCGTCGTCATGGGCTCGTGCACGGCCGGCGGCGCGTACGTGCCCGCGATGTCCGACGAGACGATCATCGTGAAGAGCCAGGGCACGATCTTCCTGGGCGGCCCGCCGCTCGTGAAGGCCGCGATCGGCGAGGTCGTGACGGCGGAGGAGCTGGGCGGCGGCGACGTCCACACGCGGATCTCCGGCGTGGCCGACCACCTGGCGGAGAACGACGCGCACGCGCTGCACATCGCGCGGCGCATCGTGGCGAACCTCAACGGCGTCAAGGCGATCGGCCTCGACGTGGCGCCGCCGGAGGAGCCGGCCTACGACGCCGAGGAGCTCTACGGCGTCATCCCGAACGACACGCGCAAGCCCTACGACGTCCGCGAGGTCATCGCGCGCATCGTCGACGCCTCGGCGCTCGACGAGTTCAAGGCGCGCTACGGCACGACGCTCGTCACCGGCTTCGCGCGCATCCACGGTTACCCGATCGGCATCGTCGCCAACAACGGGATCCTGTTCTCGGAGTCGGCGCAGAAGGGCGCGCACTTCATCGAGCTCTGCGCGCAGCGCGGCATCCCGCTGCTCTTCCTCCAGAACGTGACGGGCTTCATGGTCGGGCGCCGCTACGAGAACGAGGGCATCGCGCGCCACGGCGCGAAGATGGTCACGGCCGTCGCGTGCGCGAAGGTGCCGAAGTTCACGGTGATCATCGGCGGCAGCTTCGGCGCCGGCAACTACGGCATGTGCGGCCGCGCGTACTCGCCGCGGTTCCTGTGGATGTGGCCGAACGCGCGCATCTCGGTGATGGGCGGCGAGCAGGCGGCCTCCGTGCTCGCCACCGTCAAGCGCGACGGCCTGACGGCGGCCGGCAAGACGTGGAGCGCCGAGGAGGAGGAGGCGTTCCGCGCGCCGATCCGCGCGCAGTACGAGACGCAGGGTCACCCGTATTACGCGACCGCGCGCGTGTGGGACGACGGCATCATCGACCCGGCGCAGACGCGGCGCGTGCTGGGCCTCGCGATCTCGGCCTCGCTCAACGCGCCGATCGAGAAGACGACGTTCGGCGTCTTCCGGATGTGACATATGGCACTTCCATGTCATCCCGAGGAGCGCAGCGACGAGGGATCTCGCGCCGGCAGGACGTGTCCTATGGCCCGACATCCCGACGAGCGCAGCGACGAGGGATCTCGCGTCGGCAGAATCGCGTCCATGGCCCGACGCTCGCAGGAGAGTTGACCGCACCATGTTCCGCAAGATCCTGATCGCCAACCGCGGCGAAATCGCGTGCCGCGTCGTCAAGACGGCGCGCCGGCTCGGCATCCGCACGGTGGCGGTGTTCTCCGAGGCCGACGCCAACGCGCGCCACGCGCGCCTGGCCGACGAGGCGGTGCTGATCGGCCCGCCGGCGGCGCGCGAGAGCTACCTCGACATCGGCCGCATCGTCGACGCGGCGAGGAAGACCGGCGCCGAGGCGATCCACCCCGGCTACGGGTTCCTGTCGGAGAACGAGGATTTCGCAGCGGCGTGCGCGGCCGCCGGCATCGCGTTCGTCGGCCCGCCGGTCGCGGCGATCCGCGCGATGGGCAGCAAGAGCGCGGCGAAGGCGCTGATGGAGAACGCGCCGGTGCCGCTCGTGCCCGGCTACCACGGCGAGCGGCAGGAGACGGCGTTCCTGCGCTCGGAGGCCGACCGGATCGGCTACCCGGTGCTGCTGAAGCCGTCGGCCGGCGGCGGCGGCAAGGGCATGCGGATCGTGAGCGCCGCCGCGGAGTTCGCGGACGCGCTCGCGTCCTGCAAGCGCGAGGCCACCGCGAGCTTCGGCGACGACCGCGTGCTGATCGAGCGCTACGTCACGCGGCCGCGCCACGTCGAGATCCAGGTGTTCGCCGACGCGCACGGCCACTGCGTCCACCTGTTCGAGCGCGACTGCTCGGTGCAGCGGCGCCACCAGAAGGTGCTGGAGGAGGCGCCCGCGCCCGGCATGACCGAGGCGCGCCGCCGCGAGATGGGCGAGGCCGCGGTCGCCGCGGCGCGCGCGGTCGGTTACGTCGGCGCGGGCACCGTCGAGTTCATCGCCGACCAGGACGGCCGCTTCTTCTTCATGGAGATGAACACGCGGCTGCAGGTCGAGCATCCGGTGACCGAGATGATCACCGGGCAGGACCTCGTCGAGTGGCAGCTGCGCGTGGCGGCCGGCGAGCCGCTGCCGTTGACGCAGGAGCAGCTCGCGATCCGCGGCCACGCGCTGGAGGCGCGCATCTACGCCGAGGATCCCGACAAGGGCTTCCTGCCGTCGATCGGGCGGCTGATCCACCTCGCGCCGCCGGCGGAGACGCTGAACGTGCGCGTCGACACCGGGGTCGAGCAGGACGACGAAATCTCGCCGCACTACGATCCGATGATCGCCAAGCTGATCGTCTGGGACGAGTCGCGCGAGCGCGCCCTGGCCCGCATGCTGCAGGCGCTGGCCGATTTCCGCGTGGTGGGCGTGGCCAACAACATCGGCTTCCTCTCGCGCCTGGTGGCCTGCCCGGCGTTCGCCCAGGCCGACCTCGACACCGGACTGATCGAGCGCGAGCGCGGCTTCCTCTTTCCCGAAGGCGCCGAACCGCCGGCGGAAGCCTGGCTGGTGGCGGCGCTGGCGGAACTGGTGCGCGACCGCCAGTACGCGGCGGCCGAGGCGGTTTCCAGCCGCGATCCGTATTCGCCCTGGCATGCCCGCGACGGCTGGCGGATGAACGGCGCGGCGCGGCGCGAGATCCGCCTGCGCTTCGGCGACACCGAGAAGGCGGTCAACGCCGGTTATGCCGGCGACGGCTTCCTGCTCGAATTCGAAGGCCAGACCGCGGCCGCCGCGGCGCGCTTCACCGACGCCGGCGAGCTGCGCGTCGACCTCGGCGGCCGCCGCATCAACGTCACCGTGGTTTCCGCCAACGAGAAGCGCCACGTCTTCATCGACGGCGTCTCCTTCGTCTTTGCCGCCATCGATCCGCTGTTCCACGCCGGCAGCGGCGGCGGCGCGGAAGGCGGGCTGACGGCGCCGATGCCGGGCAAGGTGATCGCGCTGATTGCCCCTGTCGGTGGCAGGGTCGAAAAGGGCGCGCCGCTGCTGATCCTCGAGGCCATGAAGATGGAACACACGATCGCGGCGCCGGCAGCCGGCACGGTCAAGGCTTTTCATTTCAGCGTCGGCGAGCAGGTCAGTGACGGCGCCGAGCTAGTAGAATTCGAGGTCGAAAAGAAACAGCCGTAATGCACACATGACCCTCCCCAGCAAAGTACGCATCGTCGAAGTCGGTCCGCGCGACGGACTGCAGAACGAAAAGGCGCCCGTTGCCACCAAGACCAAAGTCGAACTGATCCGCCGCCTCGGCGCCGCCGGCCTCAAGAGCATCGAGGCCACGGCCTTCGTCTCGCCCAAGTGGGTGCCGCAGATGGCCGACAACGCCGACGTCTTTGCCGCCATCGAGAAGCTGCCCGACGTCAGCTATCCGGTGCTGACCCCCAACATGAAGGGCTTCGAGGCGGCACTCGCCGCCGGAGCGAAGGAAGTCGCCGTGTTCGGCGCCGCCTCCGAATCCTTTTCGCAGAAGAACATCAACTGCTCGATCGCCGAGTCGCTCGACCGCTTCCGCCCCATCGTCGAGGCGGCGCGGGCCGCCGAGGTCAAGGTGCGCGGCTACGTCTCCTGCGTGCTCGGCTGCCCCTACGAGGGCGAGGTGATGCCGCTGGCGGTGGCCGACGTGGCGCAGG